>NZ_JBHXVE010000026.1:0-57866 GCF_042672505.1 Streptomyces sp. NPDC127190
CGCCCGGTTACATTCCGAACCCGGAAGCTAAGCCTCACAGCGCCGATGGTACTGCAGGGGGGACCCTGTGGGAGAGTAGGACACCGCCGAACAATCTTTGGAAGGACCCTTGGTCCCAGCGTTCAGCTGGGACCAAGGGTCCTTTTGTTTTTACAATGCTTGCGGTACCGAAGACAGGAGTCACCATGTCCACCAACTCTCCCGACGACCGACCGGAGCGCGACCAGCGGCGACGGGACAGTGGTGACCGTGGTGGATACCGCGGCGACCGCGGTGACCGTGGCGACCGCGGCGGGTTCCGCCGTGACAACGACCGTCGTGACAACGACCGTGGCGGCTACGGTCGGCGTGACGACAACCGCGGCGGCTTCGGCCGGCGCGATGACCGCCGGGACGACCGTCGTGATGACCGTCGTGATGACCGTGACCGTGGTGAGCGGGGCGGTTTCCGGCGTGATGACAGCCGCGGTGGTGGCTACCGCGGCCGTGAGGGCGACCGGGGTTCGCGTCCGGCGTTCCAGCGCGACGACCGCCGTGACGACCGCCGGGGCGACGACCGCGGTGGCTTCCGCGGCCGTGACGAGCGCGGTGGCGACCGCGGTGGCGACCGCGGCTTCCGCCGCGACGACCGCGGTGAGCGCCCCGCCTTCCGCCGCGACGACCGACGGGACGACCGACGCGACGACCGCGGCGGCTTCGACCGCCGTGACGACCGCCGTGGTGACGACCGCGGTGGCTTCCGCGGCCGTGACGACCGGCGCGACGACCGGCGCGATGACCGCCGTGACGACCGCCGCGGTTACGGCGACCGTGGTGACCGCAGCGGTGACCGTGGTGGCTTCGGCGGTGGCGGCCGTAGGGACGACCGTGGCGGTCGGCCCGGTGGCTTCCGCGGGCGTGACGACCGGCGGGACGACCGCCGCGGTGGTGGTGGCGGCCGCTTCCGCGACCAGCGGGACCACCGGGACCGCGACAGGGACCGTGACCGCGAGCCGATCAAGCGGCTGCCGATCCCGGAGGACGTCACCGGCGACGAGATCGACAAGGACGTGCGGCAGGAGCTCCAGAGCCTGCCCAAGACGCTCGCGGAAGACGTCGCCAAGAACCTGGTGATGGTCGCCCGGCTCATCGACGAGGACCCCGAGGGCGCGTACGGCTACTCCAGGGTGGCCCTGCGGCTGGCCTCGCGGGTGGCCGCCGTACGGGAGGCCGCCGGCTTCGCCGCGTACGCCAACCAGAAGTACTCCGAGGCCCTGGCAGAGTTCCGGGCCGCCCGCCGGATGACCGGGTCCGTGGAGCTGTGGCCGGTGATGGCCGACTGCGAGCGTGGGCTCGGGCGGCCGGAGAAGGCGCTGGACATGGCCGGTGCCCCCGAGGTGCACAAGCTGGACAAGGCCGGCCAGGTGGAGATGCGGCTCGTCGCGGCCGGTGCCCGGCGTGACATGGGCCAGCTGGACGCGGCCATCGTCACCCTGCAGAGCCCCGAGCTGGCCTCCAACGCGGTCCAGCCCTGGACCGCGCGGCTGCGGTACGCCTACGCCGACGCCCTGCTCGCCGTCGGCCGGCAGGACGAGGCGCGCGAGTGGTTCGCCAAGGCCGTGGAGGCCGACCGGGACGGCAGCACGGACGCTTCCGACCGGCTCGCCGAGCTGGACGGCGTGGAGTTCGTCGACGCGCTGGACGAGAGCGAGGTCGAGACCGAGGGCGAGAGCGAGAGCGAGGCGAAGGACGAGGCCGCGCAGCCCGCTGAGGGCCCCGAGGGTCAGCAGGACTGACGGCGGGCCGGACGGCCTGGGCAGTCTGTGAGAAGAGGGCAGGTCCCCTGGGGGACCTGCCCTCTTCTGCGTTGAGGGGGCTTCAGATGTCGAGGGCGCGCAGGACCAGTCCGGTGGCCGGCTTGGGGCCGAACGACGTCGACTTGCCGGGCATGGTCACGCCCTGCTGGGCCAGTTCGCGCACCACGTCCTCGCGGACCGGGTGCATGAGCACGGCCGTACCGCCGTCGCGTTCCGCCTTGCGGACCGTGGCGGCGGTGTCGTGTATGTAGGCGATGTGCGCGGGTGAGTCCTCGGGGATGCCCCAGACGTGCTCCAGCAGCGTGGAGTGCAGGACGGTGGCGTCCAGGGAGCGCCAGGCGGCCGGGCGGTCGGCCGGGATCGTGCGGGCCAGCAGCTCGGGGTCCGGATCGTCGAGCAGATGGAAGGCGCCGTCACCGGCCAGCAGGAAGGCGTTGCCGGCGCAGGAGGCGTCCGCGAGCGCCTCCAGGGCCTCGGGCAGAGGTACGGCGAGGCGTCGTACACGGAACAGGCCGTCGACCGCCGCCAGGGCGTCCGCGATCGGCAGGCCGTGCAGCAGACGGTGGATGGCGCGGACGCGCAGCGGGTAGCGGGCGGTGTCGACCAGCAGGACCAGGCCGTAGTCCCAGGGGCTGGGGGAGGGGTGCTCGGCGCGCAGCCGCAGATAGGTGGCCCAGCGGTGGTGGCCGTCGGCGATCAGCGCCTGGCGCTGGGCCAGGTCGGACTGGATGCGGGCCAGGTCGGCGGGGTCGGTGACCGACCACAGGGCGTGGTGGAAGCCGTCCTCGGTGGTCGTGGCGAGCAGCGGCGGGCGCTGCACGGTGCGGTCGACGACCTCGGCGGCCGTGCCGTCGCCGCGGTAGGACAGCAGCAGCGGCTCCAGGTTCGCGCGCGTGGCGCGCATCAGGGCCGCGCGGTCGGCGACCACCGGCGGCATGACGTCCTCGTGCGGCAGCACCAGGCCCTCGTCGGGGGCGGAGATCCGCAGGGTGCCGATGACGCCGCGCTGGAGCATGCCGTTGCCGTCGCGCTGCTCGTAGACGTACAGGCCGGGCTCCGCGTCCGCGGTGAGGATGCCCTCGTCCAGCCAGCGGCGCAGGGTGTCGGCCGCCTGCTCGGTGCGGGCACTCGGGGTACCGGCCTGGGGCAGGATGAGCCGGACGATGTTGTGCGGGTCGGCCGACTGAAGGTGGTGCACCCCGTCGGGCCGTACCACGACGTCGTACGGCGGTGAGGTGACGGAGGCGAGGCTGCCGACCCGGTCGGGGTCGTAGCGAAGGCCTCGGAACGGGGTGAGTTCCAGGCCTCGGCGCGCCGTTGCTTCCGAGTGACCTGCAGTGTTCATCCCGGCATCGTACGTGTGTCAGTGGCATGCGGGATGATCGGATGGAAAAGCGAGTGCGAGGAGCGATGCGGATATGAGCCAGGGTGCGAGGACACGGCCCGCGGGCAGCGAGCGGCCCCTGAGCGAGGCGTACGACACGGCGCTGCTGGACCTGGACGGGGTGGTGTACGCGGGCGGGGAGGCGATCGCGCACGCGGTCGACTCGCTGGCGGCGGCCCGGTCGGGCGGCATGCACCTGGCCTATGTGACCAACAACGCGCTGCGCACGCCGGACACCGTGGCCGAGCACCTGACGGAGCTGGGCATACCGACGGGGGCGGACGACGTGATCACCTCCGCGCAGGCCGTCGCCCGGCTGATCGCCGAGCAGGTGCCGGCGGGGGCGCGGGTGCTGGTGATCGGTGGTGAGGGGCTGCGGGTGGCGCTGCGCGAGCGGGGCCTGGTCCCGGTGGACTCGGCGGACGACGACCCGGCGGCGGTCGTGCAGGGGTACGGCGGTCCGGAGCTGACCTGGGGCCGGTTCGCGGAGGCGTCGTACGCGGTCGCGCGCGGGGTGCCGTGGTTCGCGTCCAACACCGACCTGACGATTCCGAGCGGGCGCGGGATCGCGCCGGGCAACGGTGCGGCGGTGGAGGTCGTACGGATCGCGACGGGCAGGGAGCCGCAGGTGGCGGGCAAGCCGCTGCCGCCGATGCACCGGGAGACCGTCATCCGGACCGGTGCGCGGCGCCCGCTGGTGGTGGGGGACCGGCTGGACACGGACATCGAGGGCGCGTTCAACGGCGAGGTGGACTCGCTGCTGGTGCTGACCGGTGTCACCGACGGCGCCCTGCTGCTCGCGGCGCCGCCGCAGCACCGGCCGACGTATGTGGACGCCGATCTGCGCGGGCTGCTCACCGGGCAGCCGGTGGTCGATGCCGAGGGCGACGGTTTCCGCTGCGGCGGGTTCACGGCGACGGCGCGGGCCGGCCGGCTGGAGCTGGACGGCGACGGCGAGGCGCTGGACGGGCTGCGGGCGCTGTGTGCGGCGGCCTGGACGGCGGCCGGGGACGGCTCGTGTGCGCTGGACGCGGGGAAGGCGCTGGCGCGGCTGGGGCTCTGACGGGAACCGGGGATCGAGATCGTAGCGAGGGTAGGCTAACCTAACCTCGTGTTGGTCGACAGTCCTCCGGAACCGCGCGCGGAGACCGCAGCCGCGCCCCCAACCCGCCGAGCCGCACGGGCCCTTGGGCTCCTGCTCTCCGTGGTGGTCCTGCTGCTCGTGGCCCTGGCGAGCATCGCGATCGGTGCGAAAGCCCTGTCGCCGGACCAGGTCTGGCACGGCCTGTTCCAGGACACGGGGACCTACGGTGACGTCGTCGTGGACGAGCGGCTCTCCCGTACGGTCCTCGGGCTGCTCGCCGGTGCCGCGCTCGGTCTCGCGGGCGCGGTGCTCCAGGCGCTCACCCGCAATCCGCTGGCCGACCCCGGGCTGCTGGGCATCAACGCGGGCGCCTCGGCGGCCGTCGTCACGGCCATCACCTACTTCGGCGTCACCAGCCTCACCGGGTATGTGTGGTTCGCCTTCCTCGGCGCGGCGGTGGTCGGCGCGCTGGTGTGGTTCCTCGGCGGCAGCCGGGGCGCCACCCCGGTACGGCTCGCCCTGGCGGGTACGGCGATCAGCACGGCCCTGTACGGCTATCTCCAGGCGGCGATGATCCTGGACGACGCCGCGCTCGCCAGGATGCGCTTCTGGACGGTGGGTTCGCTGGCCTCGGCCTCCGACGCCACCATCGTGCAGGTGCTGCCGTTCCTCGCGGTCGGCACGGTCCTCGCGCTGGCCCTGGCCCGTCCGCTCAACGCGGTCGAGATGGGCGACGACACCGCCCGCGCGCTCGGCGCCGGCCTCGGCCGCACCCGCGCCCTGGCCATGCTGGCCGCCGTACTGCTGTGCGGGGCGGCCACCGCCGCCTGCGGTCCGATCGCCTTCGTCGGCCTGATGGTGCCGCACGCGGTGCGCTCCTTCACCGGCCCCGACCTGCGCTGGATCCTGCCGTACGCCACCGTCCTGTCGCCCGTGCTGCTGCTCGGCGCCGATGTCATCGGCCGGGTCGTGGCCCGCCCCGCCGAGTTGCAGGTCGGCATCGTCACCGCCCTGATCGGCGGTCCGGTCTTCATCTTTCTCGTACGACGGCGAAGGACGGCCCAGCTGTGAAGACCCGCTCCCCGCACCGGGCGGTGCGCACCCCCGGCGGGTTCTCCGTGCGCCTGGACCTGCGGGCCCTGACCGTCGTCGTCCTGCTGCTGGTTGCCGCGGGCGCCGCCGGGGTCGCGCTGATCGGCACCGGCGACGCGCAGATCCCCGCGGGCGACGTCCTGCGCACCCTCGCCGGGAACGGCACCGCGTACCAGGACTTCATCGTCAACGAGCTGCGGCTGCCGCGGGTGCTGGTCGGCCTGCTGGTCGGTGCCTCGCTCGGGCTCGGCGGGGCGCTGTTCCAGGCCGTCTCGCGCAATCCGCTGGGCAGTCCGGACGTGCTCGGTCTCTCCCAGGGTTCGACGGCCGGCGCGCTGGTGGTGATCGTGCTGATGTCCGGCAGCGCCACCGAGGTCACCCTGGGCGCGCTGGCCGGCGGTCTGGTGACCGGGCTCGCGATCTATCTGCTCGCCTGGAAGCGCGGAGTGCACGGCTATCGGCTGGTCCTGGTCGGCATCGGTGTCTCCGCGATCGTCACCGCGGTCAACGGCTATCTGCTGACCAAGGCCGACCTGATGGACGCGGCCCGGGCCATCGTGTGGATGACCGGCTCGCTGGCCGGCCGTGACTGGACCCAGGTGTGGCCGCTGCTCGCGCTGTGCGCGGTCCTCCTCCCGCTGGTCCTCGCCCACGCGCGCGGCCTGCGGATGATGGAGATGGGCGACGACGTCTCCAGCGCCCTCGGGGTGCGGGTGCAGCGGGTCCGGATGGTGCTGCTGGTCTGCGCCGTCCTGCTCACCGCGGCCGCCACCGCCGCCGCCGGCCCGGTCAGCTTCGTCGCGCTCACCGCGCCCCAGCTCGCCCGCCGGCTGACCCGCTCCCCGGGACCCAATCTGGTGCCCTCGCTCTGCATGGGCGGCGCCCTGCTGGTCGGAGCCGACTGGGCCTCGCAGCTGGCCTTCGGCGCCGACCAGCTGCCGGTCGGCGTGGTCACCGGCGTCGTCGGCGGCGCCTATCTGCTGTGGCTGCTGGTCACCGAGCGCCGGGCGGGCCGGATATGAGCGGCACCCCCTCGAACACCCCAAGGAGCACTGTGAACCGGCTGTCCGCCGAGAACGTCACCCTCGCCTACGACCAGCGCGTCATCGCCGAACAGCTCTCGGTGGAGATCCCGGACCAGTCCTTCACGGTGATCGTCGGCCCGAACGCCTGCGGCAAGTCGACGCTGCTGCGGGCGCTGTCCCGGATGCTCAGGCCCAGCCACGGCCGGGTGCTGCTCGACGGGCAGGCCATCCAGTCGATGCCGGCGAAGAAGGTCGCGCGCACGCTCGGGCTGCTCCCGCAGTCGTCCATCGCGCCCGACGGCATCACGGTCGCCGATCTCGTCGGCCGGGGCCGCTACCCGCACCAGGGGCTGCTGCGCCAGTGGTCCGCCGAGGACGAGCGGGTGGTCCAGGAGTCGATGGCGCAGACCGGCGTCGCCGAGCTGGCCGACCGGTACGTGGACGAGCTGTCCGGCGGCCAGCGGCAGCGGGTGTGGATCGCCATGGCGCTCGCCCAGCAGACCCCGCTGCTGCTCCTGGACGAGCCGACCACCTATCTCGACATCCAGCACCAGATCGACGTCCTCGACCTGTGCGCGGAGCTGCACGAGACCCAGGGGCGGACGCTGGTGGCGGTGCTGCACGACCTGAACCACGCCGCCCGCTACGCCACCCACCTCATCGCCCTGCGCGGCGGCAGGGTGATCGCCGAGGGCGCCCCGAACGACATCGTCACCGCCGAGCTGGTGGAGGAGGTCTTCGGACTGCGCTGTCAGGTCATCGACGATCCGGAGACCGGCACCCCGCTGATCGTGCCGGCGGCCCGCAGGGCGCGCGCGGAGCGCGTCACAGCAGCTTCCTGAGCCGGAACAGATCCAGCAGGCTCGCCTCCAGCCGCACCCGGCCCCTGCCCCAGGCGGTCGCGAAGTTCAGCTCCCCGTCCACCAGGGCCACCAGGTCGTCGCCGGCCAGGACGAGCCTGATCTGCGCCCGCTCGCGCGGCGGACCGGGCAGGGTCTCGTCCACCTCGATCCGGCCGCCCGTCATGCGGCCGGCGAAGGTGACGTCCAGGTCGGTGATGTGGCAGCTCACCGTGCGGTCCAGGGCGGCGGCCGCGCGGACCTCGCCCTCGGCCCCCTGCATGTTGTCCGAAAGCTTTCCCAGTGCGGCGCGGCACTCCTCGATCGTGGCCATCGCCACCGACCGTACCCCAGCGGTTCGGGGTAGCGTCTGGGCATGAGCGACTCGGTTCCGCAGACGGAGTATCCGGCGGAGGCGGAGGAGGGGGCGGAAGAGGCGTACGAACCCGCCGCGCCCGCCCCCCTGAACGTCCCGCGCACCCCCACCGGCGACGCCCGGATCGACGCCCGGCTGGAGCGGCTGGCCGACGCCGACCACCTCGCCACCGACGGACACCTCGAGGTGTACGAGGATGTACACCAGGGGCTGCGCGACGCGCTCGACGCGCTCGACGCCCGCCAGGGACCCCCGGTCCCGTCACCGTCGTACCAACACAGGAGCTGAACCCACCGTGGCAGGAGTCGCACGTCGCCGTCTGGACGCGGAGCTGGTCCGCCGGAAGCTCGCGCGCTCGCGTGAGCATGCCAGCCAGCTGATCGCCGCCGGGCGGGTCACCGTCGGCAGGACCGTGGCGACCAAGCCGGCCACACAGGTGGAGACCGCCGCCGCGATCGTGGTGCGGTCCGACGACAGCGATCCCGACTACGTCTCCCGGGGCGGGCACAAGCTCGCCGGGGCGCTCGAGGCCTTCGTGCCGCAGGGGCTCGTGGTGAAGGGCCGGCGTGCGCTGGACGCCGGCGCGTCCACCGGCGGCTTCACCGATGTGCTGCTGCGCGCGGGCGCCGCGCATGTCGTCGCCGTGGACGTCGGATACGGACAGCTCGCCTGGTCGCTCCAGAACGATGAACGCGTCACCGTCAAGGACCGTACGAACGTACGCGAGTTGACGCTGGAGGCGATCGACGGAGAACCTGTGGATCTTGTCGTGGGTGATCTGTCCTTCATCCCGCTCGGGCTGGTGCTGCCCGCCCTGAAGCGGTGTGTGAAGCCGGACGCCGACCTGGTGATGATGGTCAAGCCGCAGTTCGAGGTGGGGAAGGAGCGGCTGGGCAGCGGAGGTGTCGTACGGAGTCCGCAGCTGCGGGCGGAGGCCGTGCGGGGAGTGGCCGAGAAGGCCTGGGAGCTGGGGCTCGGGGTGCAGGGAGTCACCGCGAGCCCGCTGCCGGGCCCCTCGGGGAACGTCGAGTACTTTCTCTGGTTGCGGGCGGGGGCACCCGAGGTGGACCCGGCCGACGTCGAGCGTGCAGTGGCGGAGGGGCCGCGTTGACACAGAACCTGGCACGTACTGTCTTCCTGCTGGCCCACACCGGGCGGCCCGCGGCGATCCGCAGCGCGGAACTCGTCGTCAAGGGCCTGCTGCGGCACGGCATCGGGGTGCGGGTGCTGGAGGAGGAGGCGCGGGATCTGCCGCTGCCGGACGAGGTGGACCTCGTCAAGGAGGCGACCCCGCAGAGCCTGGACGGGTGCGAGCTGCTGATCGTGCTCGGCGGCGACGGCACGCTGCTGCGCGGCGCCGAGTTCGCGCGGGCCTCCGGGGTGCCGATGCTCGGCGTCAACCTCGGGCGGGTCGGCTTCCTCGCGGAGGCCGAACGCGACGACCTCGACCGGGTGGTCGACCGGGTGGTCGCCCGCTCCTACGAGGTCGAGGAGCGGATGACCGTCGATGTCGTCGTGCACCGCAACGGGGACATCGTGCACACCGACTGGGCGCTGAACGAGGCCGCCGTGCAGAAGGCGGGCGCCGAGAAGCTGCTGGAAGTCGTGCTGGAGATCGACGGGCGGCCGGTGACCGGCTTCGGCTGCGACGGTGTGGTGCTGTCCACGCCGACCGGGTCCACGGCCTACGCCTTCTCCGCGGGCGGGCCCGTGGTGTGGCCCGAGGTGGAGGCGCTGCTGATGGTGCCGATCAGCGCGCACGCCCTGTTCGCCAAGCCGCTGGTCACCTCCCCGGACTCGGTGCTCGCGGTGGAGGTGCTGCCGCACATCCCGCCCGGCGTGCTGTGGTGCGACGGGCGGCGCACGGTCGAGCTGCCGCCGGGGGCGCGGGTGGAGGTGCGGCGGGGGGCGGTGCCGGTGCGGCTCGCCCGGCTGCACCACTCCTCCTTCACCGACCGGCTGGTGGCGAAGTTCGCGCTGCCGACCACGGGCTGGCGGGGAGCGCCGCACTGAGCCGTCGCCGACGGCCGTCGTCCGTACTCCATCCCGGGCAGGGCGTGCCCTGTCCGGGTGGCCGGAGTCTGCCAGGCATATTTTTCCGGCAATGTCCGGATATACCTCGCCGAGTAGCCCACTTCCGACCCGAGCCGGTCGGTCCCGGCTGTGCGGCAGGCCGGCTCCGAGGAGACGACGATGAACGAACAACACGTGGCCTTGGCGGGCAGCACCCGCCCTGCCAAGGCCGACGCCACCCGGCTGCGGGACGCTGACCCGCAGCACCCCGTGGAAGTCACCCTCACCCTGCGCGGCAAGGTGGCCCCCACCGACCAGATCCCTGACGAGCGGCGCCAGGACGCCGAGAAGACCCAGTCCGTGCTCGAACGCTACGGCCTCTCGGTCGACCAGGTCCGGCTCGGACCGGGCAGCGTCGTGGTCAGCGGTCCGGTGTCCGCGATGAACGCCGCCTTCAAGGCCGACCTCGGCATCTACCACAGCCCCACCCAGGGCGAGTTCCGCGGCCGCGAGGGCGAGCTGCACATCCCCGCCGAACTGGAAGGCATCGTGACCGGTGTCTTCGGGCTCGACCAGCGGCAGATGGCGCGGCGCAAGTCCGTCCAGGGCCACGGCTTCCAGGGGGCGATGACGCCGGACGACCTGGAACGGCTGTACAACTTCCCGGCGGGCGACGGGGAGGGCCAGAAGGTCGGCATCGCCGAGTTCGGCGGCTGCTACTTCGAGGACGACCTGCGTGCCTTCTGCGAGGCGCACAACCGGCCGGTGCCGCGCGCCGAGGTGGTGCCCCTGAACCTCGACCCGCCCCGGTCGTTGCAGCAACTTCGGCAGTTGCCGCCCATGGAGCAGCAGTTCGCGTTCGAGGCCGCGGGCGAGGTGATGATGGACGTGCAGATCGTCGCCGGGCTGTGTCCGGCGGCGGAGATCTCCGTCTACTTCGCCACCTTCGACCAGCGCGGCTGGGTCGAACTGCTCGACCAGGTCCTCGCGGACAGGCCGGTGAGCGTGCCGATCAGCTGGGGCCTGAGCGAGGACGATCACGGCTGGTCGCCCACCGCGCTCCGGGAGATCAACAAGCGCCTGGAGGGCGCGGCGAACGCCGGCATCACGGTCTGCGTGGCCTCCGGTGACGACGGTTCGGGCGACCAGATCCCGGACGGCCGCGCCCACGTCGACTTCCCCAGCAGCAGCCCCTTCACGCTGGCCGTCGGCGGCACCATGGCCGACCCCTCCCAGCAGGAGGTCGCCTGGTGGCAGCCGCCCGGTCACCGCACCCCGCACGGCGGCGGCGCCACCGGCGGCGGGGTCTCCAGCAAGTTCGACCGCCCGGCCTACCAGCAGAGCATCACCATCGACTCCCTGAACCCGGGCAGCATCCGCGGGCGGGCCGTGCCGGACGTCGCGGCGCTCGCGGGCCCGCCGTTCTACGACCTGATCCTGCTCGGCCAGCCTGCGCCCAACGGCGGCACCAGCGCCTCCGCCCCGCTGTGGGGCGCCCTGATCGCCCGGATCAACGCGCTGCTGCCCCCGGACAAGCGCCAGCGCTTCCTCACCCCGCTGCTCTACGACACCGGCAGCAACGGCCGCCCGCTCGGCGAGGTGGCCTGCCGCGACATCGCGGTCGGCCATGACAACGGCTCCCACCCGCCCGCGGTGGGCTACCCGGTGAGGACGGGGTACGACGCCGTCACCGGCATGGGGGTGCCCGACGGCGTGGCCCTGCTCAAGGGGCTGCACTAGCCGCACCGCGCCGACCGCACTGCACTCGCCCGGGTGACAGCGCGCGCCGCATCGACGTGCGTCACCTGGACCTTCACACAAGCGGGGCGGGGTCGGTCACACTCCCGTCCCCCGACCTCGTAAGGTCTTATCCGTGTTGGAGGAGATGCGGATACGGTCGCTCGGGGTCATCGACGATGCCGTCGTCGAGCTGTCGCCGGGGTTCACCGCGGTCACCGGTGAGACGGGTGCGGGCAAGACCATGGTGGTCACCAGCCTGGGACTGCTGCTCGGGGGCCGGGCGGACCCCGCGCTCGTGCGGATCGGGGCCGAGAAGGCGGTCGTGGAGGGGCGGATCACGGTGTCCGCGGACGCCTCCGTCGCCGTACGCGCCGAGGAGGCGGGGGCCGAGCTGGACGACGGCGCCCTGCTGATCAGCCGTACCGTTTCCGCCGAGGGACGGTCCCGGGCGCACCTGGGCGGGCGCAGCGTGCCGGTGGGCATGCTCGCCGAGCTGGCCGACGAGCTGGTGGCCGTGCACGGGCAGACCGACCAGCAGGGGCTGCTGAAGCTGTCCCGGCAGCGGCAGGCGCTGGACCGGTACGCGGGCGACGCGGTCGCCGTGCCGCTCGCCAAGTACGCCGAGGCCTACAAGCGGCTGCGGGCCGTCTCCGCCGAGCTGGAGGAGATCACCACGCGCGCGCGTGAGCGGGCGCAGGAAGCCGACATGCTGCGGTACGGGCTGGACGAGATCGCCGCCGTGGAGCCGCGCGCCGGGGAGGACGTGGAGCTGGCAGAGGAGGCGGAGCGGCTCGGGCACGCCGAGGCGCTGGCGTCCGCCGCGACCGCCGCACACGCCGCTCTCGCGGGCGATCCGGAGGACCCCGAGGGGATCGACGCCACGACGCTGGTCGCGGGCGCCCACCGGGCCCTGGAGGCCGTACGGTCCCACGACCCGGCGCTGGCCTCCCTGGCCGACCGGATCGGCGAGATCGGGATCCTGCTCGGCGATGTCGCGGGCGAGCTGGCCGGGTACGCCGACGACCTCGACGCCGATCCGCGCCGGCTCGCGGCCGTGGAGGAGCGGCGGGCCGCTCTCACCGCGCTCACCCGCAAGTACGGCGAGGACGTCGCTGCCGTCCTGGCCTGGGCCGAGCGGAGCGCCGCCCGGCTCACCGAGCTGGACGGCGACGACGAGCGGATCGCCGAGCTGACCGCCGAGCGGGACGCGCTGCGCACCGAACTGGGCGGGCTCGCCCAGGCGCTGACCGACGCGCGGACCGAGGCCGCCGAGCGGTTCGCCGCCGCGGTGACGGCCGAGCTGGCCTCGCTCGCGATGCCGCACGCGCGCGTGTCCTTCGACATCCGGCAGACCGAGGATCCGGAGGGCGTCGAGGTCGGCGGACGCACGGTCGGCTACGGGCCGTCCGGCGTGGACGAGGTCGAGCTGCTGCTCGCCCCGCATCCCGGAGCCCCGCCGCGGCCCATCGCCAAGGGCGCGTCCGGCGGTGAGCTGTCCCGGGTGATGCTGGCCGTGGAGGTCGTCTTCGCGGGCACCGATCCCGTGCCGACGTACCTCTTCGACGAGGTCGACGCCGGCGTCGGCGGCAAGGCGGCCGTCGAGATCGGCCGGCGGCTGGCGAAACTCGCCAAGACCGCGCAGGTCGTGGTCGTCACCCATCTGCCGCAGGTCGCCGCGTTCGCCGACCGACAGCTGCTGGTGGAGAAGACCAACGACGGGTCGGTCACCCGGTCCGGGGTGAAGGTCCTGGAGGGCGAGGAACGGGTCCGCGAACTGTCCCGGATGCTGGCCGGCCAGGAGGACTCCGAGACGGCCCGCGCCCACGCGGAGGAGTTGCTGGCAACGGCCCGCGCGGACGCGTAGGCGGGAGCGGGGCAGAGCAGAGCCGCTTCGTCCGGTGCCGGGCGACACCGGCGCCCGGCGCGTGCGTTCGGCTTCCCGCCGGGGGCACGGGTGCCGGGTGTCCCGCCGGGGGCACGGGTGCCGGGGGATGCGCTCGGTGTGGTGCGGGGCGGCCGTGTAGCGCCTTGCGGGCCACCCGCACCCGGCGCCGGTCGATCACACCTGCTGGTGTCGCGCCGGGGGCAGGTGCGCCGGGGGGATGCGGGGCGGCCGCGCCCGGTGCCGGTCGGCCACACGTGCTGGTGTCGCCGGGGTAGTGCGTGGTGTCGTACCGGCGCGTGCGGTTGTTCGTGCGCGCCTTTCTTCGTTGTGCGCCCCCCGGCGTGCGCGGTCGGTCCCCGGCGTGCGCCGCCGCTGACCGGGGGCCGCCTCGCTGTTCGTGTGCCACCGCGGGCGGTCGGCCGCCGGGCTGTTCGGGTGCCGCTTCCGGCGTTCGGCCGGGCCGCCGTTCGCGCGCCCCGCCGGATCCGGTCCGGGGGGCCGCGCCCAGGGCTCCGACCTGGGGGGACGCGGTCGTCGCGCGTTCCGTCGTGGCAGGGTTTCTCTCACTCGTGTGGGTGACGTGCTCCGGCGCATTGCCCCGGGCCGCCGCAGAGTGCGCCCTCGCGGGTTTCCCGGAACAGCCGTACGCCCTGGCATGCTTGAGGCAGCACGCCGGACGGGCGACGGGTGCGAACCGACCGCGCGGGAGGCGCGCGGGCTGTGCCCTTCCGCCTCCGTGAGCCCGCTACCTTCTGTACGTTTCCTCGTGTCCCCGCGAGCCCCCGAACCAGGAGCCCGGCCCCGTGACCCCGCTGAGCAGCAACGCACCGCACGGCCAGTCGCCGCTGCGCACCGTGCAGGTGCTCGGCGGAGGCAACGCCGGCAGCAGCGCGCATGTGCGCTCGCTGGCCGAGGGGCTGGTGGCGAGGGGCGTGCGGGTGACGGTGTGCGCCCCCGTCGAGGCCGACCGCCGCTACGACTTCACCGGGACCGGCGCCGCCCATGTGCATGTGCCGCGCAGCAGCGACCCCGCCTCCGTGGCCGCGCTCCGGGCGGCCTGCGCGGACGCCGACCTGGTGCACGCCCACGGGCTGCACGCCTCCTTTCGCGCCGTGCTCGCGCTCAGCCGGCGCGCCACCCCGCTGGTGGTGACCTGGCACAACCGGGCGGAGGCGGAGGGCGCGCGGGCGCATCTGCTGCGGCTGCTGGAGCGCCGGGTGGCGAAGACGGCGGCCGTGGTCCTCGGCACCAGCTCCGACCTGGTGGACCGGGCCCGGCGCACCGGGGCGCGGGACGCCCGGCTCGCCGCCGTCGGCCTGCCCGGACAGCGCCGGCCCGTCACCCATGACGACCCCGACCGGCTGCGGCCCAAGGTGCGCGCCGAACTCGGCGCGGGCGAACGCCCGTTGCTGATCGCGGTCGGCTCCCTCGACCGGCATCGCGGCTACGACGTCCTGCTCGACGCGGCCCGTGCCTGGCGCGGCCTGGACCCGGTGCCGCTGGTCGTCGTCGCGGGGGAGGGGCCGCTGCGCCCCGCGCTGCAACGGCGCATCGAGGAGGAGGAGCTTCCGGTACGGCTCGTCGGCCGTCGCGAGGACGTGCCCGAGCTGCTCGCCGCCGCCGACCTGGCGCTGCTGACCAGCAGTTGGGAGTCACGGTCGGTGCTGGCCCAGGAGGCGCTCCACGCGCGCGTGCCGCTCGTCGCCACCCGGGTCGGCGGCATACCGGACCTGGTCGGCGACGCCGCCGAACTCGTCCCGTACGGCGACGCGGACGCGCTCGCCGCCACCGTCGTACGCCTGCTCGCCGATCCGGCGCGCCGGGAACTGCTCCGGGCGCGGGGCGTACGGCAGGCCGCCACCTGGCCCACCGAGGACGAGACGGTCGCCCAAGTGCTCAGTGTCTACGACGAGTTGACGCGGCCCTGGCCGCTCGCCTGACGGCCTCTCACGGCACGTGGCGGCGGGCGCGCAGGGCGAGGCTCAGGGCCAGGACCGTCTGCGGGTCGTCCAGGTCGGTGCCCAGCAACTCACCGATACGGGCGAGGCGGTTGTAGAGGGTCTGCCGGTTGAGATGGAGTTCGCGGGCCGTCTCCGCCTTGCGGCCCGCGTGCGCCAGATAGGTCTCCAGGGTCGGCAGCAGCGGCGGCTTGGACCGGTGGTCGTGGTCGCGCAGCGGACCGATCGCCCGGTCCACGAAGGCGGCCAGGTCCGGGTGGTCGCGCAGCCGCCACAGCAACAGGTCGATGTCGAGGCGCCGGGCGTCGTACCAGGGCCGGTCGGTCAGGCCCTGGGCCGCCGTCGCCGTTTCCGCCGCGTGCCGCAGCCCGGCCGAGGCGGCCGCCCAGCCGCCCGCCACCCCGACCACCACGACCGGCGGCGGCGCGCCCGGCCGCTGCATGCCGGCCCGCTCCACGCCCGCCCGCAGCGCCGCCGCCACCCGGTCGGCCACCGCCGGCCGCTCCGGCTCCGAGCGCAGCCCGAGCAGCACCAGCACCCGGCCCTCCACCGGCCGCACCCCCAGCAGCACCGGCACGCCCACCGTGGCCAGCTCCTCGGAGACCGCCCGGGCCAGCACCGCCCAGCCCCCGCCGGGGGACAGCGGATCGCCGACCCGCATGACCACGGGCAGCAGCGGACTGCCGCCGGGCTTGAAGCCGAGCACCCGGGCCTGCGCGGGGGCGTCCTCCGCGGTGATCCGGCCCTCGGCGAGATCGGTGAGGAAGTCACCGCGCCCGCGCGCCGCCAGCTCCTCCTCCTGCCGGGCCTGCATCAGCACCACGGCCAGAATCCCCGCGGCCCGCTCGGCGGCGATCCGGTGCACCGGCGCCAGCGGGGAGCGGACCGGCAGCATCACCAGCCGGGCCCGTACCGAGCCCGCCGTACCGGGGCCGCCGCCGGGCACGTCCACCAGTACCGAACCGGCGGGCGGCGGCGCGTCCTTGTGCGGCCCGCGCAGCCCCTCCCACACCTGGAGCGGATCCGCGCCCTCGGGCCCCTCCCCGGCCGCGTACAGCAGCCGGCCGTCGGGCGTCTCCAGGAACACCGGGTTGCCGCCGAAACCGGCCAGGATGGCCAGCACCTGCGGCACGCCGCCACCGCCCAGCAGCGCCTCGGTACAGCGCCGGTGCACCTCCTCCGCCCGCTGGAGCAGGGCGTAGTGGCCGTTGACGATCTCGGTGTGGATCTCCTCGGTCACCGCCACGAACGGCACCTCGCGATGCAGCTGGACCAGCGGCAGACCGGCCGCCCGCGCGGTGTCCACCAGCGCGGCCGGCAGCCGGGTGAAGCGCGGGCCCAGCTCCACCACCAGGGCGGCGATCCCGCGCTCGGCCAGCGTGCGCACGAACGCCCGCTGCTCGGCCGGGCGGGTGCCGAGACCGTAGCCCGTGGTGAGCAGCAGCTCGCCGCCCTTGAGCAGCGAGGCGATGTTCGGCACCTCGCCCGCGTGCACCCAGCGCACGGTACGGCCCAGCCGGTCGGCGCCCGCCACGATCTCCGGCAGCCCACTGCGCAGCCCGGGCAGCTCCAGCGCCCGCTGCACGGTGATCCCGGCGCCCTGCGTGGCGGGTCTGCGCTCCGTGCCGTTGTCCGTACCGCTGTTCATGCAGCGGACGCTACCTGCGAAAACGCCCTCGGGACAGCTGCGGGTCAGACCGGTTGCACGTTGTGGTTGAAGCGGAAGACGTTGTCGGGGTCGTACCGCCGTTTCACCTTCTCCAGCCGCAGCGTGTTCCCCGCGCCCAGACCCGCCCGGACCCGGTCCGGGCCCTCGTCGCCGATGAGGTTGAGGGGGACGGCCCCCGTGCTCCAGGGGCGTACACCGGCGCGTGCCGCCCGCACCCAGGCCATCGTCCGCTCGTCGTCGGCCGGGTCCGCCCAGTTGCCGAACGGGTGCACCACCCAGGGCGCGTCCCGGTACGGCACCGGGTACTCCCGGGGTCCGGCGGCGACCGCTCCGCCCTGCGGGAAGAGGATGTACTGGCTGCCGGTCGGCACCGGCATGCTCTCGGCGTGGGCGCAGAAGACGTCCACCAGCTCGTCGGGCAGACCGCTCAGACACTCCGCCGACCAGTGGTTGCGCAGCCCCGGCGGCTCGTCCAGCAGGCACTGCACATCGGCGTACGGCACGGCGCCCACGATCTCCGCCACGTGCGGCAGCGCCAGCAGCGGACCGGCGAGCCGGCGCAGCCCGGCCGCACCGCCCGCGTACGTCAGCAGACAGCCGCACAGCAGCCTGCCCACCAGCTCCGGCGGGACGAACCGGGCCGGCGGGCCGGTTGTGTACAGCACGGCACCGCCCGCCTCGTTCGGGGCGGTGCGGATCACCTCGCGGAAGGCGCGGACCAGCTCCGGGCCGAACCGGGGCAGGCAGAGCAGCAGCGCGATCCGGAACTCCGGCAGTTCGTGCAGCTCCAAGGTGAGCGCGGTGGCGATGCCGAAGTTGCCCCCGCCGCCGTGCAGCGCCCAGAACAGCTCGGGGTTCTCGTCCGCGTTGGCGTGCACCCGCTCGGCGTCGGCGGTCACCAGCTCCACCCCGATGAGGTTGTCGGCGGCGAGACCGAAGGCGCGGTCCAGCCAGCCGGTGCCGCCGCCGAGGACATGGCCGCCGACCCCGACGCCGGAGGCCCGGCCGCCGGTGGTCGCGAGCCCGTACGGCTGGGTGGCCCGGTCCAGCCGGCCCACCGTGGCCCCGCCCTCGATCCGCACCGCCTCGGCCGCCGGGTCGACGGTCACGGCGTGCATCCGGCGCAGGTCCACCACGAGCGCGTTGTCGGCCACGGCCGGGCCGGCCACGCCGTGCCCGCCGCCGCGCACCGCGATGTGCAGATCCAGGTCCCGGGCGAAGCGCACGGCGCGGACCACGTCGCCCGCGTGCGCGCACCGGGCGATCACGGCCGGACGCCGGTCGATCAGCGCGTTGAAGACGGTCCGGGCGCCGTCGTAGCCCGGGTCCCCCGGGGCGAACACCTCGCCGGCGAGATCCTCGCGCAGCGCGGCGAGAGCGGTCTGCGCCGTGGAGAAGGAAGCCATGGCCGCCCCCTTCCGTGCCAGGGGCTGCTGTCGGCTTCCAGCCTAGGCACGGAAGGGTGGGAGCCGGGACGGCTCCCACGGGGGCGGGGGGACGGCTCCCGCGGGGGCGGGGGGACGGCTCCCGCGGGGGCGGGGTCAGCCGCCGTACGCCCCGGACGCCGTCAGCCGCAGGGCCGTGTCGATCAGCGGCACGTGGCTGAAGGCCTGCGGGAAGTTGCCGACCTGGCGCTGGAGACGCGGGTCCCACTCCTCGGCGAGCAGGCCCAGGTCGTTGCGGAGCGCGAGGAGCTTCTCGAACAGCCTGCGGGCCTCGTCCACCCGGCCGATCATCGCCAGGTCGTCCGCCATCCAGAACGAGCAGGCCAGGAAGGCGCCCTCGTCGCCGGGCAGACCGTCGACGCCCGCCGTGTCACCCTCGGTCGGGTACCGCAGGATGAACCCGTCCGGGGTGGACAGCTCGCGCTGGATCGCCTCGATGGTGCCGATGACCCGCTTGTCGTCCGGCGGCAGAAAACCCATCTGGGGGATGAGCAGCAGCGAGGCGTCCAGCTCCTGGGAGCCGTAGGACTGGGTGAAGGTGTTGCGCTCCTTGTCGTAGCCCTTCTCGCAGACGTCCCGGTGGATGTCGTCGCGCAGTTCCTTCCAGCGCTCCAGCGGGCCGTCCGCGTCCCCGGACTCGATCAGCTTGATGGTGCGGTCCACCGCGACCCAGGCCATCACCTTGGAGTGCACGAAGTGCCGGCGCGGGCCGCGCACCTCCCAGATGCCCTCGTCCGGCTCCTGCCAGTGGTCCTCCAGGTAGCGGATCAGCTTCAGCTGGAGCAGGGACGCGTAGTCGTTGCGGGCGAGACCCGTCATGTGCGCCAGGTGCAGCGCCTCGGTGACCTCGCCGTACACGTCCAGCTGGAGCTGGTGCGCCGCGCCGTTGCCGACCCGGACCGGGGCGGAGTTCTCGTAACCGGGCAGCCAGTCCAGCTCGGCCTCGCCCAGCTCGCGCTCGCCCGCGATGCCGTACATGATCTGGAGGTTCTCCGGGTCGCCCGCGACCGCGCGCAGCAGCCACTCGCGCCAGGCGCGCGCCTCCTCGCGGTAGCCGGTGCGCAGCAGCGAGGACAGCGTGATCGCCGCGTCGCGCAGCCAGGTGTAGCGGTAGTCCCAGTTGCGGACGCCGCCGATGTCCTCGGGCAGCGAGGTGGTGGGGGCCGCGACGATGCCGCCGGTCGGGGCGTACGTCAGGGCCTTCAGCGTGATCAGCGAGCGGACCACCGCCTCGCGGTACGGGCCGTGGTACGTACAGTGCTCCACCCACTCCCGCCAGAAGTCCTCCGTCGCCTCCAGCGACTGCTCGGGCTCCGGCAGCGGCGGCGGCTCCTTGTGCGAGGGCTGCCACGAGATGGTGAACGCGATCCGGTCACCCGGGGCGACCGTGAAGTCGGCGTAGGTCGTCAGCGCCTTGCCGTAGGTCTCGGCCTCCGTGTCGAACCACACCGAGTCGGGACCGGCCACCGCGACCGTGCGTCCGTCGTGCTTGTGCACCCACGGCACCACCCGGCCGTAGGAGAACCGCATGCGCAGCACCGAGCGCATGGGCACCCGGCCGGTGACCCCCTCGACGATCCGGATCAGCTGCGGCGCGCCGTCACGCGGGGGCATGAAATCGGTCACCCGGACCGTGCCGCGCGGGGTGTCCCACTCGGATTCCAGGATCAGCGAGTCGCCGCGATAGCTGCGCCGGACGGCCGAGGGCGGTTCGGCGTCGGCGGCGTGCGCCGGGCCGAGCCGCCAGAAGCCGTGCTCCTCGGTGCCCAGCAGGCCGGCGAAGATGGCATGCGAGTCGAAGCGGGGCAGGCACAGCCAGTCCACCGTGCCGTCCCGGCAGACCAGTGCGGCGGTCTGCATGTCTCCGATGAGTGCGTAGTCTTCGATGCGCCCGGCCACGTGCAACTCCAGTCGAACGGCCACGTCACACCCCCGCGCAGGGGGCTGTCGCTAGTGCGGTCAAGGGTTCGTTGTTGTGCGTCGTTGAGCGGTGAAGCAAAGCAGCCCGCCGAGCCCTGAGGCAACACGACAGTCTTAGCTCAACGAACTGCCGCGCTCTCGTTGTTCCGGTTGATGCTGGCGGGGGTGTGCCGTCGTTCCGGCCGGGCTCGGCAGCGAGTGTCCGAGCAGGATACGACGCACGTAGATGATCTGCGTGCCGCTCCGGACAACCCGTGTGGGCCGAATGAGTGACCAACGGGTGATGACCGTGTGACAGGCGCGAGCCTGTGGTGACACGTGTGGCGTGTGACGAACGAGGGTCGCAGGTGACGGCCCCGGCCTGACCACCCCGTGCCCGCCCGGCTGCGGAGCGTGGCCGGAAGCCATCTCCTCCAGGCGCTGATACCCTGGTAGCCCGTGGACCGGTGGGACTGAAACCCCCGAACCGCAGCGACGGCGCCCCCGGAAATCTCCGGACCGGAAGCCGCACCGCACGACAGATAGCGACCACGGGAGCCCCCTCTTGGCCATGCCGCCCGCTGCTTTTCGAAACAGCACAGCCACGACGACCAAGCACATCTTCGTCACCGGGGGTGTCGCCTCCTCGCTCGGCAAGGGTCTGACGGCCTCCAGCCTGGGCATGCTGCTCAAGGCACGGGGTCTGCGCGTGGTGATGCAGAAGCTCGACCCGTACCTGAACGTCGACCCGGGCACGATGAACCCGTTCCAGCACGGTGAGGTGTTCGTCACCAACGACGGCGCCGAGACCGACCTGGACATCGGTCACTACGAGCGGTTCCTCGACCGTGACCTGGACGGTTCGGCGAACGTCACCACCGGTCAGGTGTACTCCACCGTGATCGCCAAGGAGCGCCGGGGCGAGTACCTGGGCGACACGGTGCAGGTGATCCCGCACATCACCAACGAGATCAAGCACCGCATCCGGCGGATGGCCACCGACGAGGTCGACGTGGTCATCACCGAGGTCGGCGGCACGGTCGGCGACATCGAGTCGCTGCCGTTCCTGGAGACCGTCCGCCAGGTCCGGCACGAGGTCGGCCGGGACAACGTCTTCGTCGTGCACATCTCGCTGCTGCCCTACATCGGTCCCTCGGGCGAGCTGAAGACCAAGCCGACCCAGCACTCGGTGGCGGCGCTGCGCAACATCGGTATCCAGCCGGACGCGATCGTGCTGCGCTGCGACCGCGAGGTGCCGACCGCGATCAAGCGGAAGATCTCGCTGATGTGCGACGTGGACGAGGCGGCCGTGGTGGCCTGCCCGGACGCCCGCTCCATCTACGACATCCCCAAGGTCGTGCACGCCGAGGGCCTGGACGCCTACGTGGTGCGCAAGCTCGACCTGCCGTTCCGTGACGTGGACTGGACGACCTGGGACGACCTGCTGGACCGGGTCCACAACCCCGACCACGAGATCACCCTCGCCCTGGTCGGCAAGTACATCGACCTGCCCGACGCCTACCTGTCGGTGACCGAGGCGCTGCGCGCCGGCGGCTTCGCCAACCGTGCCCGGGTCAAGATCAAGTGGGTGACCTCCGACGACTGCAAGACCCCGGCCGGCGCGAAGGCGCAGCTGGCGGACGTCGACGGCATCTGCATCCCGGGCGGCTTCGGCGACCGCGGTGTGCTCGGCAAGGTCGGCGCCATCCGCTACGCCCGGGAGAACAAGATCCCGCTGCTGGGCCTGTGCCTGGGCCTCCAGTGCATCGTGATCGAGGCGGCGCGCAACCTGGCGGGTATCGCGGACGCGAACTCCACCGAGTTCGACCCCGCCACCGCGCACCCGGTGATCTCCACGATGGCCGAGCAGCTGGACATCGTCGCCGGTGAGGGCGACATGGGCGGCACCATGCGGCTGGGCATGTACCCGGCGAAGCTGGCCGAGGGCTCGATCGTGCGCGAGGTGTACGACGGCAAGGAGTACATCGAGGAGCGCCACCGCCACCGCTACGAGGTGAACAACGCCTACCGCGCGGAGCTGGAGAAGAAGGCCGGCATCCAGTTCTCGGGCACCTCCCCGGACGGCAAGCTGGTGGAGTACGTGGAGTACCCGCGTGAGGTCCACCCCTACCTGGTCGCGACCCAGGCCCACCCCGAGCTGCGCTCGCGGCCGACCCGCCCGCACCCGCTCTTCGCCGGCCTGGTGAAGGCCGCGGTCGAGCGGAAGACGTCGAAGTAACACATCAGTTGTACGGTGGCCGGGGTGCGTACCTCTCAGTAGGGAGCACCCCGGCTTTCGTATGTGCACGTGGGAGGACAGGGCATGACGATCAAGGACACCCCGGAGGAGTGGGAGACCCGGAACACGGAGACCCCCTTCGTGGGCAACAAGACCTCGGTCCGGACGGACGAGGTGGTCATGCCCGACGGCTCGGTGGTCCGCCGCGACTACCAGGTCCACCCGGGCTCGGTGGCCGTGCTCGCCCTGGACGAGGAGGACCGGGTGCTGCTGATCAAGCAGTACCGCCACCCGGTGCGGCAGAAGCTGTGGGAGATCCCGGCCGGGCTGCTCGACGTGCCCGGCGAGAACCCGCTGCACGCCGCGCAGCGCGAGCTGTACGAGGAGGCGCACGCCAAGGCCGAGGACTGGCGGGTGCTGACCGACGTGTACACCACCCCGGGCGGCTGCGACGAGGCCGTACGGATCTTCCTCGCCCGTGACCTGTCCGAGGCCGACGGCGAGCGCTTCGCGACGGAGCACGAGGAGACCGACATGGAGCACGCGCGCGTGCCGGTCGACGAGCTGGTGCGCCGGGTCCTCGCCGGTGATGTGCACAACAACTGCCTCGTCGTCGGCGTCCTCTCCCTGGCGGCCGCCCGCGCCGGTGACGGCCTGGACGCGCTGCGCCCGGCCGACGCCCCCTGGCCCGCCCGCCCCTTCACGGCCTGAGCCCTCACCCGCCCGGCGCACGTGTATGACCATCGCCTGATCCGATCGGGCGATGTGTCCGCTGTGCTCCTCAGGGAACGTCGCAGAGCGTGAACTAGGCTCTGGAAAGCCCGTACCGGAAGATCCGGCGGGCTTGCGCGTGCGGTGGGACGGGAGTGTGGCCCGTGACGGATCAGGTGGTGGACACAGGCGACGTACGGCTGTCGGCGTCCGGGGCCGCGGAGGGTCATTTCCTGGGCCGGACACGGGAGTTGAAGGAGCTGCGCGCCGACATCGAGCGCGCGGGCCTGGACACCCTGTCCGGCCGCAAGGCGCCCCGCGCACGGGTGCTGCTCATCGCGGGCCGGCCCGGCTCCGGCCGGACCGCCCTCGCCGGGGAACTCGTCCGGCAGGTCGCCGGCCGCTACCCGGACGGGGTGCTGCGGGCCCGGCTCAGCGAGCCCGACGGCACCCCGGTGCCGGTCGAGCGGGCCGCCCGCGACCTGCTCGCCGCGCTGGACGTGCCGGCCCCCGCCGGAGCCGCCGAGGACGAGCTGACCGCGGCGCTGCGCACCGCGCTGACCGGCCGGCGGGTCCTGCTCCTGCTGGACGACGCGGCCGGCGCCGACCAGGTCGACGCCCTGCTCCCGGACGCCCCCGACTGCCTGGTGGTGGCCGTCTCCAGCGGCCCGCTCACCGGCATCGCCGACGTCCGCCCGTGCACCCTGGGCGGGCTGGACACCAAGTCCGCGGTGGAACTGCTCACCCGCTTCACCGGCTCCGTCCGGATCACCGTCGACCCGCGCTCGGCGGAGAGCCTGGCCGAGGCCTGCCACGGCCACCCGGCCGCCCTCGTCCTGGCCGGCGGCTGGCTCGCCGCCCGCCCCCAGGCCGCCGTCTCCGACCTCGCCAAGCGGCTGCACGCGGACACCGAGGCGGGGGCCGACGGCACCCCGCTGGCCCGTGTCTTCCGTCTGGTGCACGACGAGCTGCCCGGCCCGGCCGCCCGGATACTGCGCCTGCTCTCCCTCGCCCCGGCCGGCCTGGTCGACCCGCACACCGCCGCCGCGCTGGCCGGCTGCTCGGTCGAGGCCGCGCACGCCACCCTGGACGACTTCGTCGGCCTCGGCCTGCTGCACGCCGTGGACTCCCCACTGCCCCAGTACGGCATCCCGGGCTGTCTGCACCCCCTGCTGCGCGCCCTCGCCGGCAGCCGGGAACGCCCGGCGGAGCTCCAGCTGGCCCGGGCCCGGATGCTGGAGCGGACGGTACGGCTGCTCCAGTCCTGCCGGGCGATCACCGAGACGGACAGCCCGCAGTTCCGCGAGAAGCTGCTGGCCATGCAGCCGGCGGTGCGCTTCCCGACCCCCCGCGCGGCCGCCGAATGGCTGCGGGTGCGCCGCCCGGCCCTGCTGGCCTCCGCGCGCCTCGCGGTGGCCGACGGCGAGCTGGACACCCTCGCCCGACGGCTGCTGTCGCAGCTGGTCAGGGCCTTGGTGGCGCATGTCGGCACGCAGGCCGCCGCGCCCGACCTGTACGGCGTCCACGGCCTTGTCCTCGATGTCGCCGAGCGGCGCGGACTGGCCCGGGAGAAGGCCGCGGCCCTGCTGAACCTGGGCGATCTGGACGCGCAGACCGGCCGCACCCGGGAGGCGCTGGCCCGCTACCGGTCCGCCCTGGACGCCGGACGGCAGGCGAACGACCCGTACGCCACCGGCCGCGCGATGGAATCCGTAGGCGGCGCCCATCTGGAGCTGGGGGACTACGACCGGGCCGCCGACTGGTTCGGGCGCGCGCTGTCCGACCGGCTGGCCCGGGGCGAGCGCGCGGAGGCCGCCCGGCTGTACGGCCGGATCGCCACCGCGCACACCTACGCGGGCCGGTACGGCGAGGCCGTACGGAACTGGCGGGCGGCCGCCGCGGGCTACCGCAAGAGCGGCGATGTCGCCGCCCACGCGCGGGCGTTGAGCGAGATCGCCCGGGTCCAGGAGTACGCGGGACGGCCCGAGGAGTCGCTGCGCACCTGCCAGGAGGCGGTGGAATGGGCCCGGCAGGCGGAGGACGTCCGGTTGCAGGCCGCGCTCCAGCTGCGGCTGGCCGCCGTCCTGGAGCACCTCGGCGACCCCGCGGCCGCCCGACTGCACCGCGCGGCGGCCGAGCGCATGCTGGAGGAGGAGGCGCCGGAAACGGGTGAACCCCTGGATCAGAGCGGAATCGCCTGCGAAATCCGCAGTCCATCCAGTGAAGATTGATGCAATGAAAGGCTAGACAGCCAGAACACCTTCATTAAACTGGCTCTGCCGCACGTTCTCCTGCGGTGTCTCCCGGTGTGCCCCCGCATGCCTGGGTATGTCATGCAATGACACCCCCCATACCCTCTGAGCCAAGGACCGTGATCGACGTGAAGGTCGGCATCCCCCGCGAGGTCAAGAACAACGAGTTCCGGGTGGCCATCACCCCCGCCGGTGTGCACGAGCTGGTGCGCAACGGTCACCAGGTCGTCATCGAGCGGGGCGCCGGCCTCGGCTCCTCGATCACGGACCAGGAGTACGTCTCCGCCGGCGCCGCGATCCTCGACACCGCCGACGAGGTCTGGGCCGCCGCCGACCTGCTGCTGAAGGTCAAGGAGCCCATCGCCGAGGAGTACCACCGCCTCCGCAAGGACCAGATCCTCTTCACCTACCTGCACCTGGCCGCCTCCAAGGAGTGCACGGACGCGCTGCTGGCGTCCGGCACCACCGCGATCGCCTACGAGACCGTCGAGCTGCCGAGCCGCGCGCTGCCGCTGCTCGCCCCGATGTCCGAGGTCGCGGGCCGGCTGGCCCCGCAGGTCGGCGCCTACCACCTGATGCGCGCGGCCGGCGGCCGTGGCGTGCTGCCCGGCGGTGTCCCGGGCGTGACCCCGGCCAAGGCCGTGGTCATCGGCGGCGGTGTCTCCGGCTGGAACGCCACCCAGGTCGCCGTCGGCATGGGCTTCGACGTCACCCTGCTCGACCGTGACATCAACAAGCTGCGCGAGGCCGACAAGATCTTCGGTACGAAGGTCAAGGCGATCATGTCCAACTCCTTCGAGCTGGAGAAGGCCGTCCTCGAGGCCGACCTCGTCATCGGCGCGGTCCTCATCCCGGGCGCCAAGGCCCCGAAGCTGGTCACCAACGAGCTGGTGGCCCGTATGAAGCCGGGAAGTGTCCTTGTCGACATCGCGATCGACCAGGGCGGCTGCTTCGAGGACTCCCGTCCCACCACGCACGCCGAGCCGACCTTCCAGGTCCACAACTCGGTCTTCTACTGCGTCGCCAACATGCCGGGCGCCGTGCCGAACACCTCCACCAACGCCCTCACCAACGCGACGCTGCCGTACATCGTCTCGCTCGCCAACAACGGCTGGGTGGAGGCGCTGCGCCGCGACGCCGCGCTCGCCAAGGGCCTCAACACCCATGACGGCAAGGTCGTTTACAAGGAGGTCGCCGAGGCCCACGGCCTGGAGCACGTCGAGCTGGAGACGCTGCTCGGCTGACCCGGTCGACCACCGCCCTGACCTGGTGAGTCGCTAAGTCACCAGCAGGCAAAAGGCGATTCGTCAACACGTCTCGTCAACCGCGCGCATCCGGCCGGACCTTGCCCGACAAGGTCCGGCCGGATGTGTGTATGGTCACTTTGCGGCTCTCGGTCAACTCGCCTCGAACGTAACCCTTCGACCGATTCGCACACCGGTGAAACCTGCTGTGCGACGGCCGTACGCCCTTGACAGCGGGATGTTTCATTGCCGACACATCCGGCCGGGTCCGGCGGATTGTGTTGCTGCGGACCGCCGACACGCCATAGAGTCGCCAACCGTCGGCATGGTGCCACGCTGACCTTGTCTAGAAGTTTCCTGGTCACCAAGGAGGTAAGACGACTTGTGAATGAGTCGACATTTTCTCCCGGGGGTGGTCAACCAGGAATGCCTGCACGGGGCCAGGGCCCCGCGGGATTCGAGGCTGTCGGCTCCGTCGCTGTGCGCACCTTCGCAGCCCACCAGAGTCCGGGAACCCAGACCGCCCGGACAGCACACCAGAGCATGGATGGCCATCACGTGAACGCCATGGCCGGCGACGGAAGTGGCGCGCCCCACAACCACTTCGCCGACTACGACGAACTGCCCGAGGGGCACTTCTACGACCCCGACGCCGAGTACGAGCCCGATCCGGAGTACGCGGCCACGCTCGCGCCCGACGCGGCCCGCCAGCGCCGCGAGCGCATCGGCCCGACCGGGCGCCCGCTGCCGTACTTCCCGATCCCGGGCCCGCTGACCGACCACGGACCCGCGAAGATCATCGCGATGTGCAACCAGAAGGGCGGCGTCGGCAAGACGACGTCGACCATCAACCTGGGTGCCGCGCTCGCGGAGTACGGCCGGCGCGTGCTGCTCGTGGACTTCGACCCGCAGGGCGCGCTGTCGGTGGGTCTCGGTGTCAACCCCATGGAACTCGACCTGACGGTCTACAACCTGCTCATGGAGCGGGGCATGTCCGCGGACGAGGTCCTGCTGAAGACCGCGGTCCCCAACATGGACCTGCTGCCCTCCAACATCGACCTGTCGGCCGCCGAGGTCCAGCTGGTCTCCGAGGTCGCGCGCGAGTCCACGCTCCAGCGCGCCCTGAAGCCGCTGCTGCCGGACTACGACTACATCGTGATCGACTGTCAGCCCTCGCTCGGCCTGCTCACGGTCAACGCGCTGACGGCCGCCCACAAGGTCATCGTGCCGCTCGAGTGCGAGTTCTTCGCGCTGCGCGGTGTCGCGTTGCTGACCGAGACCATCGAGAAGGTCCAGGAGCGGCTCAACCCCGAGCTGGAACTGGACGGCATCCTCGCCACGATGTACGACTCGCGCACGGTCCACAGCCGTGAGGTGCTGGCCCGTGTGGTCGAGGCGTTCGACGACCACGTCTACCACACGGTCATCGGGCGCACGGTCCGCTTCCCGGAGACCACGGTCGCCGGTGAGCCGATCACCACCTACGCCTCCAACTCCGTCGGTGCCGCCGCCTACCGCCAGCTCGCCAGGGAGGTGCTCGCCCGGTGTCACGCCGAGTGAGTCTGCCGGGGGCCGACGAACTCTTCCGTACCACAGGGGGGATGGCGCTCCAGCCGTCGGCTCCACGGCGCTCGGCCGGTGAGGCCCGGGTGCCGGCTCCCGCCGGGGAGAGCGACGACATGGCCGGCGCCGAGGACGTACCGCCGTCGGTGCCCGTGCAGGGTGGCGACGGAGAGGGCGCGGAGCATGTCGCCGCGGAGGCCGGGCCGGACGGGACCGGCGAGTCCCGCACCCGGCCGGCGCGCCGGCAGTCGGCGCAGGAAGGTTCAGCCGCCGCCGCGCCGCAGCGCAAGCGGGGCCGGGCGGCGGCCCGCCGGCCCAGCGGACGGGAACGGCACGACGAGAAGATCACCGTGTATGTCTCCGCCGAGGAGCTGATGGATCTGGAGCACGCCCGGCTCGTGCTCCGCGGCGAGCACGGGCTCGCCGTCGACCGCGGGCGGATCGTCCGCGAGGCGGTGGCCGTGGTCCTGGCCGACCTGGAGTCCCGTGGGGACGCGAGCATCCTCGTACGCCGGCTGCGGGGGCGGTAGGGGTAGCCTGCGAGGTCTATGACCTCGAACGACGCTCCCGCCCCCGGCCCCGCCGCCGGCCGCCGACGCGCGCTGGGGCGTGGGCCGGGGGGTCGAGCCGTACCCGGTGACCCACCGGCCGAGACTCCCGAGGCCACAGCCCCCGAAGAGCCGGTCCGGCCCGAGGAGCCGGTTGCGCCCGGGTGGCCGACGGCGCCCGAAGAAGCGGTCGTGCCCGGAGTGCCGGTGGCGTCTGGTGAAGCCGTCGCGCCGGAGGGGGCGGCCGCATCCGGAGAGCTGGTCCTGCCGGAGGAGCCGGTTGTGCCGGGGTGGTCGACGGCGCCCGAGGAAGCGGTCGTGCCCGGAGTGCTGGTGAGGTCTGGTGAAGCCGCCGCGCCGGAGGGGTCGGCCGCGGCCGGAGAGCTGGTCCTGCCGGAGGAGCCGGTTGTGCCCGGGTGGTCGACGGCGCCCGAGGAAGTGGTCGTGCTCGGAGTGCCGGTGGCGTCTGGTGAAGCCGCCGCGCTGGAGGGGGCGGCCGCATCCGGAGAGCTGGTCCTGCCGGAGGAGCCGGTTGTGCCGGGGTGGTCGACGGCGCCCGAGGAAGTGGTCGTGCTCGGAGTGCTGGTGAGGTCTGGTGAAGCCGCCGCGCTGGAGGGGGCGGCCGCGGCCGGAGAGCTGGTCCTGCCGGAGGAGCCGGTTGTGCCGGGGTGGTCGACGGCGCCCGAGGAAGCGGTCGTGCCCGGAGTGCCGGTGGCGTCCGGTGAAGCCGTCGCGCCGGATACCTCGCCCGCGTCCGGAGAGCCCGCCGCGCTGGAGGGGGCGGCCGCGGCCGGAGGGCCGGTCCTGCCCGAAGAGCCGGTCGCGCCCGGAGAGCCGCTCGTGCCCGGAGTGCCGGCCGCGGCCGGAGGAGCCGCCGCGCGGGGGGAGTCGGGCGCATCCGGAGAGCCGGCCGCACCTGGAGAAGCCGCCGTACCCGAGGAGGCCCGGGACGGGGTTTTCAAGGTTCGGCTTGCCAACTTCGAGGGGCCTTTCGACCTGCTCCTCCAGTTGATCTCCAAGCACAAGCTGGACGTCACCGAGGTCGCCCTGTCCAAGGTCACCGACGAGTTCATGGCGCACATCCGGGCCATGGGGCCGGACTGGGACCTGGACCAGACGACCGAGTTCCTCGTCGTGGCGGCCACGCTGCTGGATCTGAAGGCGGCCCGGCTGCTGCCCGCCGCCGAGGTGGAGGACGAGGCCGACCTCGCCCTGCTGGAGGCCCGGGACCTGCTGTTCGCGCGGCTGTTGCAGTACCGCGCGTACAAACAGATCGCCGACATCTTCAACGCCCGCATCGAGGACGAGGCCCGGCGATACCCCCGTACCGTCGGTCTCGAACCCGAGCACGCCGAGCTGCTGCCCGAGGTGGTCATCAGCATCGGCCCCGAGGGCTTCGCGAAGCTCGCCGTCAAGGCGATGCAGCCCAGGCCCCGACCGCAGGTATACGTCGACCACATCCACGCCCCGCTGGTCAGCGTGCAGGAGCAGGCCCGGATCGTGGTGGCCCGGCTGCGCGAGCTGGGCGAGGCGGGCTTTCGCGAGCTGATCGCGGACACCGAGGACACGCTGACGGTCGTGGCGCGGTTCCTCGCCCTGCTGGAGCTGTACCGGGAGAAGGCCGTGGCGCTGGAGCAGGAGGCCGCGCTCGGGGAGCTGACCGTGCGCTGGACGGGCGGGGACGGCGACACCGCCCCGATGGTCACCGACGAGTTCGACAGGCCGCCCAAGGAGCCCCAGGACGCTTCCGGCGGCCCGCGGGAGGCCACCGGCCCACGGGAGGTCGCCGGGGCCGGCGGGAAGGAGAGGAAGCCGTGAGCGAGACCACCGACGTCCCGGCCGGGCTGCGCGCGGTCGCCGGGCTGGACCTCAGGCCGGCCCTGGAAGCGGTCCTCATGGTCGTGGACGAACCCGCGACCGAGGAGCACCTGGCGCGGATCCTGGAGCGGCCGAGGCGCCTGGTCGCCGACGCGCTGCGGGAGCTGGCCGACGAGTACACCGCGCAGGGCCGCGGCTTCGAGCTGCGGTACGTCGCCGGAGGCTGGCGTTTCTACACGCGCGCGGAGTACGCCCCGGCCGTGGAGAAGCTGGTCCTGGACGGCCAGACCGCCCGGCTCACCCAGGCGGCGCTGGAGACCCTCGCGGTGGTCGCCTACCGCCAGCCGGTCAGCCGCAGCCGGGTCTCCGCCGTGCGCGGAGTCAACTGCGACGGTGTGATGCGCACCCTGCTCCAGCGCGGTCTGGTCGAGGAGGCGGGCGCGGAACCCGAAACAGGTGCGATCCTGTACAGGACGACGAACTACTTCCTGGAGCGGATGGGCCTGCGCGGCCTGGACGAGCTTCCGGAGCTCGCGCCCTTCCTCCCGGAGGCGGCGGCGATCGAGGCCGAGACACTGGAAGGGGTTCCGTCGTTCGATCCGGACGCTCCGGATTCCGAGGACGCAGACGACAAGACGGAACTTTGATGCGAAGCAGCAGCGGCAGGAACAGCAGCGGAAACAACGGCGGGAGCCGTGGTGGCAACAGCGGCGGCCGCGGCGGGAGCAGCGGTGGCCGCGGTAATTTCCGCGGCGCCGGTAACAACCGCGACGACAAGCAGGGCGGCCGGCCGAAGAAGCCCCGCCCGGAGGAGCGACGCTACGACGTGGGCCCCGGCGCCACCCAGGACGGCCCGAAGTCGGGGCGCGGCGCCTCGGCGCGCGGCGGCGCCAAGGGCGGCCCCAAGCAGGGCCAGGGCACGGGGCGCGGCCGTTCGGTCCCGGCGACCTCCCGTGAGTACGAGGCGCGCGCCGAGGAGCGCAACCGGGAGCGGTACGCGGGCAAGAAGGACGTCAAGCTGCCCAAGACCTTCCCGGGCGCCGAGCAGGAGGGCGAGCGGCTCCAGAAGGTCCTCGCGCGCGCGGGCTACGGCTCCCGGCGCGCCTGCGAGGAGCTGATCGACCAGGCCCGGGTCGAGATCAACGGCGAGATCGTGACCGAGCAGGGCCGCCGCGTCGACCCGGAGAAGGACGAGGTCAAGGTCGACGGGCTGACGGTCGCGACGCAGTCGTACCAGTTCTTCTCGCTGAACAAGCCCGCCGGTGTCGTCTCCACCATGGAGGACCCCGAGGGCCGGCAGTGCCTCGGTGACTACGTCACCAACCGGGAGACCCGGCTCTTCCACGTCGGCCGGCTGGACACCGAGACCGAGGGCGTCATCCTGCTCACCAACCACGGCGAGCTGGCGCACCGCCTCACGCACCCGAAGTACGGCGTGAAGAAGACCTACCTGGCGGCCATCGTCGGTCCGATCCCGCGGGACCTCGGCAAGCGTCTGAAGGACGGCATCCAGCTGGAGGACGGCTACGCGCGCGCGGACCACTTCCGGGTGGTCGAGCAGACCGGCAAGAACTACCTGGTCGAGGTGGTCCTGCACGAGGGCCGCAAGCACATCGTGCGCCGGATGCTGGCGGAGGCGGGCTTCCCCGTCGAGAAGCTGGTGCGCACCGCCTTCGGGCCGATCACCCTCGGCGACCAGAAGTCGGGCTGGCTGCGCCGCCTGTCCAACACCGAGGTCGGCATGCTGATGAAGGAAGTCGATCTCTAGAGCGGCTTGCGGGGGTTCACCATCCCCTTTATTGTCAGAGTGACGATAAAGGGGATGGTGAACCGCGTGTCGAAACAAGCCGCAACCGGAGCACTGCTCGGCCTCGCCCTCGGGGACGCCCTCGGCTACCCGACCGAGTTCCGTGACGTGCCCTCGATCCTCGCCACCTGGGGGCCCTGGCGGCGGATGGAGCTGCCGGCCCGGGCCCTGGTCTCCGACGACACGCAGATGACCCTCGCCCTCGGGCGCGCGCTCACCACGGCCATGGAGCGGGGCTATCTCGCGCCGAAGCGGCTGGAGCGTCCGCTGCGCGAGGAGTTCCTGGACTGGTACCACTCGCCGGAGAACAACCGGGCCCCGGGCAACACCTGCCTCACGGCGTGCAGCCTCCTCAAGGAGGAGGGCCGCCCCTGGCAGGACGCCAGCCGGCTCGGCTCCAAGGGCTGCGGCGCCAACATGCGCGTCGCCCCCATCGGCCTCGCCCCCGGCCTCGACGCCCACCAGCGCTCGGGCGCCGCCCAGTTGCAGGCCGCGCTCACCCACGGCCACCCCACCGCGCTGGCCGCCTCCGACCTCACCGCGCACGCCGTCCACCTGCTCGCGCAGGGCACCGACCCGACCGGGCTCGTCGGACGCCTGCGCTCCTACGCGCTCGACCACCGCACCCACTACGACCACACCTGGCTCGGCGACCTGTGGACCCGCTCCCAGGACCCCACCCCCGAGCACTTCGCCGCGCGCGGCTGGGACGAGTGCCTGGCGATCCTCGACCGGCTCCAGCAGGCCGTGCGGACCGTCTCCCCGGAGACCGACCCGTGCCTGGCCACCGGCGAGGGCTGGATCGCCGAGGAGGCGCTCGCCACCGGACTGCTGTGCTTCCTGCTCTTCCCCGACGAGCCCGTCACCGCCCTGCGCCGGGCCGCCTGCACCGCCGGCGACTCCGACTCCATCGCCTGCCTCACCGGCGCCTTCGCGGGCGCCTGGCTGGGCGCGGACGCCTGGCCGGCCGACTGGACCGGGCGGATCGAACACCGGGGCGACCTGTTGACCATGGGAGCGCTCTGGGACGCTTGATCCCATGATCGACGACCTCGACATCGACCTTGCGCCCGTGGTCGCCGAACAGCCCGACCCGCTGCTGTTCGCGACCGTCTCCGGAGCTCATCTGTACGGCTTCCCCTCGCAGGACTCCGACGTGGACCTGCGCGGCGTCCATCTGCTGCCCGCCGCGGACCTGGTGGGGCTGCGCGAGCCGGAGGAGACCCGCTCCCGGGCCTGGGTGCGCTACGGCCACGAACTGGACCTCGTCACCCACGACCTGCGCAAGTTCGTACGGCTCATGCTCCGCCGCAACGGCTATGTGCTGGAGCAGCTGCTCTCGCCCCTCGTCGTCCACACCGGCGACGCCCACCGCGAGCTGGCCGCCCTGGCACCCGGCGTCCTCACCAGCCACCACGCCCACCACTACCGCGGCTTCGCGGTGACCCAGTGGCGGCTGTTCGAGAAGACCGGCGAACTCAAGCCGCTGCTCTACACGTTCCGGGTGCTGCTCACCGGTATCCACCTGATGCGCAGCGGCGAGATCCAGGCCCATCTGCCCACGCTCCTGGACGAGCTGGACGCTCCCGGCTATCTGCCCGAGCTGATAGCCGCCAAGCGGGAACGCGAGCACGGCACGGCCGTGGTCGACCGCGCGCGCGTGGAGGCGGACGTGGAGCGGCTGCACACCGTGCTCGACACCGCGCAGACCGCCTCAGCCCTGCCCGACGCGCCCACCGCCCACGACGCCCTGCACGACTTCGTGGTCCGCCTGCGCCTCGCGGGCTGAGTCCCGGCGCACCCGGAACAGGAAGTCGGCCACGCGCGCGTGGTCCGGCTCCGCCGGCAGCGGGGTGCCGCGCAGGGCCTCCTCGGTCTCGGCCGCCAGCCGGGCCATCCGCGTCTCGACCTCCGCCCACGGCACCTCGCCCCGCTTCACCGCCAGCAGCGACTCGCGCCGGTCCCCGACATCGATCCGCAGCTCGCCGGTGCGCAGCAGATCCCGGGCGCTGAGCAGCAGGCGCAGCAGATGCATCGCGTGCTTCCAGCGCGGGGCGCCGGTCGTGCGCACGTCGGCGTCCAGCTTGCGGCGCTGGCCGAGGGCGTACCGGGTGAAGGTGTCGTGGGCCCGGCGGGACAGGAAGGCGCCGCGCAGCGCCAGCAGCTCCCGGCCGGTGGCGTCCACGTGCTCCACCAGCGGGGAGTGCAGGCACTCCAGGATGTTCGGGTTGCCGCGCAGCGCCAGCTCGCAGAACCGCTCCAGCTCCCAGGAGAACTGCTCCTCGCCCGGCCCCTCCACATGGGTCGGCGGCTTGTCGAACCGCCAGAACAGGGGAGTGGGGGCGAGGAACACGCCCCGCCGGTCGGTGTCGCTCGCCTCCGTCGCCAGGCCGAACGCCCGCGAGCCCATGACACAGGCGTAGATCGTGTGCTCCCGCACCAGGTCCTCGGGGTTCTCCGGCTGCATGCCCGGAGCGTACGCGGGCCCCTCACGCCAGGTGGATCGAATTTCCCTCCACCCTGATCGACTCCTTGGGGAGCGGCTCGGTCGCGGGCCCCTGGACCACCGAGCCGTCGGCGATGCGGTACTTGCTGCCGTGGCACGGGCACACGATCGTGCCGTTCGTGACCTGGGCCACCGTGCAGCCCATATGGGTGCAGACCGCCGAGAACGCCTTGAAGCGGCCCTTCGACGGCTGGGTGACCACCACCTTGCGGTCCTTGAAGATCTTGCCGCCGCCCTCCGGGATCTCGCTGGTCCGCGCCAGCGTCGGTCCGCTCTTCTGGCCGCCCGAGGCCGCGGGCGGCGCGGCGGACGAGTCGGTGTTCCCGCCGCATCCCGTGCAGCCCACCGCGAGCGCCGCCGCCCCTGTCGCCAGAACCGTGCGCCGTGTCGCACTCTGCGTCATGTCACCACTCCATACAGGCGTAACAAACCGGTCGAAAATGGACCTTCGTATCGTCTCAGCGGTCGGGCGGCGGACGCCCGGCCAGCGCGGGCTGACTACGCTGGACGGACCAAGAACCCATACGCATCGCAGCGAGGAGCAGCGCCGTGGCGGTACGAGCGGTCCGCGGGGCCGTCCAACTCGAGCGGGACGAGGCCGGACACATGGACGAGCAGGTCGGAGCCCTGCTCACCGCCATCCTGGAGCGGAACGGACTGACCGCCGACGACCTGATCAGCATCTGGTTCACGGCCACCCCCGACCTGCACAGCGACTTCCCGGCCGCCGCCGCCCGCAAGCTCGGCATCGTCGACGTCCCGCTGATCTGCGCCCAGGAACTCGACGTCCAGGGCGCCATGCCCCGCGTCGTCCGGGTCCTCGCCCACATCGAGTCGGACCGGCCCCGCGCCGACATCGCCCACGTCTACCTCGGCGCCGCGGCCGCCCTGCGCAAGGACATCGCCCAGTGAGAACCGCCCTCGTCATCGGAACCGGCCTGATCGGCACCTCCGCCGCCCTGGCCCTCGCCCAGCGCGGCGTCGTCGTCCATCTCGCCGACCACGACCCCGAGCAGGCCCGCACCGCGGCCGCGCTCGGCGCCGGCACCGACCAGGCCCCCGACGGCCCCGTCGACCTGGCGGTCGTCGCCGCCCCGCCCGCCCACGTCGCCCAGGTCCTCGCCGACGCCATGCGCCGGGGCGTCGCCCGCGGCTACCTCGACGTGGCCAGCGTCAAGGGCGGCCCGCGCCGGGAGCTGGAGGCGATGGGCCTCGACCTCACCGCCTACATCGGCACCCACCCCATGTCCGGCCGGGAGAAGTCCGGCCCGCTGGCCGCCACCGGCGACCTCTTCGAGGGCCGCCCCTGGGTGCTCACCCCGACCCGGGACACCGACACCGAGGTGCTGAACCTCGCCCTCGAACTGGTCTCGCACTGCCGGGCGGTACCGGTCGTCATGGACGCCGACGCCCACGACCGCGCGGTGGCGCTGGTCTCCCACATGCCCCACCTGGTCTCCAGCCTGGTCGCCGCCCGCCTGGAGCACGCCGAGGAGTCGGCCGTACGGCTGTGCGGGCAGGGCATCCGGGACGTGACCCGGATCGCCGCGTCCGACCCGCGCATGTGGATCGACATCCTCTCCGCCAACCCCGGCCCGGTCGCCGACCTGCTCGCCGACGTCGCCTCCGACCTGGACGAGACCGTCCAGGCGCTGCGCGCCCTGCAATCCTCCGACGAGGACAAGCGGCGCGTGGGCAGCACCGGCATCGAGGACGTGCTGCGCCGCGGGAACGCGGGCCAGGTCCGGGTACCCGGCAAGCACGGCAGCGCGCCGCGGGCGTACGAGACCGTCGTCGTGCTCATCGACGACCAGCCCGGCCAGCTGGCCCGCATCTTCGCGGACGCGGGACGGGCCGGCGTCAACATCGAGGACGTCCGCATCGAGCACGCCACCGGGCAGCAGGCCGGTCTGGTCCAGCTGTCGGTCGAGCCGGCGGCGGCCCAGGCGCTGGCCACCGCGCTGCGGGAGCGGGGCTGGGCGCTGCGGCAGTAGGCGGCCCGGGCCCGGGAGGCGGGCGTCCGTTCGGGTCACCCGGACCCAGTAACCTTGTGCGGGGCGCCCTCGCGTCCCGCACCCCGCCCACCACCCTTCACCAGGAAGGTGCCCACCCGTGGAAAACGGCGCCGCCCCGACCGCCAAGCCCGTGATCGTCGCCATCGACGGTCCCTCCGGCACGGGCAAGTCGAGCACGTCGAAGGCCGTGGCCGCGCAGCTCGGCCTGAGCTACCTGGACACCGGCGCCCAGTACCGGGCGATCACCTGGTGGATGGTGACCAACGGCATCGACCTGGAGGACCCGACCGCCATCGCGGCCGTCGCCGGCAAGCCGGAGATCGTCTCCGGCACCGACCCGGCCGCCCCGACCATCACGGTCGACGGCGTCGACGTGTCCGGCCCGATCCGCACCCAGGAGGTCACCTCCAAGGTGAGCGCGGTCAGCGCGGTGCCCGAGGTGCGCACCCGGATCACCGAGCTCCAGCGCTCCCTGGCCGCCTCCGCGGAGCACGGCATCGTGGTCGAGGGCCGCGACATCGGTACGACGGTGCTGCCCGACGCCGACCTCAAGATCTTCCTCACCGCCTCCGCGGAGGCCCGCGCCGCCCGCCGCAGCGGTGAGCTGAAGGGCGCCGACCTGCACGCCACCCGCGAGGCCCTGATCAAGCGGGACGCGGCCGACTCCAGCCGCAAGACCTCGCCGCTGGCCAAGGCCGACGACGCGGTCGAGGTGGACACCACCGAGCTCACCCTCGCCCAGGTCATCGAGTGCGTCGTCACCCTGGTCGAGGAGAAGCGGGCCGGGAAGTGAGCGTTCCGTCCGAGCGGGGCGCCGAGGTCGGGCGGCGCATCGGCGTCGGCCTGATGTACGGCCTGTGGAAGCCGCGGGTGTTCGGTGCCTGGAAGGTGCCGGCCACCGGCCCGTTGATCTTCGCGGTGAACCACTCCCACAACATCGACGGACCGATGGTCATGGGCGTGGCGCCCCGGCCCACGCACTTCCTGATCAAGAAGGAAGCCTTCGTCGGCCCGCTGGACCCCTTCCTGACCGGCATCGGCCAGCTGAAGGTGGACCGCGCCGCCGCCGACCGCACCGCGATCTCCCAGGCCCTGGGCGTGCTCCAGGCCGGGGGAGTGCTGGGCATCTTCCCGGAGGGCACCCGGGGCGAGGGCGACTTCGCCTCGCTGCGCGCCGGGCTCGCCTACTTCGCGGTGCGCGGCGGGGCGCCGATCGTGCCCGTCGCCGTCCTGGGAAGCTCCGAGCGGCGCGGACGGTTGATGAAGGGACTGCCCCCGCTGCGCTCCCGCGTCGACGTCGTCTTCGGCGACCCCTTCGAGGCGGGCGACGGCAGCGGACGGCGCACCCGCAAGGCCCTGGACGAGGCGACCGAGCGCGTCCAGAAGCAGCTCACCGGCCACCTGGAAAACGCCAGGCGCCTGACCGGGCGCTAGGCGACACTTGAGTAGTGGATCAGCTCCCCGGGCCGGTCCACCGATCACCACGAACGAACGAGGTACGGACTTCATGAACGACGACATCCAGCCCGAGGGCTCGCACGAGTACGAGCACGGGGCTCTCGGCGACGCCGAGTACGCGGAGTTCATGGAGCTCGCCGCGGAAGAGGGCTTCGACATCGAGGACGTCGAGGGCGCCATCGAGGCGGCGGGCCACGGTCCGCTGCCCGTGCTCGCCGTCGTCGGCCGCCCCAATGTCGGCAAGTCGACCCTGGTCAACCGGATGATCGGCCGCCGTGAGGCGGTGGTCGAGGACCGGCCGGGCGTCACCCGGGACCGTGTCACCTACGAGGCCGAGTGGGCCGGCCGCCGCTTCAAGGTGGTCGACACCGGCGGCTGGGAGCAGGACGTCCTCGGCATCGACGCCTCCGTCGCCGCCCAGGCCGAGTACGCCATCGAGGCGGCCGACGCGGTCGTCTTCGTGGTGGACGCCAAGGTCGGCGCCACCGACACCGACGAGGCGGTCGTACGGCTGCTGCGCAAGGCCGGCAAGCCGGTCGTGCTGTGCGCCAACAAGGTCGACGGCCCGAGCGGCGAGGCCGACGCCGCCTACCTGTGGAACCTGGGCCTCGGCGAGCCCCACCCGGTCTCGGCCCTGCACGGCCGCGGCACCGGCGACATGCTCGACGCCGTCCTGGAGGTGCTGCCGGACGCGCCCGAGCAGTCCTTCGGCACCGCGCTCGGCGGCCCGCGCCGTATCGCCCTCATCGGCCGCCCGAACGTCGGCAAGTCCTCCCTGCTCAACAAGGTGGCCGGCGAGGAGCGGGTCGTCGTCAACGAGCTGGCGGGCACCACCCGTGACCCGGTGGACGAGATCATCGAACTCGGCGGCAAGACCTGGAAGTTCGTGGACACCGCCGGTATCCGCAAGCGCGTCCACCTCCAGCAGGGCGCCGACTACTACGCCTCCCTGCGCACCGCCGCCGCCGTGGAGAAGGCCGAGGTCGCGGTCGTCCTGATCGACGCCTCCGAGAACATCTCCGTGCAGGACCAGCGGATCATCACCATGGCCGTCGAGGCGGGCCGCGCCCTGGTCATCGCCTACAACAAGTGGGACACCCTCGACGAGGAGCGCCGCTACTACCTGGAGCGGGAGATCGAGACCGAGCTGGGCCAGGTCACCTGGGCCCCGCGGGTGAACGTCTCGGCCCGCACCGGCCGCCACATGGAGAAGCTGGTCCCGGCGATCGAGACCGCCCTCGCCGGCTGGGAGACCCGCGTCCCCACCGGCCGCCTCAACGCCTTCCTCGGCGAGCTGGTCTCGGCCCACCCGCACCCGATCCGGGGCGGCAAGCAGCCGCGCATCCTGTTCGGCACCCAGGCCGGCACCAAGCCCCCGCGGTTCGTGCTCTTCGCCTCCGGCTTCATCGAGGCGGGCTACCGGCGCTTCATCGAGCGCCGGCTGCGCGAGGAGTTCGGCTTCGAGGGCACCCCGATCCACATCTCGGTGCGGGTGCGCGAGAAGCGCGGCCAGAAGAAGAAGTAGTCGCAAACGGCAGGAAGGGCGCCCCCTGGTCTCCAGAGGGCGCCCTTCGCCGTACCTCGGTCACACGCCCCGGCGCGGACCCGGCGGCAGCGCCGGGGCCGGGACGTAGTGCATCCCGGTGTCGTGCTGCTGTTGCCGTCCGACCGTGCCGACCCGCTGCCACTGCGACTGGGACTGCTGGCGGGCGCTGTAGGCCCCGGCGCTGTAGGCGCTGTACGAGCTGCTGAACGACCCCGCCCGGTGGCCGCCGTAGGAGCCCAGGGCGTCCGGGAGGGTCCCGAAGGCGCTGAACCTCAGCCCCTCCTCGCCGCTGCGGTCCCCCGGCAGCGTCCGGAAGGTCTTGACCCACTCCGCGTAGAGCGAGTCGTAGATCGGCGTGGCCGACGGCCCCCCGGAAGGCTCGTGAGCCATCCGGGCGGACGGGACGGAGGAGAAGGAGAGCCGGGGAGAAGTGTCGTATGCGTGCACGTATGTCCAAACGACAGCGCCCGGGAAGAGATACGGCTACCCGGGTGGGCGCGACTCAGGTGCCCGCGAGCGGCAGCGCCGCCGCCACCAGCTTCCCCTGCGCCGCAGCCTTGTCGAGAGCGGCCCGCAGCAGGTCCTCCCGCGGCTGCCGGCCGATCGCCCCGACCGGCGCCGCGAACATCAGCACCTGCTGGTGCTTGTTGGCGGCCGCCCGCCAGTTGTCGGCGACCTGGAGCGGCTGGTGCGCCTGCCACCAGGCGACCGGCTGGCCGCCGTTCTGGCCCGGTTGGAGGACGGCGTGCAGCTGGCCCACGGCCAGCAGCACCGACCAGCCGTGCAGCACCGGCGGCACGGTGGCCAGTTCGGTCACCGGCATGAAGCCCTGCTCGATGAGGAGCGGAAGGAAGTCGTCACCGGTCGCGCTGGAGCCGGGGCGCACGATGGCCGAGGTCGGCTCGACGACGAGCGCGGGGTGCAGCTCGCCCTCGATCAGCACCAGACCGCTGGTCACGCCGAGTACGGCCTGCTCGGGCACGGCCTTCTCGGGCTCGCTGTGGGTGGTGTCGCCGCCGATGGAGCGGACGGCGCCCTGGAGTTGCTCCTCGGTGACCTGGACGACCTGCGAGGGCAGGCAGCCGGCGTGGGCGAAGGCGAGGACGGCGGTCTCCTCGCCGACGAAGAGGACGGTGCTGGTGCGCTCCTGTTCGGAGTCGCCCGGGGTGCGACAGGACGTGCAGTCGTAACTGCCCGGGGCGTTCTCTCCGGCGAGCAGCCGGTCGGCTTCTTCGTCGCCGATCTCGGCGCGTACGGCGTCACTGACGTCGAGCATGCGCGGCACGGGTGGCTCCCTCGGGATGCGTGCTGGGTCGGCCGGGTGGCTCCCGGCCGATGAGCCCCGGGGTTCCGGGCTCATGAAGATGACAACGGGCGTCCTGTGGTGGGAGTCACGCTCGACACGGATCGGGTTCCCCTCAGCCCTCGCCGGTGATCGCTGTAGGTAAGAGTTTCGGTACACGGCGTCAACTCTTTGTGTCGTCAAGGAACTTGAACGGGTGAAGTGGGTCACAGGCGGCTTCGGCGAGTGGTCGACAAATCATAAAAAGAGGGGATGAAGTGGGTGGCCGAAAATCGCCGATACCCGCGGTAACGCCCAACTGGCCTGGACGGACGGGGTGTTGGTTGATGACAGCCGCTCAACCTCCCTACATTCCTCCGCCGTGTGCAACGAGCACCGCTCGGGTACGTCCGCCGGCCGGCACCAGGCAGAGCACGACCGCCAGGTACGGCCGCGGTGGACGGGGCGGGCGCGGCGAACCACGGTCATGCGTGGCAAGGCGCGCTCCGCCTGGGGGGAACCCGGGTTCGTGGAGAGGGAATTACATGTCCGAGTGTGCCGATACCACCCGTAGCACCGCCCGCGTCGAGGGCGCCCGCAAGGGCCGTACGACGGCCGCGCTCGCCGGAGCCGCGCTGCTGGCCCCGCTGGGGCTGCTGGCCGCGACCGGCAACGCCGCCGCGGCGGACAACGGGGTGTGGGACCGCATCGCCCAGTGCGAGAGCGGCGGCAACTGGCACATCAACACCGGCAACGGCTACTACGGCGGGCTCCAGTTCTCCGCCGGCACCTGGCGCGCGTACGGCGGCACCGCCTACGCCCCGACGGCCGACCAGGCCTCGAGAAGCGCGCAGATCGCCGTCGCCACCAGGGTCCAGCAGTCCCAGGGCTGGGGCGCCTGGCCGGTCTGCTCCGGCCGCGCCGGTGCCTCCGGCGCCGCCCCGGCGGCCGAGACCACCGGTTCCTCCGGTACGGCCACCACCCACCACTCGGCCCCGCGGCAGAGCGTGCCGACGAAGTCCCACGCCCAGGAACACACCTGGCGCGCGGCACCCGAACGCCCGTCCGGGCACATCAACCGCGGCGCGTCCCGCGGCGACTACACGGTCCGCGAGGGCGACACGCTGAGCGCCATCGCCGCCCGGCACGGCACCAGCTGGCAGCGCCTCTACGCCGCCAACAGGGCCGTCATCGGGGACGACCCGAACCTGATCGTGCCCGGCCAGCGCCTGGCCCTCTGACCGGCCGACGCGCCCCGCGCCCCGCGCCCCGCCCGCACCGGCGGCGCGCGGGGCGCGTGCGCGTTCGGCGGCCGCCGCCCGTGTGCTCGATCCGTGAATTTCCTATGCGGTGTCAGCTCGCCCGGCAGAGGAGCGGATTGCGCGGGGAATCACGCCGCGGAGCCCGTCCGAACCATGCCCGTGCGGCTTTCCGCGGGCCAATTCGGGACGGCTCCGGGGCAGGCGTGAATTCGGCTGGATTGCGCCGGTGGGCGGTACGGAAACCCTCGTACGTGTGACGGAGTTCGGCGGAAACGCGTGTCGGCAAGCTGTGACACAAGTGTGACGGGTTTCTGATGCTCCTCTTACTCGCGGGCTCGGCTTCCGCCACCGCCGGTCGCGGCCTAGGTTGGCGGTATGGCATCGATTCCCACTCCGTCCGCGGAGCCCCAGGACAGTCCCGACGGGTACGTCGGCCTCGACGCCGGAGAGGCGGAGCGGCTCGCCCGGGAGCGGGGGTGGTCGACGGTGCGGGCGCTGGCGCCGGGCACGGTCATCACCCTGGAGTACCGGGTGGGGCGGCTGAACTTCGAGGTGCGGGAGGGGCTGGTGGTGCGGGCCTGGAAGGGCTGAGCGGGCTTCTCGCGCAGTTCCCCGCGCCCCTGGGGGGCGCGGGGTGCGGTGTGTGCGTACCGGACTGCGCTGCTGCGGCCGTCAGGCCGCCGTCACGGGCGGGCCGGCTGGGTGGTGCCGCGGGGGTGGCGGTCGGCGTGCGGCGGGCGGCGGCTGCCCACCGGGGTGACCGGGGTGCGCTCCGCACGGCTGGTGTGCGGGCCGGGGGCCAGATGCGCCAGGCCACGCGAGGCCCTGGTGGTGGAGACCGGCTCGCGGGCCGGCGCCGGCTGCTCGGCGGGGGTGGCGCGCGGCTTGACCACCACCGGGGTGACCGGGACGACCGGTTCGGGGGCGGGACGGCGGAGCCGGGCGCGGATCCGGTCGCGGATCTGGTCGCGCACGAAGAAGACGAACCGCTCCACCATGGAGATCAGCGGCTCCAGCCAGGGCAGCGCGAGCAGGATCAGCAGACCCGCGGCCCAGCCGAGGAGCACGTCGCTCAGCCAGTGCGTACCGAGGTAGACGGTGGTGAGGCCGACGCCGAGCGCGGTGACCGCGGACAGTGCCGACAGCCAGCGGCGGGCGCGCGGGGTGGAGGCCAGATACGCCAGGATGCCCCAGGTCACCACCGCGTTGGCGGTGTGGCCGCTGGGGAATATATCGCCGCCCATGCCCATCTCGTTCGAGCCGATGACGGTCGCGTAGTGCGGACCGAGCCGCCCCATCCCGTACTTGGCGGCGCCGACCGTCATGTTCAGCAGCAGCAGCGAGGCGGCCAGGCTCAGCAGCGGGCGGAGCGTGTGCTGCCGCCAGGAGCGCCAGCCGAGCCAGGCCGCGACCATCACGGCGGTCGGGCCGCGCTGGCCGAGCACCACGTAGTAGTCGAGGAAGGCGTGGATCTGCGGCCACTGCTGGTACGGCCGGAAGAACATGACCTGCCAGTCGAGCCGGACCAGCCAGGAGGTGGTCACCACGGCCCAGATGATCGCCAGGTAGAACGCCAGGGTCGCCGAGAACAGCACGACCCGGTGCCGGCTCATCCTCGGCACATCGATGTGGGCCGGTCGTTCCGGCTCACGGTCGAGTCTGGCGAACACCCGGTCCAGACGCCGGGTGAGGTTTCGTTCGGTACGCACCCAATCGACGTTACAGCGAGTGAGCTGTGTTCCCGGACGAAACAGCGGCTTTGTGATGACGATGTGATGTGGGAAACCTCTCAAGGGTGCGGAGAATTCCCTGGATTCCGTAATCCGGTGAGCTGGTCGGCCGCAATTCCTTTGATCATGCCGGGTGTTGTTTATATCGCGCTTATGAATGCGTTAACCGGATCCTGGTGCGCAATTCTCCGCGGTGTCATCGGGCCCACAAAGTGGATCATGGTGGGCCGGAGCCGTTCAGCCAGAACGCCCCGTAGGCCGCCGTCGCCACCGCCAACCCCCCGATGACCAGGGCGGATCGGGAGGTGCGCAGCCGGGCGAGGGCCTCGGCGAGCGGCAGCAGCACCGGGAAGGCCGGCATCAGCAGCCGGGGCTTGGAGCCGAAGTAGCTCGACGCGCACAGGGCGAGGACGAGCACCACACCCGTGTACACGAGCAGTGCGACGGGCTGCCGCCGGCGTACGCCGGTGAGGTACAGCCAGAGCAGCAGGGCCACGCCGATGATCAGGCCGGCGCCGGCGAGCGCGGCCGGAAAGGACGTGAGCTTGGCGGCCAGGAAGCGGGCGAAGGCGTAACCGCCGTCGAAGCCGTTGCGCCAGCCGGCCTGGACGTCCAGATATCCGAGCGGTCCCTTGCCGGTGTGCTGTCCGACCCACAGCACATATCCGGCGGCCCCGAGCGGGGCGATCAGCATGCCGAGCGCCCGGCGCCATCGTGGGGCGTGGGCACCGTCGTACGCGCCCGGCGTGCGCTCCGCGCTTCGCTCGTGCACGAACGAGACGGCACCCGCCGCCCACACGGCCGCGACCACCGCCAGGCCCACCGGCCGGGTCAGCCCCGCCAGGGCCGCCAGCACACCGGCGCTCAGCCAGCGTCCGGTCAGCACCGCGTACAGCGCCCACGCCGCCAGCGCCGTGAACAGTGACTCGCTGTACGCCATCGACTGCACGATCCCGACCGGCAGCACCGCCCACAGCAGGACGGCGCAGACCCCCACCCGGGAGCCGTACACCCGCTCGGCGACCGCGAAGATCCCCGCCGCCGCGGCCAGCGACGCGAGCAGGCTGACGGTGAAGCCGGCGTCCGCGTACGACACCGGCGCCACCGCGTGCCCCAGCCGCTCCAGCCAGGGCAGCAGCGGGAAGAACGCCAGGTCGGAGTGGACGTCCCCGTTCGGCAGCCGCACCTGGTAGCCGTAGCCCAGCTGGGCGACCCGCACGTACCAGAGCGAGTCCCAGCGCGCGGTCAGCAGCGTGTACGCGCTCTTGCCGCGCGCGGCGCTCCAGACCGCCAGCACGAGCACCCCCAGGGCGCGGACCGCCGCATAGCCCAGGAGGGCGGGGAGGGCCCGGCGCGGCAGGGGGGCGCGGGGCGGGACCACGCGCGTTTCAAGATCGGTCACGGACTCGATTATCGACCGGGCCGGGGACCGGACCGGTCGCCGGGTCCTGGTCAAGAGGGGTGGGTGTGGCGTACGCCACACGGGTTCCGTCGCGCGTGTGAGAGGTCCACCACGTGAACGCGCGGCGAACTCGCGTACGCTGACGAGTCACCCGCGAGGGTTCACGTGGGCCGGAGACACCGCACCGCTCCTCTCCGGCCGTACGGCAGGGAGTCCCCACCCCGCCGTCCGCCCCACGCGCGGGGAGCATCTGGGAGGTACGTACATGTCCGGGACGACCACGGCCGCCGTCCGGCGGCATCGTCGGGCGGCCGGGGCCGGTGCCAACCGCTGGGTCGTCCTCGTCGTCCTCTGTGTCAGCCTGCTGCTCGTCGCGCTGGACGCGACCGTGCTGCACGTGGCGGTCCCCGCCGTCAGCGAGGACCTCAGGCCCGGCGCCATAGAACTGCTCTGGATCGTCGACGTCTACCCGCTGGTCTGCGCCTCGCTGCTGATCCTCTTCGGCACTCTCGGCGACCGGGTCGGGCGCAGACGGATCCTGCTGCTCGGGTACGCCCTCTTCGGCGTCGCCTCCGCCGTGGCCGCGTTCGCGCCCTCGGCCGAGACCCTGATCCTGGCCCGCGCGCTGCTCGGCGTCGGCGGCGCGATGATCATGCCCGCGACCCTGTCCATCCTCCGCCAGGTCTTCCCCGACCGGCGCGAGCGCGCGCTCGCCATCGGCATCTGGAGCGCGGTGGCCGCCGTCGGCGCGGCCGTGGGCCCGCTGCTCGGCGGGTTCCTCGTCGAACACTTCTGGTGGGGCTCGGTCTTCCTGGTCAACATCCCGCTGATGCTGGTCAGCCTGCCGGTCGGCCGGATCCTGCTGCCCGAGTCCCGCGGTGACGGCGCCGGTCCCTGGGACGTGACCGGCGCGCTGATGGCGGCGGCCGGCCTCTTCGGTGTCGTCCTCGGCGTGAAGCGGCTGGGCGGCGGCGAGGCCGTGGCAGGCCCGTTCACCGTGCTGCCCCTGCTCGTCGGCGCGGCCCTCCTGGTGCTCTTCGTGCGCCGGCAGCGCCGGCTGCCGCACCCCCTGGTGGACCTGCGGATGTTCGGCCGGCCGGCGTTCAGCACCTCGGTGGGCTGCATCGTGCTGGCGATGCTCGCGCTGGTCGGCCTGGAGCTGATCGCCGCCCAGTATCTGCAACTGGTGCTCGGGTTGTCCCCGCTGCGGACGGGCCTCAGGCTGCTGCCGCTGACCGTCGCCGCGATGGCGGCCGGTCTCGCGGGGGCGCGGATGCTGCGCCGCTTCGGGCCGCGCCGGATGGTCAGCCTCGGCTTCTGTCTGACGGCCGCCGCGGTGCTGACCCTGACCGCGATGGGCGGCACCGACAACGCGCCGCTGCTGCTGTCCGCCTTCGTGCTGCTCGGCTTCGGCCTGGAGACCACGCTCTTCGGCGCCTACGAGTCGATGCTCAGCGAGTCCCCGGCCGACCAGGCCGGCGGCGCGGCGGCGGTCGGCGAGACGTCGTACCAGCTCGGCGCCGGTATCGGCATCGCGCTGCTGGGCAGCGTGATGAACGCGGCCTACGCGCCCGGCCTGCGGTCGGTGCCCGGGGTGCCTCCGCACGCCTCGGCCGCGGCCGGGCACTCGCTCGGCGAGGCCTACGACATCGCCGGACGCCTCGGCGGGTCCACCGGGGCCGCGCTGCACCGGGCGGCCCGCGACTCCTTCGTGCACGGGCTGCATGTGACGCTGCTGGTGAGCGCGGGACTGCTGCTGCTCGGCGCGGTGCTCGCACTGCGGCTGCCGCGGGTCATGCAGTGCGCGGAACCGGAGCAGGAGCAGCCGGCCGTGGTGGAGCTGCCCGCGCCGCGGGACATGGCGCCCGCCCGGGTGGAGTCCTCCCGGGTGGAGTCCCGGGTCTCGGTCTGACGGCCGGTGTACTGGACGTGCGGGACACTGCACCGTAACGTCGGCGGCACAATGTAACTAGCGCTGCTAGTTTATCGTGCCGGAGGGTGCCCCATGTCCGCGTCCGCGAAGTTGCCCCCCTTCGATCCCGCCGACCCGCTCGGGATCGACGACCTCCTCGAACCGGAGGATCTGGCGATCCGGGACACGGTCCGCGACTGGGCGGCCGACCGGGTGCTGCCGTACGTCGCCGACTGGTACGAGCGGGGCGAGCTGCCCGTGATCCGGGACCTCGCCCGCGAACTCGGCTCCATCGGCGCCCTCGGCATGTCCCTCACCGGGTACGGCTGCGCGGGCGCCAGCGCTGTCCAGTACGGCCTCGCCTGCCTGGAGCTGGAGGCCGCCGACTCCGGCATCCGCTCCCTGGTCTCCGTCCAGGGCTCGCTCGCGATGTACGCGATCCACCGCTTCGGCAGCGAGGAGCAGAAGCAGCAGTGGCTGCCGCGCATGGCCGCCGGCGAGGTGATCGGCTGCTTCGGGCTGACCGAGCCCGACCACGGCTCCGACCCCGCCTCGATGCGCACCCACGCCAAGCGCGACGGCGACGACTGGGTGCTCAACGGCCGCAAGATGTGGATCACCAACGGATCGGTCGCCGGGGTGGCCGTCGTCTGGGCGCAGACCGAGGAGGGCATTCGCGGGTTCGTCGTACCGACCGACAGTCCGGGCTTCTCGGCGCCCGAGATCAAGCACAAGTGGTCCCTGCGCGCCTCCGTCACCAGTGAACTCGTCCTCGACGGCGTCCGGCTGCCCGGCACCGCCGTGCTCCCCGAGGGCGCCGGTCTGCGCGGGCCGCTCAGCTGTCTGTCGCACGCCCGCTACGGCATCGTCTGGGGAGCGATGGGTGCCGCGCGCAGCTCCTTCGAGGCGGCCGTGGAGTACGCGAAGACCCGGGAGCAGTTCGGGCGGCCCATCGGCGGCTTCCAGCTCACCCAGGCCAAGCTCGCCGACATGGCGGTCGAACTGCACAAGGGGATCCTGCTCGCCCATCATCTGGGGCGGCGGATGGACGCCGGCCGCCTGCGTCCCGAGCAGGTCAGCTTCGGCAAGCTCAACAACGTCCGCGAGGCGATCGAGATCTGCCGTACCGCGCGGACCATCCTCGGTGCCAACGGGATCTCCCTCGAATACCCCGTGATGCGGCACGCGACCAATCTGGAGTCGGTGCTCACCTACGAGGGCACCGTCGAGATGCACCAGCTCGTGCTGGGCAAGGCGCTCACCGGGCTCGACGCCTTCCGGTGAGCCCCCGGGTGGGGCAGGGCCGGGATGCGGCCCTGCCTCAGCTCTGGTTGAAGAAGCCGTCGGAGCGGTGTGCCGAAGCCTCACCGCTGATGATCTCCGTGTCGGCCGGGGTCAGCAGGAACACCCGGTTCGACACCCGGTCGATGGAGCCGCGCAGGCCGAAGATGAGCCCCGCCGCGAAGTCCACGACCCGCTTGGCGTCGCCCGGCTCCATGTTGGTCAGGTTCATGATGACCGGGACCCCGTCCCGGAACAGCTCACCGATCGCCCGGGCGTCCCGGAAGCTGTCCGGGGTGACCGTCGCGATCCGGCGGCCCTTGTCCTCGGCCGTGTCCGTGGCCACCTTCACCCGGGGGTCCGTGACCCAGGCGTCCTGGGACCCGGACTCGGTGCCCTCGGAGTAGTCGTCGTCGTAGTAGCGCTCGTCATCGTTGTCGTCGACGAGGCCGAGCCACGCACTCGCCTTGCGTACCGATCCCATGGACGCCTCCTCTCACAGCGGTCTTTCTTGCTTTCCGCACCCCTATGGTCATCCATGATGCGGACGGCGCGCCAAGTGGATAGACGCCGCGCGGGGGGTTTGTGACGGTACTGGTGCACAGCGGATCCGTCGAGAGTCCTTGTGCCCCAAGGGGCGCGACCCATACGGCTGCTGACTGTGAGTGAAATATGATCGTCGACGGCGGACGGGTGATGCACGGTGCGTACGGGTGAATGTCAACATCGTGCCGGATACGGGGGATCGGTGTGTTCGGAATAGTCAGACCTTGCGCTCATCGGCTCGGTGAGCGCCTCAAGGCCGAGTGGATGGCGCACTTGTGCGGGCTCTGCCTCGCGCTGCGCCACGACCACGGACAGTTCGCGCGTGTCGCGACCAATTACGACGGGCTGCTCATATCGGTCCTGACGGAGGCTCAGGCCGGCCGCGCCGACGGCGCACGCCGTACGGCCGGACCGTGCGCGCTGCGCGGGATGCGGACCGCGTCCGTCGCACAGGGCGAGGGCGCGCGGCTCGCCGCCGCCGTGTCCCTGGTGCTCGCCGCGGCGAAGGTACGCGACCATGTCGCCGACCGGGACGGGCTGCTGGCCCGCCGGCCCATGGCCGCCGCCGCCCGCCGGGTCGCCGCGGGCTGGGGCCGGGCCGGCGCGCACAGCGGGGCGGCGGTCGGCTTCGACACCGGCGTCCTGGTCGAGGCCGTCGACCGGCAGCTCGGCATCGAGACCCTGGCCGGGCCCGGCACCCCGATCCTGACGGTCACCGAGCCGACCGAGACGGCGACGGCGGCCGCCTTCGCGCACACGGCGGTGCTCGCCGGACGGCCCGGCAACGCCGAGCCGCTCGCGGAGGTGGGGCGGCTCTTCGGGCGCCTCGCGCATCTGCTGGACGCCGTCGAGGACCAGCAGGCCGATGCCGCGGCGGGTGCCTGGAACCCGCTCACCGCCACCGGCACCTCCCGCGCCGAGGCCCGCCGGCTCGCCGACGACGCCCTGCACGGCATCCGGCTCGCGCTTGCGGAGGCCGAGTTCAGCGACGCCCGGCTCGCCCATCTGCTCCTCGCGCACGAGCTGCGGCGCTCGGTGGACCGGGCGTTCGGCCCCCCGGTCCACCAGCCCCCGAAGCCGCGTGGCTTCCTGCCCGGCTGCGGCATGTTCCTGGTGCTGTGCTGCACCTGCCAGATGTGCTGCGCCTCCGAGTACGAGGGCCCCTGGTCCCGGAAGAAGCGGGAAGGGTGCTGCCAGGACTGCGACTGCGACGGCTGTTCCGGCTGCGGCGGTGACTGCAACGGCTGCGGCTGCGACAGCTGCGACTGCTGCTGTCCCTGCGACGGTTGCTGAGCGGGGTCACGGTCTTTCGGTGCGCCGGGTCAGGCGGGGGTGGCGAGCGCCGGATCCGAATGGTGTGCCGCCTCCAGGAATCCGTCCTCGCCGAAGCTGAGCACGGTCTTCGAGGAGTTCATCCGCCACCAGACCTCACCCGCGGCGAACGGCTCGCACTGTTCCAGGGAAACACCCCTCTTCTCCGCGATAGCGGCGATCTCCCCGAGGGTGAGGTTCGGGGTGTTCGGCCCGAGGGCCGGGACGGAGATCTCCGGGCCGTACGGTTCCACGGCCATGTGCCACAGCGTTCCGTCGGCGTCGAGCCCTCCGGCAACAGCGCCTACCTGTACACCGAGACCGACTCCGTGCCCGACAGCCAGAGCACCGGCTACGGCACCACCATCGCCCGGTTCAAGTTCGCCAACGGCGCCGTCCTGCTGCCCACCTCACAGCAGGTCACCCGCTACACCCCGGTCCCCGGCTCCGACCACAACACCGTCGCCATCGACCCCGTCACCAGCCGCATCGCCCACCGCTACCGCGTCAACGGCACCACCTGGAAGTACAGCCTGTACGACCTGGCGGGCTTCAAGGCCGGCACCTTCACCCCGCTGGCCACCCTCACCCAGCCCTCGGTCCTCACCGGCCCGACCTTCCAGGGCTACACCTCGATGGGCCAGTACCTCTACACCATCGACGGCACCGCCTACACCTACGACAGCAGCGGCAACCGCACCAGCAGCAGCAACACCTACGTCACCTCGATCGACTGGAACACCGGCGCCGTCTACGAACGGCGGCTGTCCAACGCCGGCGAAAGCCTCTTCTACCGCGAACCCGAAGGCCTCGCCATCCAGATCCCGGACACCGCCAACCCCTCCGCCGCCCGTCTCTTCCTCGGCTTCGGCTCCGAGGAAAGCACCAGCCAGACCGACAAGAAGGCCAGCTTCTACTACAAGGACCTCCTCGTCTGACCGGGCCGGGTATCCGGAGGGTCGACTTCCGGACATTCCCGGGAGGCGTCGGCGGTGGGAAGACACAGGGGAAATGAGCGGGAGCCGAGCTGATGTCAGGGGTGCCTGCGTAAAGGGGGTTTAAAGTCCAACGGCCGAAAGGCGCTCTTGTGCCTACCGGCCGTTCGGCCGAATACTCCCCCTCAGCGCTTGTCAGGGGCATGGGTGTTCGGAATCCGAGCCGGCTCCTGGCTGCGCCTCACGGGCCCCCGAACCCCACACGGGCCCCCGACTTCCCTTGGAGGGAACGAAAAGTGAGGATCAAGCGCACCACTCCCCGCGGTGGCACCGCAAGACGGACCCGGCTGGTCGCCGTGGCCACCGGTTTCCTGGCCGCCGCGGCGTTCGCCGCCCCCACCGCGAACGCAAGTGACGCCCACACGTTCAGCGCCACCCAGCTCACCAGGGCGAGCGACGCCGTCCGGCAGGCCGACGTACCCGGCACGGCATGGGCGGTGGACAGCACGACCCACCGTGTCGTCGTCACCGTCGACAGCACCGTCTCCCAGGCCGAGATCGCCAAGATCAAGCGGCAGGCGGGCGCCGGTGCCGACGCGCTCACCATCAAGCACACCCCGGGCACGTTCAACAAGCTGATCAGCGGCGGGGACGCCATCTACGGCGGCCAGTACCGGTGCTCGCTCGGCTTCAACGTGCACAGCGGCAGCACCTACTACTTCCTCACCGCCGGGCACTGTGGCCAGGTGGCGTCCACCTGGTACTCCAACTCCGGTCACACCACGGTGCTGGGCACCAACGTCGACTACAGCTTCCCGGGCAACGACTTCGCGCTGGTGCGGTACACCAACAGCTCGATCTCGCACCCGAGTGCGGTGGGCAGCCAGTCCATCACCAGTGCGGCCACGCCCAGCGTGGGGCAGACCGTGTACCGGCGCGGGTCCACCACGGGCACGCACAGCGGGCGGGTCACCGCGCTGAACGCCACCGTCAACTACGGCAGCGGGGACGTCGTCTCCGGGCTGATCCAGACCACCGTCTGCGCCGAGGGCGGGGACAGCGGTGGTCCGCTGTACGCGGGTACGGTCGCCTATGGGCTGACCTCCGGCGGCAGCGGTGACTGCACCTCCGGTGGGACGACGTTCTTCCAGCCGGTCACCGAGGCGCTGAACTACTACGGGGTCACGCTTCCCTGATCGTGTGTTCCGGAGCCCCCGCCGTCGGTCCGACGTGCGGGGGCTCCGTCGTGTCGGCTGCTCGGCGGTGTTTCCGCCGGCCGCTGTGGGCGGACGCTCCCTGTCACGTCCCCTTCCCGCCGTGCGTGGACGACCGCTGCCAGGAGGGTCACCGCGACGCCGGCGACCGCCCATGCCGACAGCACCAGGAGTGCGTCGGTGAGCGCGTTGCCCCGGAAGTAGGCGATCGAGCGGGCCGCCCAGGTGCCCGCGCCCGGCGGCAGCGCCGGGCCGATCGCCTGCCAGAAGGGGGGCAGCAGCGGCAGCGGGAAGGCGCCGCCCGCGCTCGGGTTGCCCAGGATGACGATCAGCAGGATCGCCAGCCCGATGCCGATGATGCCGAAGAGTCCCTGGAGGGCGAGGGTGGCCGCGCCCACCGCGAAGGTGATCAGCGCGCCCAGGCCCCACAGCGCGGCGGTGCCGCCCGGGAGGGCGCCCAGCGCCGGGCCCACGATCAGCGCGCCGCCCAGGCCCCCGACCACCGCCACCAGGGCCATCGCGCCGAGTCTGATGAGCGCGCGGTGCGGGTTGGTGGGGCGGGCGCCGGTGCTGATCGCGAGGATCGAGGCGCACAGATAACCGCCCACGCACCAGCCGACCACCAGGTAGAAGGACGAGAGGCCGTTGAAGTCCGCGGGGGAGGCCGGGGCCACGTCCACGGTGCGCAGGCTTCGGCCCTGGGCGCGTTCCAGAGCGGTGGTGAGGGTCTTGAGGGAGGTGGCCAGGGCCGTGCCGCCGCCCGTCGCGACCAGCAGGGTGTCCGTGGTGCCCGTGGGGTCGACCAGCAGGGCGCCGTCGATGTCCCGGTGCAGGATCCGGTGGCGGGCCGTCGCCTCGTCCGGGAGGGCGCGGGGGTCCAGGGGGCTGCCGGGCAGCTGCTTCAGGCTCGCTGTCGTCCGGGCCGGCTGGGGGGACACCACGCCGAAGGGGATGTCCGTGGGCTTGGGGTGGTGCAGGGCGCCCACGTAGGAGGTGATGAAGAGCAGCTGGAGCGCGATCACCCCGATCACGAGCAGGGTGGCCCGCGGGGTCACGGCGTCCTTCAGTTCGGCCAGGAAGGCGGAGCGGGGCGGCTGTGTCATGTCCTCACGGTCCGGGCGGACGGGCGTTTGCGCAGGTGGGACGGGGCTGGACGGGTGTCGTACAGGTGTTCGGAAATGGGGGTATGGTGGGAGGGTGAACTGATGTTCGAGAGTGGTTCGGGAGGTGGGTGTGCCGGGCTTCGCGCATCTGCACACCGTCTCCGGGTTCTCCGTGCGGTACGGGGCGTCCCATCCGGAGCGGCTGGTCGAGCGTGCCTCGGAGCGGGGGATGGATGTGCTCGCGCTCACCGACCGGGACACGCTCGCCGGTGCGGTGCGCTTTGCCAAGGCCTGTGCCGGGAGCGGGGTGCGGCCGGTCTTCGGCGTCGATCTCGCGGTGGGGGAGCGTGCGGCCGTACGCCGGCGGGTGCCGGTGCGGGGCGGGGCCTTCGTCGACGAGTCGGCCCCCCGGGCGACCTTTCTCGCCCGGGACGGCGCCCGTGGCTGGGCTGAGCTGTGCCGGCTCGTCACCGCGGCGCACGCGCGGCCGGGCAGCCCGCTGCTGGCCTGGGAGGATCACCGCGGTGAGGGGCTCGTCGTGCTGCTCGGGCCCGGCTCCGACGTGGGCCGCGCCCTCGCGGCGGGGCGGCCCGACCGGGCGGCTGCGCTGCTGACGGCCTGGCGCGAGGTCTACGGGGACGCGGTGCGGCTGGAGGCCGTGTGGCACGGGCGTACCGGGACCGGGCCCGGCTCGCTCCGGCTCGCCGCCCGCACGGTCGGGCTCGCCGCCGAACAGGGGGTGCGGCCGGTGCTCGGCAACGCCGTGCGGTACGCGGATCGCGGGATGGGGGCGGTCGCCGATGTGCTGGATGCCGCGCGGCGGCTGGTGCCGGTCGATCCCCGGGGGGAACTGGATTCGGGCGAGGCCTGGCTGAAGGACGCGTCGGCGATGGCGGAGGTGGCCGAGCGGGTGGTCGAGGCGGCCGGGTACGGCAGGGGTGTCGCCCGGCGGCTGCTGGAGCAGACCCTGGCCACGGCCGAGGAGTGCCGGGTCGATCCCGGGGCGGACCTCGGGATCGGGGCCGTGCACTTCCCCGAGGCGCATCTGGTGGGGGCCGGCCGGCGCTCCGCCCAGCGGGCGCTCGCCTCACGGGCGGTGGCGGGGATGGTGCGGCTCGGGTACGGCGGCCGGCGGGAGTACTGGGAGCGGATGCACCACGAGCTGGACATCATCGCCCACCACGGCTTCGCCTCCTACTTCCTGACGGTCGCTCAGGTGGTGGACGACGTACGGGAGATGGGGATCCGGGTGGCCGCCCGCGGCTCCGGGGCCGGCTCGCTCGTCAACCATCTGCTGGGCATCGCGCACGCCGATCCGGTGGCGCACGGGCTGCTGATGGAGCGCTTCCTGTCCAGGGAACGCGTGGTGCTGCCCGACATCGACATCGATGTGGAGTCCGCGCGGCGGCTCGAGGTGTACCGGGCGATCATCGGGCGGTTCGGCGAGGAGCGGGTCGCCACCGTCGCGATGCCGGAGACCTATCGGGTGCGGCACGCCATCCGGGACGTGGGAGCCGCGCTGTCCATGGACCCGGCCGAGATCGATCGCGTGGCCAAGTCCTTTCCGCACATCCGGGCCCGGGACGCGCGGGCCGCGCTGGCGGAGCTGCCCGAGCTGAGGCGGCTGGCGGGGGAGAAGGAGCGGTTCGGGCGGCTGTGGGAACTGGTCGAGGCGCTGGACGCGCTGCCCCGCGGGGTCGCCATGCACCCGTGCGGGGTGCTGCTCTCCGACGGCTCGCTGCGGGCTCGTACGCCGGTGGTGCCGACCAGCGGTGAGGGCTTTCCGATGTCGCAGTTCGACAAGGAGGACGTGGAGGACCTCGGGCTGCTCAAGCTCGATGTGCTGGGTGTGCGGATGCAGTCGGCGATGGCGCACGCGGTCGCCGAGGTGGAGCGGGCGACGGGGGAGCGGGTCGACCTGGACGCGCTGCCGGAGGGGGACCCGGAGACCTACCGGCTGATCCGGTCCACCGAGACGCTCGGGTGCTTCCAGATCGAGTCGCCGGGGCAGCGGGACCTGGTGGGGCGGCTCCAGCCGAGCACCTTCCACGATCTCGTCGTGGACATCTCGCTGTTCCGGCCCGGGCCCGTCGCCGCGGACATGGTGCGGCCGTTCATCGAGGCGCGGCACGGGCGGGCACCGGTGCGCTATCCGCACCCGGACCTGGAGGAGGCGCTGCGCGGGACGTACGGCGTCGTCGTCTTCCACGAGCAGGTCATCGACATCGTCGCGGTGCTGACCGGATGCGGCCGGGGGGAGGCGGACCAGGTGCGGCGCGGGCTGTCCGATCCGCAGTCGCAGGCGCGGATCAAGGGGTGGTTCGCGCAGCGGGCGGCGGCCCGGGGGTACGACGCGGAGACCGTCCGGCGGACCTGGGAGATCGTGGAGGCCTTCGGGGCGTACGGCTTCTGCAAGGCGCACGCCGTCGCCTTCGCGGTGCCCACGTACCAGTCGGCCTGGCTGAAGGCCCATCATCCGGCCGCCTTCTACGCCGGGCTGCTCACCCATGACCCGGGGATGTATCCGAAGCGGCTGCTGCTGGCGGACGCACGGCGACGCGGGGTGCCGATCCTGCCGCTGGATGTCAATGTCTCCGGGGTCGCCCACCGGATCGAACTGGTGTCCGAGGGAAAGGTGTGGGGGCTGCGGCTCGCCCTCTCCGACGTACACGGCATCAGCGAGGCCGAGGCGAAGCGGATCGCGGAGGGACAGCCGTACTCCTCGCTGCTGGACTTCTGGGAGCGGGCGCGGCCCAGCCGGCCGCTGGCCCAACGGCTGGCGCAGGTGGGCGCGTTGGACGCCTTCGGTGCCAACCGGCGGGATCTGCAACTGCATCTGGCCGAGCTGCACCGGGGCGCCCGGGGCGGCGGCGGGGGACAGCTCCCGCTCGCCGGCGGACGCAGGACCGCGTCGGCGGGGCTGCCCGACCTGACGTCGGCGGAACGGCTCAGCGCCGAGCTGGGTGTGCTGTCCATGGACGCCTCGCGCAATCTGATGGACGACCACCAGGAGTTCCTGAAGGAGCTGGGCGTGGTGTCCGCGCGGCGGCTGCGAGAGGCCCGCAACGGCGAGACCGTGCTGGTCGCGGGCGCCAAGGCGGCCACCCAGACGCCGCCGATCCGGTCCGGCAAGCGGGTCGTCTTCTCCACGCTGGACGACGGCACGGGCCTGGTCGACCTGGCGTTCTTCGACGACTCGCACGACGCGTGCGCCTACACCGTCTTCCACTCGTGGCTGCTGCTGGTGCGGGGCGTGGTGCAGCGGCGCGGGCCGCGCAGCCTGAGCGTGGTGGGGTCCGCCGCCTGGAACCTCGCCGAGCTGGTCGAACTGCGCGCCGAGGGCGGCCTGGACGAGGTGGCGGCGCGGCTCGCGGAGCCCGTGGCGCGGGGGGCGGGCGAGGACCCGACCGGCGGGCGGCGGATCCAGCTGCCCACCGGATACGAGATGCATCCGTGGGCCGATCTGCGCCCCGCGGGACCGGAGGCCGCGCAAGGGCCTGCGGCGATACGGAAGTTGTGGCACCAGAGTCCGGGGAGTGCGGGATGACCATTCTCTGCGTACGTTTCCAGCTGCCGCCGATGTACGAGGCGGCCCTGCCCGGACTGCTCGGGCTGCTGGAGGAGTTCACCCCGGTCGTCGAGGCGCTGCCGCCGGACGGGGCGCTGGCCGATCTCCGGGGCGCCGAGCGGTACTTCGGGCGCAGCGCGGTGGAACTGGCCTCGGTGATCCGGGTGCGCGCGCTCGCACGGTACGGCGTCGACTGTGCGATCGGCGCCGGTCCGGGGCCGATGCTGGCCCGTGTGGCGCTGCGGGACGCCCGGCCCGGGGTGACCTGTGCCGTGCCCGGGGATCCGGCGGGCGCCGCGGAGTTCCTCGCCGGGGGGGGGGGGGGGGGGGGGCGCGCCCGGCGGGGGGGGGTCGCGCCCCGCCCCCCGCCCGGGGAGCTCTGAGCGCCCCGACCGCTGGTGGGGCCAC
>NZ_JBHXVE010000026.1:57876-88384 GCF_042672505.1 Streptomyces sp. NPDC127190
GCGGCACACCCCCCCCATCTGCCGGGCGACCCCGCGCCGGGGGGGCGGGCCCGGGGGCGCGGGGGGCCGCCGTGTCGACCCCCGCCGGGGTGGGGTCGCCGGCGCTCCCCGCATTCGGCGCGGCGACCGCCCGCACCCTCGCGGAGTACGGCCTGGACACCCTGGGCCTGGTGGCCGCCGCGCCGCCGTCCACGCTCCAGCGGCTGATCGGTGCGAAGGCGGCCCGCGAGCTGCGCGAGAAGGCGAGCGGCATCGACCGGGGGCGGGTCGTGCCGAACGCCGTCTCGCGCTCGCTGTCGGCCGAACGCACCTTCGGCATCGACGAGCTGGACTCCGGCCGGCACCGCCGTGCGCTGCTGTCGGCCGCCGAGGAACTCGGCGCCCGGCTGCGCGCGATGGAGCAGGTCTGCCGCACCCTGACCCTCACCGTGCGCTATGCCGACAGGTCCGCCACGCCGCGCAGCCGCACCTTGAAGGAGCCGACCGCGCACTCGGCGGCCCTGACCCGGGCGGCCTACGGCATGTACGAGGCGCTCGGTCTGCAACGCGCCCGGGTACGCGCCCTGACCCTGCGTGCCGAGGGGCTGACCCCCGCCGCCCAGGCCTCCCACCAGCTCACCTTCGACCCCGTGGACGAGAACGCCCGCCGTATCGAGGAGGTCGCGGACCGCGCCCGGGCCAGGTTCGGTCCGCGGGCGGTGATCCCGGGCACGCTGGCGGCCTGACGCGGCCGGCGCCCGACGGGGCCACGGTCACCGATATCGCCGTGGTGGGGCGGTTTGGTGTGAATTGCACCGTATAGTCCGATCCAGCCTGCCCGGTGATGCTCCGTCGGGGAGTGGCGGGGGTGCGGAATGGGCTGGTGGTTACCACTGGAAGTTTTTACTGGCGCGTAACTTCACATCTGCACTACTCGCCCGTAACTTGACGAGTGAACAGCATCCTCGTGATCCGGATCACAGGGTTAGGCCGTCGCACCTCCCTTGAGCCGCAAGGAGATCACACGATGCTGCCCTGGAAGCGAGTGCTCAGACCCCTGGCCGCGCTGCTGCTGACCGCAGCCGTCGCCGCCGTACCCGCTGCCGCCGCCCACGCCGACACGGCGCCGAGCACCGGCTGGAACGACTTCTCCTGCAAGCCCTCCGCGGACCACCCCCGGCCCGTGATCCTGGTCCACGGCACCCTCGGCAACTCCGTCGACAACTGGCTCTCCCTCGCCCCCTACCTGGAGCACCGCGGATACTGCGTCTACTCCGTGGACTACGGCCAACTCTCCGGCGTCCCCGTCTTCTACGGCCTCGGCCCCATCGACCAGTCGGCCGGCCAGCTGTCCGCCTATGTCGACAAGGTGCTCAGCGCGACCGGCGCCGCCAAGGCCGACCTGGTCGGGCACTCCCAGGGTGGCATGATGCCCCGCTACTACCTGAGGTTCCTCGGCGGAGCCGCCAAGGTCAACGCGCTCGTCGGCATCGCCCCCGACAACCACGGCGCCTCGCTGAGCGGACTCACCAACCTGCTGCCGTACTTCCCCGGAGCCACCGACCTGGTCAAGGCCACCACCCCCGGCCTCGCCGACCAGATCCCCGGCTCCGCCTTCCTCACCAAGCTCAACGCCGACGGCGACACCGTCCCCGGAGTCCACTACACGGTCATCGCCACCAAGTACGACGAGGTGGCCACCCCCTGGCAGAGCCAGTACCTGAGCGGCTCCGGCGTCCGCAACGTCCTGCTCCAGGACCTCTGCCCGCTCGACCTCTCCGAACACGTGGCCATCGGCCTGTTCGACCGGATCGCCTTCCACGAGGTGGCCAACGCGCTCGACCCCGCCCACGCCACCGCCACCAGCTGCGCGTCGGCCCTCAGCTGACCGTCGCCGGGGCCTGTCCGACCTGAGCCGCCGGACAGGCCCTGAGCAGTTCCAGGAAACCGTGAAATCCCCTGCTGGGGGCCGGTGGTGGAGATCTTTATGGTCCCCTTAAGGGAGTACTCAGACTGCGTTCAGGCGGATAGCCTGCACCGCATGATCACCACAGGGCCGGAGCACGTCCGGATCGCCGTCGCCGCCGATGTCCCGGCCGTGAAAGAGGTCACGGACCTGGCCTACCACCCCTACATCGCGCGCATCGGTGTGGTGCCGCAGCCCATGGAGGCGGACCACACCGCCGATGTCGCCGCGGGCAGGGTGTACGTCACCGGGGACCCCGTCGACGGACTGGTGGTGATCGACGCGTTCCCCGGCCATCTCTTCCTGGACAGCATCGCCGTCCGGCCGCAGGCCCACGGCACGGGCGTCGGACGGCGGCTGCTGCACTTCGTCGACGCACGCGCGCGTGAGCTGGGGCTCGGCGAGATCAGGCTGTATACGAACGCGATGATGTGGGAGAACCAGAAGATCTACCCGAAGTACGGGTACGAGGTCGTGGAACGCCGGGTCGACGGGCCCTACGACCGGATCCACTACCGCAAACTGCTGGGCTGAGACTCCGGCGGTCCGGCCGGGTCAGCCGTCGGGCCACCAGGTGCGCGCGATGTCCTTGCGGACCTCGGGACGTCCCGCAGGGCTCTCGTCCGCCTCCTCGCGGGCACGGCGGCGGTCCGTCCTCTTCAGGGGCTTCTGCACGGTCATACGGCGCATGGCTGCCTCCTTCAGTGTCTACCGTGTTCCGCGTTGTCACGGAGGTAGACGCTTTCGGCGAGAGTTCCTCATCGGTGCCGGGTTGTCAGTGGCGGGTGTCACTCTTGGCGCATGACGAACGCCAACGACAGCACGATCCGGCCGGACGCCGCGATCGACTGGGACGCCGAGGCCGCCGCCTTCGACGACGAGCCGGACCACGGCCTGCGCGACCCCGGTGTCCGCGCGGCCTGGGCGGCCCGGCTCCGCTCCTGGCTGCCCGGGCAGCCCGCCGACCTCCTCGACCTGGGCTGCGGCACCGGCAGTCTGTCGCTCCTCGCGCTCGGCCAGGGACACCGGGTGACGGCCGTCGACTCCTCCCCGGCGATGGTCGAGCGGGCCCGCGCCAAGCTCGCGGGGCACGGGGCGACGGTGCTGCGCGGAGACGCCGCGAGCCCGCCGGTGGCACAGCGGGCCCATGACGTCGTCCTCGTCCGGCATGTGCTGTGGACACTGCCCGACCCGGCGGCCGTCCTGCGGCACTGGCGCACCCTGCTGCGGCCGGGCGGCCGCTTCGTCCTGGTGGAGGGCGTGTGGGGCAGCGTGCACCCGGTCGGCATACCCGCCGCCCGGCTCACCGCCCTGCTGGCGCCGCTGGCGGCGGACGTGCGCGTGGAGCCGCTCTCCGGAGACCCGCTGCTGTGGGGGAAGGCCGTGCACGACGAGCGGTACGCGGTGGTGGCGCTGGTCTGAGCCGCCCCCGCCCCCGCCCCCGCCCGGGACCGGCGGGCAGCGGTCAGGCCAGCAACTGTCCGAAACCGTCCCGGCGGGCCAGCGCCTCCAGCTCCGCCAGGGCGGCCAGCGCGGCGGACGCCGCCTCCGGGTCGGTGTCCGCCAGACCGCTCTCGGCGAACTCGTCCTCGTCCAGGCGCCGTACGTCCCCGCCGTCGCCGGAGCGCCACAGGTCCAGGTCGAGATCCTCGACCACCAGCTCCGCACCGGTGCGCACCGCGGGCCGGGTGATGTCGCAGTACCAGCCCTTCACCGCGCCGCCCGGGCCACGGACCTCCTTCACCGAATACCAGCGGTCCCGCCAGTAGTACTCGGTGAACACATCGCCCGGCTCGAAGCGCACGAAGCCGAAGTCGCGCACTCCGGAGCCCGCCCAGGGCGCTCGTACGGCGATCCGGTTGCCGTCGTCGCCGAGCAGCTCGGCCGGGTAACGGATCTTCGTACGGCCCGCCTTGACCAGTACGACATCCAACCGCCCCGGCGCATCAGCCGAGTTCGCGGACATAGCGCACCTCCGTGGCGCAGATCTCGTAGCCGAGCCGGCGGTTGATCGCGAGCATGGGGCCGTTGCCGGTGTCGTTCCCGGTGAGGGCGACCGTGTGCCCGGCGGCGCGGGCGCGGTGCAGGGCGGCCGTCTTGGCGAGCGTGGCCAGGCCGCGCCCCCGGTGGCGGCGGGCCGTGCCGGTCATCGCGGTCAGGTACCGGGTGCCGCCGTCGGTGTAGGCCACGCTGAAGGCGGCGGGGCGGCCGTCGGCCAGCACCACCGTGGTCAGCTCCCGGTCCAGCAGCGGGTGCCCCCAGGTCATGGTGAGCCAGGCCTGGTAGTTGCTGAACTCGGCGTCCACATCGCTCGGTTCGTCGGCCGTCGTCTCCCCGTCCAGCTCGAACAGCGGGCGCGGATCGGCCGCGAAGTCGGCCGCCGTGCGCAGCTCGACGCCGGACGGCAGAGCGGGCAGCGGCGGCAGCTCGGCCGCCGTCAGGTCCAGCCGGAGGAAGTGGGCGGAGCGGCCCGCGCGATAGCCGCGGCGCTCGGCGAAGGCCCGGTTGTCCGGCGCGTCCAGCAGCCACGCGAACAGCTTCGTCGCCCCGTGCGCGGCCAGGTGCTCCTCGGCCGCGCGCACCAGCAGCCCGCCCGCGCCGCGCCCGGTGCGCTCCGGGTGCACATAGATGTTGAGCAGCCCCTGCCCCGGTTCCGGGCTGTCGTACGCGAGGCTCACTTGCGCGGTGCCGATCACCTCGCCGTCCTCCTCCGCGACCAGCGACCGGTGCCGGGCCTCGGGCGGGGTGTGACTGAGGTGGTGCAGGATGGCGTCCGGGGTCCACAGGATGTACGGCAGTGCGAGATGCCGTACCCGGGCGAAAGTCTCGACGTCCGCGCGGTCGGCGGGGCGCAGGTCGCGCACGATCACTGTCATGAGCAGGCACCGTACGGGGCGGTGTGCGGTGGCTGCCTCCCATTTTCCGCGCGGTGCGCGACAATCGCCCCGTGAGCCTGAAGATCCGCATCGATGACAGCGCGCCGCCGTACGAGCAGGTGCGGGCGCAGATTTCCGAGCAGGCGCGGTCCGGGGCGCTGCCGGTGGGCTACCGGCTGCCCACCGTGCGGGGGCTGGCCGAGTCCCTGGGGCTCGCGGTGAACACGGTGGCCAAGGCGTACCGGGCACTGGAGGGCGACGGGGTGATCGAGACCCGGGGCCGGCACGGCACCTATGTGGCCGCCGCCGGCTCGGCCGCGGCCCGCGAGGCGTCCCTGGCCGCTCAGGCCTATGCCGACCGGGTACGGCGGCTGGGGCTGGCGGAGGAGGAGGCGTCGGCCGCGGTGCGGGACGCCCTGCGGGCGGCCTACGAGGAGTAGAGGCTTTTCGAAGCGGCCGAGCCGCGCGGAGCGGCACAGCGGAGTCACCCCGGCCGCGCGGGGCGGTGCAGCGGAGTCGCCCGGGCCGCGCGGGGCGGTGCAGCGGAGTCAGCCGGGCCGTACCGAGCGGCGTAGCGGAGTCACCCGTGCCGTACCGAGCGGTGCAGCGGAGTCAGCCGGGCCGTACCGAGCGGTGCAGCGGAGTCAACCGGGCCGCGCGGGGCGGTGCAGCGGAGTCAGCCGGGCCGTACCGAGCGGCGTAGCGGAGTCACCCGTGCCGTACCGGTTCCGGGAAGCGGGTCACCGGCAGGCCCGCCCGCCGGGCCGCCCGGCCGAACACCACCGCGTCCTGCACCGCCGCCCCGCCCGGGTCGTTGTTGAAGTACGCGTACACGTCCGCCCCGTCCGGCCAGGTCGTGGCGATGCGGTCCACCCAGGTCTCCAGGGACCGGCGGCCGTAGCGCGGCCAGGGCCGGGCGCGCCCCTGGTGGAAGCGGACGTAGCCCCAGCCGGTGGTGCGCCACAGCGGGGTGACCGGACGGGCCAGGACATCCGCCCAGCACAGCGCCGCACCCCGCAGTTCGAGCACCTCGCGCACCTCGGCAGTCCACCACGACTCGTGGCGGGGCTCGACCGCGACCCGGGTGCCGGGCGGGAAGCAGGCCAGGCAGGTGTCCAGCAGCGCGGGGTCGGCGCGCAGCGTCGGCGGCAGCTGGAGCAGGACCGGGCCCAGCCGGTCACCGAGACCCGCCGCGTGGCTCATCAGCCGGTGCACCGGCTCCTCGGGCTCCTTCAGGCGCTTGATATGGGTCAGATAGCGGCTCGCCTTGACCGCGACCACGAAGTCCGCCGGGACCCGCTCCCGCCAGGTGGTGAAGGTGTCGTACGACGGCAGCCGGTAGAACGCGTTGTTGATCTCCACCGTCGCGAAGAGCCGGGTGTACTCCTCCAGCCACAGCCGCGCCGGGACCCCGGCCGGGTAGACGAGGTCCCGCCAGTCCTTGTACTGCCACCCCGACGTGCCCACGAACAGGGTCATACCCTCATGAAAGCACTACAGGTACAGGCCCGCGTCCGCGCCCTCCCGGGCCCCCGGCACCGAGGTCGGCGCCGAGCCCCGGCGCAGCGCGTACAACTCGGCGAGGGTGGCGCCGTCCCGGCCGACACCGGTCTCGGTGCCCAGCCAGTTCACCGCCTCGGGGCGGGTCAGCGGGCCCACCTCGATCCGGGCCAGACAGCGGCCGGGGCGGACCACCGCCGGGTGCAGCCGCTCCAGGTCCTCGTTGGTGGTGACCCCGACCAGGACGTTGCGGCCCTGGCCCAGCAGGCCGTCGGTGAGGTTCAGCAGCCGGGACAGGGCCTGGCCCGCCGTGTGCTTGGCCTCGCCGCGGATCAGCTCGTCGCAGTCCTCCAGCAGCAGCAGACGCCAGCGGCCCTTGCCGGCGCCGTCCTCCTCGCCGATCGCGATGTCCATCAGATAGCCGACGTCGGAGAAGAGCCGCTCCGGATCGAGGACGCAGTCGACCTGGCACCAGTCCCGCCAGGAGCGGGCGAGGGTGCGCAGCGCCGAGGTCTTGCCGGTGCCGGGCGGGCCGTGGAGCAGCAGCAGCCGGCCGGCGATGTCCTCCGGGGTCGTCTTCATCAGGCGGTCCATCGCCTCCGCCACCGGCGCCGTGTAGTTGGGCCGGATCTCCTCCCAGGTGCCCGCCGCGATCTGACGGGTGGTGCGGTACGGGCCGCGCCGCGGGGAGACGTACCAGAACCCCATCGTCACGTTCTCCGGCTGCGGCTCGGGCTCGTCGGCCGCGCCGTCCGTGGCCTGGTCCAGGACCCGCTTCGCCAGCTCGGCGCTGGTCGCGGTGACCGTGACGTCCGCGCCGCGGTTCCAGCGGGAGACCAGCAGGGTCCAGCCGTCGCCCTCGGCGAGGGTGGCGCTGCGGTCGTCGTCGCGGGCGACCCGCAGCACCCGGGCGCCGTCCGGCAGCAGGGTCGCGCCGGAGCGTACGCGGTCGATGTTCGCGGCGTGCGAGTACGGCTGCTCGCCCGTCGCGAAGCGGCCGAGGAACAGCGCGTCGACGACGTCGGAGGGCGAGTCGGAGTCATCGACGGTGAGCCGGATCGGCAGCGCTTCGTGTGGGTTCGCAGACATGGGGCCATGATCTGTCACGGGTGTGCCGTACGCACGGCATTTCGCGCGGGTGCGCTGTTCTTCCGCTCTTCCCAAGACCCCCCCCCGAGCCGGCCGTTCCGCCTCTACTGTTGTCCCCGATGGGATGTCATGGGGGGAAATCGGATGCCCGGTGGCGGCGGCTCGCCGCGGTGCTCGGCGCGGGTGCGGTCCTGCTGGCCCTGGTGGTGACCCTGGTGGGCACGCGCTCCGGCGGTTCCGGCAAGCCCGCGGCCGCGACGGAGCCGTCCGTCGGCTGGGGTTTCACCCACACCCAGTACAGCGCCGACGAGGGCGCGGCGGCCGCCACCGGCCGGGTGCGGCGGCTGCTCGGCGAGGGCGGCGGCCTGGCGCAGAACCAGCACATCATGGGCTGGGGCGCCGACAACCCCGAACCCGCCCCGGGACACTACGACTTCGGCGCGCTGGACCGGCGGATCGGCTTCGTCCGCGCCTCCGGCGGCACCCCGGTGATCACCCTGTGCTGCTCCCCGGACTGGATGAAGGGCGGGAAGGCCGCCGCCGGCACCACCGACTGGAGCCGGTCCGCCCTGGAGCGGGCCCCCGCCCCCGGCCACTACCAGGACTTCGCCGACCTCGCCGCCACGGTCGCCCGGCGCTACCCGGACGTCCGGCACTTCATCGTCTGGAACGAGTTCAAGGGGTTCTGGAACGACGCCGAGTCCCGCTGGGACTACGAGGGTTACACCCGGCTGTACAACCTCGTGTACCGCGCGCTGAAGAAGGTCGACCGGAACATCATGGTCGGCGGACCCTACCTGGTGATGGACAGCGTCCGCCCGGGCGACGAGAACGCCTCCACCGCGGTGCGGGGACCCTGGGGCGCCATGGACCGGCGGGTGCTGGACGCCTTCTCCTACTGGAACGCGCACAAGGCGGGCGCCGACTTCACGGTCGTCGACGGCTCCAGCTACACCCGCGACGACGCGCTGCTGCCCGACGAGTTCGCGGCGACCGACAAGCTGACGGCCGTCGGCGCGTGGGTACGGCGGCAGACCCACGGCCTGCCGCTGTGGTGGGCCGAGTACTACGTCGAGCCCGGCGACGGCGACGGCGACCGCACCGGCTGGACCGAGCCGCACCGGGTCGCGGTGCAGGCCACCGGGATGATCGCCATGGTCAAGGGCGGCGCGGACTCCGGCTTCTACTGGAACCCGGAGGAGCGCGGCGGCACCGGCTGCGCCGGCTGTCTGTGGACCCCGACCGACGGCTCCGCCGGGGGCCGGCCGCTGCCCCTGTACGACCTGGTCTCCCGGTTCGCCAAGGCGTTCCCGCCGGGCACCCGCTACACGCCCGTGTCCGTCGCCGCCGCCGACGTCCCCGATGTCCGCGTCCTCGCCGACGACAGGGCCGTCCTGGTGGTCAACACCCGGAACCGCACGCTCAGCGCCCAGGTCGACGGCAGACGCGTCGACCTGGACGCCTACGAGGTGAAGTGGCTCGGCCGCTAGGCACAGCCGCCAGGCCACCTCACTTCAGCGTCACGAACCGCTGCACCAGCGAGGCCAGGACCACCGCCAGCAGCGGCAGCGAGAACCAGAACCCCGACTGGAGCAGCCGCAGCCGGCGCACGCCCGGCCGGAGCGCCACCCGGGCCAGCTCGCGGGCGGCCAGCAGCAGCACCAGCGCCACCGCGGCCAGCGCGCCGACCACCGACCAGGGCGTCCAGGTCACCAGCGGCCCGACCGGCCCGGGGTCCGGCTTCGGCACCGCCCCCGACGGCCGCTCGCGCAGCGCGTACACCGTGACGTCGGCGTCGGCGAAGACCTTCGTCAGCTCCCGCCGCCCGTCCAGGTTCCCCACCAGCCGCGGCTCCCAGGACGCCGGGTAGCCGGCGTCCAGCTCGAGATACGTCACCTGACTGCGGTTGATCATCAGATACGAGTTCGGACCCGCCTCCTTCAACGCCTTGACCAGGCCCGACACCAGCACCGGGTCGGCCGGGGCGAGCGTGGGCACATAGTCCACCCGCTCCATGTCCCGCGCGCCCCACGGCAGCGCCGGCGTCACGTCGTTGACGGTGTCCTGGGTCAGCCACAGCAGCCGTACCGTCGGCCGGTCGTGGGCGTACACCCAGTCCATCGCCGCGACCTCGCCGGGCCGGGTCCGCTCGAACGGCTCGTTGCCCCAGCGGGCCACCAGGAACCCGCCCATCAGCAGCAGCCCGGCGAGCAGCGCCGCCAGCGGGGCGAGGTTCCGCCGCCCCCCGGCGCGTTCCCCGGCGGTGTCACCGGCGCGCGGGAAGAGGGCGAGGGCGGCGAGCAGGGCCGCGCCGGGCACCGCGAACATGAAGACCCGCAGCGCCATCTCACCGCCGTACGACTGCATCCCGAAACCGAGGAACGGCACGAACGTCAGCACCAGCAGCGAGCGATCCCGGTACCGGTGCAGCCGGCGCCGCCACCAGCCCCAGCAGGCGCAGGCCAGCAGCGAGCCGGCCAGCAGCACCCGGGTGTACAGCACCAGCTTGTGGGTCGGACTCCCGCCCTGGATCCGGCCGGAGACGGAGGTGGAGACATTGCTGCCCACCCCGCCGACCCCGCCGAACAGGTCGTCGAAGTGCCCGGACCAGTACGGCTCGGCCATGAAGCCGACCCAGACCGCGACCAGCACCGCGAACAGCAGGGGCAGCCCGCGCAGTTCGGACCGGCCGAGCAGGACGAGCGCCGCCAGCACGCCCAGCATCACGAACGGGGTGAGCTGGTGCGCCGGGACGGTCGCCGCGTACAGGGCGATCAGGACCAGCAGCAGCACGGCCCGCTGCCGGCGGTCGGCGGGCCGCACCTCGGCCTCGCCGGGCCGCGCCTTCGTCCAGATGACCCGCGGCGGGCGGAACCAGACCAGCAGGATCGCCACGAAGGCCAGATACAGGAGGTAGGTGAAGCCCTGCGGGGAGAAGTAGTCCTGCCCCACCCAGCCGCACAGCACGAAGATCCAGACACCGGTCCACTTCGCCCGCCAGCTCGCCCGCAGCGCACGGGTGAGCAGGAACATCGGGGCCAGATAGGCGAGTTGCACGGCCGTCGGCCACCAGCGGATGACCTCGGTGAAGTCGGTGACCCCGCACGCCCGGCCGACGAACGCGGTCACCGCGAAGAAGCCCGGCCAGCTCCAGCGGGCGTCCAGGTCCGGTACGGCGGAGCCGGTGCGGTCGATGTAGTCGAGAAAGCCCAGGTGCTGCCAGGCCGTGGGGAACCGCGGCTCGGTCTCGATCACGGCGGGCAGCGCGTGCAGGGACACCACCGTGGCCAGCAGGGTGAGCAGCAGCAGCGCCCGGTGCTCGCGGCGCAGCCGGAGCAGCCCGGCGAACACGGTGATCAGCAGCGCGGCCCCGACCAGGGTCGGCAGCGGCAGCACCGAGACCAGACCGAGCCCGCCCATCCGGTCCAGGTCGGCCTCGCCGAGCCGCAGCGCGGGCACCCAGTACAGCAGCAGCGCGGCGATCAGCAGACAGCCGAGGAGGACCCCGGAACGGGTGGGCAGCAACCGGGCGTCGCGCGCCGACGGGCCCTGGGCGGTCCTCGGAGCCGGCTGCTCCAGCGGCAGCCGGGTGCCCGCCGGCGGGGTGCCGGGACCCGGCCGGACGTCCGGGCGCCGTTCCTGATGGTCGAAGTCCACCTGGACGCCGAGCGCGACGGTGTCGGAGTCCAGCGCCCAGGCCGGTCCGGGCCGGCGGGCCGGAGCCGCCGCGGCCGCGACCTCGCGCGTCCCCAGATCGGCCAGGTCCCCGTCGGGTGCCGCCGTTTCCGGCACGCCGACGGGAGCCGACCGGACGGTCCGCCACAGCCTGGGCGCGGTGATCGCGACGATCACCGCGAGGCTGGACATCTCGGCGACGCCCGCGCCGGTCAGCCCCATCCGGGGCAGCAACAGCAGCGTCAGACCGAGCACCAGCGCACACAGCAGGCCCTGCATCCAGGCCAGTCCGGCGGTACGGCTCTGCGCGCGCAGCACCGCGAAGCAGGTCTCCATGACCACCCGCAGCAGCGCGCCGACCGCGAACCAGCGCAGCAAGGGGGTGGCCGCCGCCGCGTAGCCCGGGCCGAACACGCCGAGGATCCAGGGCGCGCCGAGGAACAGCAGCGCCGAGATCGGCAGCATGATCCGGAACATCCGCTTCAGCGCGGCACGGGTGTCGGCGGCCAGCCGTGCCGGGTCGTGCGCGCCCTCGACGGTGAGCGAGGCACCCATGTTGATCGCGAGGAGGTTGGTGGTGCCGCCGATGGTGGTGGTGATGTAGAAGTAGGCGTTCTGCTCCGCGCTGACCTGCGAGGCGATGATCACCGGGACCAGGTAGACCACGGCCAGCGAGAACAGCGAGCCGGTGTAGTCCCCGGCCAGGAACCGCCCGATCTCCCGCGGCGTCGGCGGTCTCGCCCGCCCCTCGGTGGCCCTGACGTGCCGGGGCACCAGCCGGCGGAACACCAGCCAGCCGAGCGGCAGCACGGAGGTGGCGATGGCGGCGACCCAGGACACGAAGACACCGGCGGTCGGGATCGCCACGGCGAACGCGGCGAGCAGACCCAGCTTCACCGCCGAGAACACGGTGTTGCCGACCGGCACCCAGGGCGCGCTGCGCAGCCCGGTCAGCACCCCGTCCTGGAGGGTGAGCACGTTCCAGGCGGCGACGGCCACGACGAAGCCGAGCCCGTTGAGGGTCCCGTGCAGGAAGCGGTACGACGGCCCCCAGGCGTCCAGGGTCAGCAGGAACACCCCGGCGGCCACCGCGACCACCAGTGAACTGCCCGCGTACGTCAGCACGACGAGCCGTCCGGTGCGCGCGCCGGAGACCGGGATGAAGCGGGCCAGCGCGCCGGTCAGGGTCACCGCGGTCAGCCCGGCGAGCAGCTTCATCGCGGCGATGGCGGCCGAGCCCTGCCCGACCGCCGACTCGGTGTAGTAGCGGGCCGCGGCCAGCCAGAAGCCCAGTCCGAGGACGGCGGAGATGCCGGTGTTGAGCATCAGCGCGTAGGCGTTGCGGAACAGCGGGCTGCCGCCCGGGGCCCGGCCCGCCTGCTCGGACGTCCTGGCGCCGGGCGCGTCGGTCTCGGTCGTGGTGGTCGTGTCAGACACGGGTACGGATGGCCTTCCGGCGGACCTGGCGGGCTCTGCGGACGAGGGCGTACCCCTGGGTGAGGGCACGGTCCCTGGCGAAGTCACGGGCGAGGGCGCGGCCGTGCAGCAGCCGCTCGAACTCCGCCGCGCCCGTGCTGCGGCGCACGGTGACCCGCCGCAGCGCGTACGGCCCCTGGCGGCGGTCGGCGAGGTCGTTGCCGACGGCGAGCGCCTGGTCGTACCCGGCCGCGCGCACCGCCCGGCGGACCCGGCGGCTGGAGTAGCCGTACGGGTAGGCGAACGACACCGGGCGGACGCCGAGTTCCTCGGTGACGATCTCGGTGCAGCGGGTCAGCTCGGTGCGCAGCACGTCGTCGGGGAGCTGGTCGAGCTGCGGATGGGTGTGGCTGTGGCCGCCGATCTCGACCCCGGCGGCGGCCAGTTCGCGCACCTGCCGCCAGTCGAGCATGGTGTCGAGGCCGCCTCCGGTGTCGTACCCGCCGCGGAGCCAGCCGGTGGAGACGAACAGGGTGGCCGGGAAGCCGTGCTCGGCGAGCACGGGCAGGGCATGCCGGTGCACGCCCTCGTAGCCGTCGTCGAAGGTGATCAGCACCGGCCGGGCGGGCAGCGGGCGGCCGGACCGCCAGTGCGCGGCGAGATCGGCGGTGGTGACGGGGGTCAGCCCCACCTCGCCGATGACCGCCAGCTGCTCCGCGAACGCCTCCGGCGCGACCGACAGGGCCCGGGTGGCGGCGTTGGGCGCGATCGCGACCGAGTGGTACATGAGGATGGGTACGGGCGCGTCGCTCACGGCTGCCTCCCGGGTCCGGCGTCGGCATCCGCGGGATCGTCGAGGCCGCTCACGGAACCGGCGGCGGCGCTCGCCGGGCCGGGGTCACCGGGGATCGGCGGTGCCGTGAACGTCGTACCGCCGTGCCGGGCGCGCAGGGTGCCGAGGGCGTATCCGCCGGCGGCGCTCAGCACGCCCGTGACGATCGCGGCCGCGCGGCCCGCGCCGCCCGGGCGGCCGAGCAGGGCGTCCCGAAGTCCCCGGGCGATCCCGGCGGGCAGCACCCGGGTGGTGTAGCGGCGTTCGGACTCCAGGCCCTTGTCCGCGCCGACGCTCCTGGCCACCAGGGCCTTGGACAGGCCCTCGGCGTAGGTACGGGCGCGGAAGTAGCCGAAGCGCTCGCGGGGTGCGGGCACCCGGTGGTGGATGACCGCGCGATCGTCGATGAGCAGGACGGCGTCGGGCCGGGCCCGGGTGAGGCGGATGCACAGCTCCGTCTCCTCGCAGCCCAGCGGGCGGCGGTCGCCGTCGCGGCCGATGCCGGTGGCGAAGCCGCCCGCCGCCGTGAAGGCCGTACGGCGGAAGGAGGCGTTGCCGCCGAGGACGTTGCGGACCCGCACCCGGCCCGGCGGCAGCCCCGTGTAGGTGCAGCCCACCACCCAGTCGAACTCCGCCGGGAACCAGGCGGGCCGCCGGCCGGACGCCCAGACCGGCTCGGTACGGCCGCCGACCGCCATCACGCGCGGGTCGGCGTACCCCTCGGCGAACCGGCGCAGCCAGTCCCGTTCGGCGACGGCGTCGTCGTCCAGGAAGGCGATCACCTCGCCGCGGGAGGCGGCGATGCCGGTGTTGCGGCCGGCGGACAGCCCGCGCGGACCGGCGTTGGCCAGCACCCGGACGCCGTCCGTCTCCTTGTACTCGCGCTCCAGCCGGCCGTGCAGGGCCGGGTTGTGGTCCACCACCAGGAGCGTCTCCAGGGCCGGATACGACTGGGCGCGCACCGAGGCGACCGCCGCGAGGATGTCCTCCCAGCGGTCCTCGGTGTACACGCAGATCACGACGGAGACACCGGGGTCCCCGGGGCCGTCCCCCGGCTCGTCTCTCACGACAGCTCTCCCCGGACCGTGTCGAGCAGCGGGGAGGGGCGTTCCTGGCGGCGCAGTTCGCGCCGGTTGGAGCGTTCCCCGAGGATGACCCTGAGCACCCGTATCCCGTCCCGTACGGCACGCAGGTTGCTGGCGCCGTGGATGCGGAGGTACTCGTGGCTGGGGATCTCCTGCACCTTCAGTCCCGCCTTGACCACTCTGATGTTCATCAGCGTCTCGACCTCGAAGCCGGTGCAGTCGAGGTCGATCTTGTCGAGGCAGTGCCGCCAGAAGGCGTTGTAGCCGTAGCACAGGTCGGTGTAGCGGGCGCCGAACTTGCGGTTGACGATGGTGCACAGCGCCCAGTTGCCCAGCTTGCGGACGAAGGTCATGTCGTCCGTGCCGCCGCCGTTGGCGAACCGGGAGCCCTTGGCGAAGTCGGCGCCGGAGACCAGCGCGGAGACGTACGACACGATCTCGTTGCCGTCGGCCGAGCCGTCCGCGTCGACCATCACGATGATGTCGCCGGTGCAGGCCTCGAACCCGGTGATCAGGGCATCCCCCTTGCCCCGGCCCCGCTGTTCGACCACCCGGACCTCCGGCCACAGCGAACGCGCCACGTCCACGGTGTCGTCCGTGGAGTTGCCGTCGACCAGCACGACCTCGTGTATCCAGTGCGGCAGCGACTTGAAGACGTAGGGCAGGTTCTCCGCCTCGTTCATGGCGGGGATCACCACGCTCACCGGCGGAGTGATCGCCAGGTGCGAGGAGATGGGCCGGTAGTGGTCGGCGAACAGCGGATCCTGCCCTGAACCAGGCGGGCGCAGAACGGAACTCATGGGTTTTTCCCTCTCGTCCGGTGGACCGCCCGCCCCTGGGCGGCCCGGCTGTGTGTCCGGTTCGAAAGGGGGGTTCTCGTCATCGGCACGGGGAGCGGGTCTCCGTGCGCGTGGACGAGCTGGCAAAGCTGGCCGGACTGCCGGGAAAAGACGGCAGCCGGTCGCGCGGCACGGCTCGGTCACCGAAGCGGCCACCGAGCACGGCACCCCCCTACCGCGCCCCGCACCGACGAGCGCCGTGGCCCTGAGCCCTCCCCTGGAGCCGTTGCCGACGTGCCGGTGCGGGTGTGATGTACGACGGTATTGACGGTTGAAGTGGATAGGCAACCCCTGGGGGGATGCCTCACTTTTTTGTCGGTTTCTCTACTACATAACTTTGGCCCAGATTGCTCACGGTTGATGGCGTTTTTCGGAAACTCGTCCCCGGCGCCGGGCCGTGCGCAGAACCGTGAGCAGGAGCAGCAGGCTCAGCACGGTCACCGCGGCCACTCCGCCCCGGACCGACCAGCGGTGCACGGCCAGCAGGCCCTGGGCAACCAGCATGTTCAGCGCGACGGAGCCCGCAAGCGCGCACAGCGTCCGGCCGAAGGGATCCAGCCCGCGCAAGCCCGCGGCGATCGCCGCGGCCGGCGCGCCGAGCAGGAAGAACAGCGTGCAGGGAGCACGCAGTGGTGAGTGGGTGTCGAGCAGCGCGAGCAGCGCGCCGGCCGCCCCCACGGCCGCCGCGACGCCCACGAGCAGCGACGGCAGGGCCCTCCCCGGCCCTGGCCGCACCCGCTCCGCGTCCCCCGGAGGGCTGTCCGATGAAGGTGTCTTGATCCCGAAGGTCTGCATGGGCGACTTTGCCCCCCGACGCGCCGGATGCCGGGCTTCAATGTGGCCCAGTCGCGCGGGGCCGTCAAGGGCGTCCCGGGCCGCCGGCGGGGGCGCACGGAGTGACGGTGCATCAACCCCTATGGCATGCACATGCAATAGCTGAGCGGTGAACGTCTTGGGTCGATCCTGTTCAGAGCGCAACAGTTTTGGCATGGACACTTCCCGTCAACACGCGTAGTTGGTACGACGGTTGACGCAGAGATCCTGCTAAAGGGAGGTTCCATGAGACGTTCCCGACTTACCGGATTCGTGACCTCGCTCCTCCTCGCCGCCGGCCTCGGTCTCACCGGGGCCGCTTCCGCACAGGCCTCCTCGACGGCCGTGTCCGGCGGCTATGTGGCGCTCGGCGACTCCTACTCCTCCGGGGTGGGCTCGGGCAGCTACATCAGCTCCAGCGGCAGCTGCGACCGCAGCACCAAGGCGTACCCGTACCTGTGGAACGCCGCCCACAGCCCGTCCTCGTTCGCCTTCAACGCCTGCTCGGGCGCCACGACGGACGACGTGCTCGCCAACCAGCTCGGCTCGCTGAACTCCAGCACCTCACTGGTCTCCCTCACCGTCGGCGGCAACGACGCCGGGTTCTCCGACGTCATGACGACCTGTGTGCTCCAGTCCGACAGCTCCTGCCTGGCCAGGATCCAGACCGCCGAGAACTACGTCGACACCACGCTCCCCGGCAAGCTGGACACCGTCTACAACGCGATCAGCGCCAAGGCCCCCGCCGCCCGGGTGGTCGTCCTCAGCTACCCCCGCTTCTACCTGCTCGGACAGAGCTGCCTCGGCCTCTCCGAGACCAAGCGGTCCGCGATCAACGACGCGGCCGACTACATCGACGCCGCCATCCAGAAGCGCGCCCAGGCTCACAACTTCGTCTTCGCCGACGTGCGCTCCGCCTTCGCCAACCATGAGATCTGCTCCAGCGACTCCTGGCTGCACAGCGTCAACTGGCTCGACATCGGCGAGTCGTACCACCCCACCGCGCCCGGCCAGTCGGGCGGCTTCCTGCCGGTGTTCACGAACGCGGCCTGAGCCGGACACCCGGCGAAACCGCACCCCGCCCCACCTCGTTCGGGCTCGCCCGTCAGAGTGAAGTTCCCGGCGAGCCCACAGCAGACGCGGAGGCCCCGTCCGACGGGGTCTCCGCCGTTTCGCGTCCGCCGCAGCACGGATGCCGGGCCCGGAAAATCTTCCCGGCCCGCCGGCCCGCGTTTTCGGCCCGCCGATCCGTACCACCGTGGGGAGGTGTGTGCGGTGCGGATGCGCGGTACGCGAGGAAGACCCGGCTGCGGCCGCGGGGAGCGGGCCCGCGAGGCCGCCGACGAGCTGCTGCTGCTCGTGGCGGGCGGCGACCAGCGGGCCTTCGAGGAGCTGTACGGACTGGTGTCCGGCCCGGTCTACGGACTGGTACGACGCGTGGTGCGGGACCCCGCCCAGTCCGAGGAGGTGGTCCAGGAGGCGCTGCTCGAACTGTGGCGCTCCGCCGCCCGGTTCGACCCCCGGCGGGGCAGCGCCCTCTCCTGGATCCTCACCCTCGCCCACCGCCGGGCCGTCGACCGGGTGCGCAGCGCCCGCGCGGCCGGCGAGCGCGAGCAGCGGGAGGCGCTGCGCGCCGGGGAGGTGGCGTTCGACCAGGTCACCGAGGAGGTGGAGGCCGGCCTCGAGCGCGAGTGGGTGCGCCGGTGCCTGCGCCGGCTCACCGAGCTGCAACGCCAGTCCGTGACCCTCGCCTACTACGACGGCTACACCTACCGCGAGGTGGCGGAGCGCCTCTCGCTGCCGCTCGGCACGGTCAAGACCCGGATGCGGGACGGCCTCACCCGGCTGCGCGAGTGCCTGGGAGGTGCCGCATGAGCCTCTTCGGCAGGCGCCTGCGCGGCGAGGACCCGCACTCCCTCGCCGCGCCCTACGCCCTCGACGCCCTCGCACCCGGCGAACGGCGCCGCTTCGAGAAGCACCTGCGGGACTGCGACCGCTGCGCCGCCGAGGTGCGCGTTCTGGCCGAGGACGCGGTGCGCCTGGCCTGGTCCACGGCGACCCCCGCGCCCGCCGCCCTGCGCGACCGGGTGCTGGCCGCGGTCCGCGCCACCCCGCAGGAGCCCCCGGCCCCGCGCGCGTACGGCGGACGGCCGCCGGTGCCGGAGCCGGAGCCGGGCACGCGCCGGCTGCCGCCGTACGTCTGGGACGGCCGGCCGTCGCCGGGGCGCGGCCGTCCCCCGCGCGGGCGCCCCCTCCTGGTGCCGTTCGCGACGGTCACCGCCGCCGCTGCCCTGGTCGTCGCCTCCCTCTTCGCCGTCCAGGCGGACCGCACCCGGGACCGGCTCGACGCCGGGCAGGCCCGGGCACGTGAGATCGCCCACGTTCTGGCCGCTCCCGACGTGCGCGCCTCGCGCAGCACGGACGCCCGCGGCCGCGGTATCGGAGTGATCGCTTCCGTATCGCGCCGGGAGGCCGTCGTCACCCTCAGCGGATACGGCGCCCCGCCCGGCGGACGCGTTCACCAGCTCTGGCTCATGCGCCCCCGCGTGCAACCGCGCTCCCTGGGGCTCTTCGCGGGCGACACGCCCTTGGTCGCGAGCGGTCTCGGCCCCGGCTCCATGTCACTCGCCGTAACCATCGAGCCTGACGGGGGATCAGCTCGGCCCACCGGGCAGCCGATTGTCCAACTCGGCCTGAAATCGGTTGGATTCGGAGAGTAGTCAAAGAGGGATGGTCAACCTCCTTACAGGGAAGGTGAATCCTGTGGGCGCGATACCCGCGTGCCCGCCTGGGGCGATAGGGTTACCCTGCCCGGGCCGGGTGGACTCGTACGGGTGGGGAGTGACATGGAACAGATAACAGTGCGCAGCAGGGCCAGGGTCCCTGCGATCACCTGCGGGAGCAGCGCGACCAGTTCGCGCCTGGACCGCCATCTGTCGGTGCTGGCGGGTCCCGCCATACCGCAGCGGGAGACGGTCGAGGCGACCTCGCTGATGCGTGAGCTGACGGCGCGTGACACCGTCCGCCGCAGCAGCGACCGGGGGGCGCGGATCGGCCGCGTCTCGCTCTTCGCGCCGCTGCGCCGGCTGCGCCGTTCGCTGTTCGGCGGCCACCGGCACTGAGCCCCTTCCGGGGTGCCCGGGCTCAGGCCGCCACACCGTCCCGGCGCAACGCTGCGATCTCGTCGTCCGTCATCCCCACGGCACGCAGCAGCGCCCCGGTGTGCTGCCCGAGTGCGGGCACATCCCCCATCCGTGCCTCGTCCCCGCCCGGCAGCGTGATGGGAGGCAGCAGCGCCTTCAGCGGCCCGACCGGCGAACCCACCGCACGCCACCGCTCCCGGGCCGCCAGCTGCGGATGGTCCGCCAGCTCGTGCACGTCCCGCAGCCGCGCACAGGCGATGCCCGCCTTCTCCAGCCGGGCCAGCGCCTCCTTTGTGTCCAGCACCCCCAGCGCACCGGCGACCAGCGCGTCGGTCCGCTCCCGGTGCGCCACCCGCGCCGCGTTCGTCGCGAACGCCGGATCCGTGCCCAGCTCCGCCCGGCCGATGACCTGTTCGGCCAGCCGCCGCCACTCCCGGTCGTTCTGCACCGAGAGCAGCACCCGCCCGCCGTCGGCCGTCGCATAGGCGTCGTACGGCGCGATCACGGAATGCGCCAGCCCGGTGCGGGCCGGCGGCTCACCGCCGTGCATCGCGTGGTGCAGCGGATGCCCCAGCCACTCGGCCAGCGCCTCCAGCATGGACACCTCCACCGGCCCGCCCCGCCCGGTCGTCCCGCGCCGCACGAGCGCCGCCAGCACCCCCGAGAAGGCGTACATGGCGGCCGCGATGTCCGCCGCCGGGATCCCGGCCTTCACCGGCTGCTCCGGCGTCCCGGTCACCGACACCAGCCCCGCCTCGCACTGCACGAGCATGTCGTACGCCCGCTTGTCCGCGTACGGCCCCGCGGAGCCGTAGCCGGAGATGTCCACCGCGATCAGCCGCGGGTGCGCGGCGCACAGTGTGGCCGCGTCGAGACCGAGCCGGGCCGCCGCGCCGTGCGCGAGGTTCTGCACGAACACGTCCGCGTCCGCGATCAGCCGCCGTACGACGTCGAGACCGCGCGGGTCCTTGAGGTCCAGCGCTATCGACTCCTTGCCGCGGTTGCACCACACGAAGTGCGAGGCGAGACCGCGGGCCGCCGTGTCGTAGCCGCGCGCGAAGTCGCCGCCGTCGACGCGCTCCACCTTGACGACCCGGGCCCCCAGGTCGGCGAGCTGCCGGGTCGCGAAGGGCGCGGACACGGCCTGTTCGACGGCGACGACGGTGATGCCCTCCAGGGGCAGCGGAAGCTGGTCCATGGGGAGGATGATCCCCCCTGACCGGCGACTCTGTCAGTAGCCGGGGACCGGCCGCGGCTCACTCACCGCGCGCGTGGCGGCGTACGGCGAGCGGCAGGAACAGCGCGGTCAGCGCGAGGCTCCAGGCGAGTGCCCCGGCGACCGGATGGGCCACCGGCCAGGCGGCCCCGTGCGGTACCGGCGCGTTGCCGAAGAGGTCCCGCAGGGCGGTGGTCACCGCGCTGATGGGGTTCCACTCGGCGAGGGTGCGCAGCCAGCCGGGCAGGTGGGCCGTCGGGATGTAGGCGTTCGACAGCAGCGGCAGCACGAAGGACGAGGCGCCGAGCTGCCCTGCGGCCTCCTCGCTGCGGCTGAGCAGCCCCAGGAAGATCCCGGCGCAGGTGCAGGCGAACCGGAAGAACAGCAGCAGCCCCACCGCGCCGGCCGCGTCGAGGGCCGTTCCCTCGATCCGCCAGCCGACCGCGAGGGCGACGAGCAGCAGCGGCACCGTGCCGAGCGTGGTGACGACGAGGTCGGCCACCGCCTGCCCGAGCGGTACGGCGGCCCGGCTCACCGGCAGGGTGCGCAACCGGTCCGTCACCCCGCGGTGGGTGTCCGCGGCGGCCTGGAACATGCCGGTCATCAGCCCGCCGGCCGCCGTCGCCACCAGCAGCCCGGGCACCAGGAAGGAGCGGTACTCGCGGCCGGGCATCGCCAGTGCGCTGCCGAACACGTACCCGAAGAAGAGCAGCATGTTGACGGGCATCAGCTGGGTCAGGACGGCCAGGCCCGGGCTGTTGCGGACCCGGCGCAGCTGCCGGCCCGTCATCGCCAGACCGTCGTGCACCAGGGCGCTCACGCTGCAGCCTCCTCGGGGTGCGCGGCCGTGCCGGTGAGCCGCAGGAACACGTCGTCGAGCGCGGGCGGCCGGATGCTCGCGTCCAGCAACGGCACGTGGGCGGCGTCGAGTTCGCGCACCAGGCGGGGCAGGGTCAGGGTCGGGTCGGTGGTGAGCGCGCCGACGGTGCCGCGTGCCCGGTCCAGGACGGGTTCCCGGCCGGTGAGCCGGTCGAGCACCGCCGCCGCCCGCGGCAGCGCCTCGGCGTCCGCGACCACGGCCTCGGCGTACGAGCCGATGAGCGCCTTGAGTTCGGCGGGGGAGCCGGTCTGCGTGACCCGGCCGCGGTCCATCAGGGCGATGTCGTCGGCCAGTTGGTCCGCTTCCTCCAGGTACTGCGTGGTCAGCAGCACGGTGGTGCCGTCGGCCTTCAGATCCCGCACCGCCTGCCAGATGCGGGCGCGGCCGGCCGGGTCGAGGCCGGTGGTCGGCTCGTCGAGGAAGAGGACCGCCGGGCGCCGGACCAGGCTCGCCGCCAGGTCCAGCCGGCGGCGCATCCCGCCGGACCAGGTGGCCGTCCTCCGGTCGGCGGCCTCGGTCAGCCCGAAGCGCTCCAGCAGCTCGTCGGCCCGGGCGGCCGGGCCGCGCACCCGGTGCAGCCGGGCGAACAGCCGCAGGTTCTCCCGGCCGGTGAGGTCCCCGTCGACCGAGGCGTACTGCCCCGTGACCGCGATCCGGCCCCGCACGGCGGCGGCCTCGCGGACCAGGTCGTGCCCGGCGACGCGGGCCGAGCCGGCGTCCGGTCGCAGCAGCGTGGTGAGCAGCCGGACCGCGGTCGTCTTCCCGGCGCCGTTCGGCCCGAGCAGTCCGCAGACGGTGCCCTCGGCCACGGCCAGATCCAGCCCGCGCAGGGCGTCTACGGCGCCGAAGCGCTTCTCCAGACCCTCACTGAGTACAGCGTACGTAGTAGCCATGGCTCGACCATAGCGCACTACGTACGCCGTACGTAACTAGGATGGTGTCCGAGGTGATGACCAATGGCAGTCCGAGGGGCCGTCCCCGAGGTGATCTGGGCGCGCCCCGAGCGCACGGGCCGGGGCCCTAAACCGGCGTACACCCGCGACGACATCGCGGCCGCGGCGGTCCGGATCGCCGACGCGAGCGGGCTCGACGCGGTGTCCATGCGGCATGTCGCGGCCGAGCTGGGCTGCGGCACCATGTCGCTGTACAACTACGTCCCCCGCAAGGAGGACCTGTACGAGCTCATGGTGGACGCGGTCAGCGCCGAGCACGAGCCGTGGGAGCCGAGCGGTGACTGGCGGGCCGACCTGCTCCGGGTGGCCCACGAGACCCGCGCGCTGCTGCACCGGCACCCGTGGATGCCGCGCCTGATGTCACCGGTCTACGGCTTCAGCCCCCACGCCCTGCGCTATCTGGAGCACTGCCTGGCCTGCCTGGACCCGCTCGAAGCGGCCTACGGCACGAAGCTGGAACTCATCGCCATGCTGAACGGCGTCGTGACGACCTACGTCCGCAACGAACTCGACACCGCCGAGCGGGTACGCGCCCTGCCCTGGTCGGAGGCCGAGGAGAACGCGGCGCGCGGTGCCTGGCTGGCCACGCAGATCGCCTCCGGCGCGTATCCGAGGATGGCGGCGGCCTTCGCGGCGGACCCGGGCCCGATCGACCTGGAAGCGGTCTTCCACCGAGCGCTGGAGCGCGTCCTGGACGGCTTCGAGGCGGGCCGGGGAGACGGCTGTTGAGCCTCGGGCAGGGCAGTCGGTGAGAGCCGGAACTGCCGTCAGAGGAGGGCGAATTGGCCCTCTGGGCCTTCTTCCTGGTGGTCCAGGACGGAGGCGGGGCGGCGGGACCAGGGCGGCGCAGGCAGGATTCCCGCGTGGCGCAGATCGGTCGCGGTGATCGCGGAGGTCACCTCCAACCCGGCCCGCAGCGGGCGGAGTTCGGCCAGCAGGGCCAGGACGGTGATCAGCTCCAGCAGCTCCGACGTCCAGGCCTGCGGCCAGCCGGCCGGGCCGATCGCGGCGAGCGTGCCGGGCTCGGCCGGGGCCGTACGGCCCGCGAACCACGCCTCCAGCACCCGGACTCCGGCCACCTCGTGGTCCCAGGCCTCCGGCGGCACCGGGGAGATACGGCCCTCGTCGAGGTGGAGGGTCTCCTCCTCGGGGTCGTAGTGCAGGGCGCGCGGGCGGGGCGGCAGGGGCGCGCGGACGTAGGGGCGGCGGCCGCCGGGGAGTCTCGGGCGTTCGCCGTGCCGGCGCAGCAGCCACAGCATCCGGTGCCCCACCTCGGTGCCCGCCCGCCACACCCCGGGCTCGTCGGTGAGCGGAACGGTGAGGTCCGGGCGGATCACCGCCATGATCCAGGCCAGCACGTCCGCCGGCGCGGGATCGCCCGGCAGCCGCTCCAGCAGACCCGGCGGCAGATTAGGCTCGGCGCCGCCGGGGCGGCGGTACAGCGGGCGGATGCGGCCGGTGCGCAGGGTGGGCAGGAGCGAGGTGGCGAGGAGGGGCGGCTCGGCGCCGGTCTCGACGGTGAACACCTGCTGCTCGTCGGCCACCCGCCACAGCTCCGGGCGGGCCGTGTCGATCAGCCGGTGGTCCGGGATCAGCCACTGCTCGTCGAAGGGGGCGGCCAGCACCCGGACCGGCTCGGGGCAGGGGCCCGTGGCGCGGGCGAGCCGCCCGGTGCCGCCGGTCCGGCCGGGCAGCTGGCCCACCGCCGTGCCCAGGCCACGGGCGCGCGTCGGCTCGAACAGCGCCTCGCGGTCCGTCCCCTCCGCCTTCATCAGGGCGTCCCAGCGGGCCCGCAGGGACGCCGGGTCGGGCGCCGTCGGCCAGGCGCGGCCCGGCCGCAGCGGTGCGACGGACCACGGCATGAGGTCCGCCAGCAGCGGAGCGTCGTCGTGCGTCACGCAGGGCATGGTACGACCTGGACCGGCGCCCCGGATCAGGTCGCGTCCAGGGTGACGGTGAACGCGAACCGGTCCCCCCGGTACTGGATGACCGCCACGTCCAGCACCTGCCCCGCCGTGTCGTACGTCACCCCGGTGTAGTGCAGGATCGGGCTGAGCAGCGGCACCTGGAGCAGCCGCGCGGTCTCCGGGTCGGCGAGCCGCGCCTCGACGGTGTCCGTGATCCGGCTGATGTCCGCCTTGACGACGTCCCGGAGCACCTTGGTCATCGGCCAGCGGACCAGGTCGTCCAGGTCGATGCGCGCGGCCAGTTCGGGGCGTACGTGGTTGACGGCGTGGTTGGTCGGCTCCCCGGTCTTCTCGTCGCTGCGCAGCCGGTGGTACGTCGTCACCTCCGCCACCCCGGGGAAGTACTCGGCGAGCCCCGCCGGCACGGGCGCGGGCCCGTGGCTCAGCAGTTCCGTCGTCATGCCGGACTGCTGGGCCACGATCGCGTCCACCGAGCCGAGCAGCCGCACCGGCGCGCCGCGCCGGGCGTCCGGCTCGATGAACGTGCCGCGCCGGCGGTGCCTGCTGATCAGCCCCTCGTCCTCCAGCTCCTTCAGCGCCTGCCGCATGGTCAGCACGCTGACGCCGTAGTGCTCAGCCAGCTGCTCCTCGGTGGGCAGCCGCAGCGGGTCCTCGGGCGAACGGCCGAGTATCGAGGCGCGCAGCGACTGCGACACCTGATACCAGAGCGGCAGCTTGCGGTTCAGGACGATCGAGTCCGGTGCGAAGGAGGTCACTCGGCTATCCGTACCTGTCGGGACCGGTTCAGTGCAATGTCACCGCACGGGGCGGAAGTGCCGCTCCAGGCCCTGCCACACGTCGTCGTAGCGCTGCTGGAGGTGGCCGGCGCGGGCCGCGTGCGGGGCGAGCGTCACCGGCCAGCGGGTCTCGAACATGAAGGCCAGCCCGTTGTCGACCTTCTGCGGCGTCAGCTCGGCCGCGCTCGCCCGGTCGAAGGTCTCCCGGTCCGGGCCGTGCGCCGACATCATGTTGTGCAGCGAGCCGCCGCCGGGCACGAAACCCTCCGCCTTGGCGTCGTACGCCCCCTCGATCAGGCCCATGTACTCGCTCATCACGTTCCGGTGGAAGTACGGCGGCCGGAAGGTGTCCTCGCCCACCAGCCAGCGCGGCGCGAACACCACGAAGTCCACGCCGGCCAGGCCCGGGGTGTCCGTGGGGGAGGTGAGGACCGTGAAGATCGACGGGTCCGGGTGGTCGTAGGAGATGGTGCCGATCACATTGAAACGGCGCAGGTCGTAGATGTACGGCACATGGGTGCCGTGCCAGGCGACCACGTCGAGCGGCGAATGGTCGTAGGTGGCCGTCCAGAGGTTGCCGCAGAACTTGTTCACCACCTCCACCGGGCCGTCCTCCTCCTCGTACGCCGCGACCGGTGCGCAGAAGTCCCGGGGGTTGGCGAGGCCGTTGGCGCCGATCGGGCCCAGGTCGGGGAGCTGGAACGGGGCGCCATAGTTCTCGCACACATAGCCCCGGGCGGTGTCGTCCAGGAGCTCCACACGGAAGCGCACCCCCCGGGGGATCAGCGCCACATAGGAAGGCTCCACACAGAGCCGCCCGAACTCCGTGTGCAGCAGCAGCCCGCCCCGCTCCGGCACGATCAGCAGCTCCCCGTCGGAGTCCGAGAAGACCCGCTCCATCGAGGAGTTGGCGTGGTAGAGGTGCACGGCCATGCCGGTGCGCTGGGTCGCGTCGCCGTTGCCGCCGAGCGTCCAGAGGCCGGCCAGGAAGTCGGTGCCCGCCGGCGGCTCCGGCAGCGGGTTCCAGCGCAGCCGGTTGGGGTCGGGCACGGTCTCGGTGAAGGGGGCCGTGCGGATCGCGCCGTTGTCGGTGCGGGTGAACGCGGGGTGCGCGGCCGACGGGCGGATGCGGTACAGCCACGAGCGCCGGTTGTGCGCTCGCGGCTCGGTGAACGCCGAGCCGCTCAGCTGCTCCGCGTACAGCCCGAGCGGTGCGCGCTGCGGCGAGTTGCGGCCCTCGGGCAGTGCGCCCGGCACCGCCTCCGAGGAGTGTTCGTTGCCGAACCCGGTCAGATACGACAGTGCCGCCGCGGTCTTCCGCGCTCCCCCACGCTCGAACACGCTCCCGTGGGAGGTACCCCCATCGCTCATGATCGCTCCCTCGCGCTCTGATTCCTATGCAATACCGTAGGAATCAGTGGCGGTGCGCGCAAGAGGGCCTCGGAGATCCGCTTCCCCAGGGGTTCCCCCGTACGTCCTGCGGGGGAGGCGAACCAGACCTGAGGGGGATCCGGAGGCGCGGAGCGCTGTTCTAGGCTTCCGGACATGTCGTGGACGCGTAAATTCGGGGCCGCGCTGACGGTGTGCGTCCTGCTGCCGCTCGGCGCGGCGGGCTGTGACGACGGCGCGCCCCGGCCGGGTACGTCCGCGCCGTCGCCCGTGGGCCAGGTGCTGACCGGCACCGACGGGACCGGCCGGCACCTGCGCCAGGTCGCCGCCCAGAGCGCACCCGAGGTCGGGGTCGAGGTCACCCCGGACCCCGCCGGCGGCTGGGACGTCCGGCTGTCCTTCCACCGCTTCCGCTGCTCCGCGCCGGACGCGCGGCCGACCGCGGTGCCCGGACGCGGACGGGTCCGCCTCCTGGTCGACGGCCACCAGGTCGCCCGGCTGCGCGCCCCGCGCTACCACCTGCCCCAGCGGCTCGTCCCGCACGGCACCCACCATGTCACCGCCAGGCTGTACGCCGACGACGGCACCGTGTGGGCCGTACAGGGCAGGCCGGTGCAGAGCACGGCGGACATCACGGTGTCGGACGCGCAGAGCCGGGCCCCCTCGCCGGCCGCCGCGGCCCCGCGAACCGGGGGATGAGCACACCGGCACTCCTGCCCGTACCAGGGGGCGAGCTTCACCCGGCCCCGGCGGAAAGGCATCATGAAGTCCGTGCCCCACGCGACCTCGCTCCGCCGCGCGCCCGTCCAGCGGCGCAGCGCAGAACGGCTGACCAGGATCCTCGACGCGTGCGCCGAACTCCTCGACGAGGTCGGTTACGACGCACTGAGCACCCGGGCGGTCGCCCTGCGCGCCGGTGTGCCCATCGGCTCGGTCTACCGGTTCTTCGGCAACAAACGGCAGATGGCCGACGCCCTCGCCCAGCGCAACCTGGAGCGGTACACCGAACGCGTCACCGCGCGGCTGAAGGAGACCGCCCGGGGGGACTGGCGGGCCGCGATGGACGCCGTCCTCGACGAGTACCTGGCCATGAAGCGCACCGCGCCCGGCTTCTCCCTGGTCGACTTCGGCAACCAGATCCCGGTCGGCGTCCGCCAGGCCGAGCCCAACACCCGGGTCGCCGACCGGCTCACCGATCTGCTGGCCCGCTACCTCGGCCGGACCCCGGACACGGAGCTGCGCCGGGTCTTCCTGGTGGCCGTGGAGAGCGCGGACACCCTCGTCCAGCTGGCCTTCCGGACGGACCCGGAGGGGGACGAGGCGATCATCGCCGAGACCCGCGAGCTGCTGCGGGCGTATCTGGCGCGCGTCCTCGACTGACGCCGGGGAGGGGCCGGCCGTCGCGGGCTTCCGCACGGCTGGCCGCCACCCCCTCCCGCCCATGCCTACCGGTCGGTATGCTCGCCTCCGAGCCGCTCCACGCTCACCCCGCACCGCCCCGAGCCGCTCCGCGCGCTCACCCCGCACCGCCCCGAGCCGCTCCGCGCTCGCCCGGCACCGCCGCCGATCCGACGGGAGGACCCCGTGTCCCGCACCGCCCTGCGAATCTGTCCCCTGTGCGAGGCCACCTGCGGGCTGACCCTCACCATCGAGGGCACCCGCGTCACCGGCGCCCGCGGTGACCGCGAGGACGTCTTCAGCAAGGGGTTCATCTGCCCCAAGGGCGCCTCCTTCGGCGCCGTCGACGGCGACCCCGACCGGCTGCGCACCCCGCTCGTCCGGGTGGCGGGCGAACTGCGCGAGGCCACATGGGAAGAGGCCTTCGACGCGGTGGCCGCGGGGCTGCGCCCGGTCGTGGAGCGGTACGGCGCCGACTCCGTCGGAGTGGTCCTCGGCAACCCCAACGTGCACACCATGGCCGGTGCCCTCTACCCGCAGGTCCTCCTCGGCGCCCTGCGCACCCGCAGCGTGTTCACCGCCTCGACGCTCGACCAGATGCCCAAGCACGTCTCCAGCGGCCTGCTGTTCGGCGACGCCAACGCCATCCCGGTGCCGGACCTGGACCACACCGACCATCTGCTGCTCATCGGCGCCAACCCCCTGGAGTCCAACGGCAGTCTGTGCACCGCGCCGGACTTCCCGGGCCGGCTCAAGGCGCTGCGGGCCCGCGGCGGCCGGCTCACCGTGGTGGACCCGCGCCGTACCCGGACCGCCCGGCTCGCCGACCGGCACCTCGCCATCCGCCCCGGCACCGACGCCCTGCTGCTGGCCGCCATGGCGGTCACGCTGTTCGAGGAGGGCCTGGTCGACCTCGGGGACCTCGCGCCGCACGTCCAGGGCCTGGCGGAACTCCGGGACGCGCTGGCCGAGTTCACCCCGGAGGCGGTGGCCGCCGCCTGCGACATCGACGCCCCCGTCATCCGCACCCTGGCCCGCGAACTCGCCGCCGCCCCGACCGCCGCCGTCTACGCCCGCATCGGCAGCTGCACCGTCCCGCACGGCACCCTGGCGAGCTGGCTGGTCGACGTCCTCAACATCCTCACCGGCAATCTGGACCGGCCCGGCGGTGCCCTCTTCCCGCAGGCCGCCACCGACAAGACCCCCCGCCCGGCCGGACCCGGCCGCGGCTTCGCCCTCGGCCGCTGGCACTCCCGCGTCCGGCAACTGCCCGAGGCGAAGGGTGAGTTGCCGCTGTCCGCGCTCGCCGAGGAGATCGACACCCAGGCCGCGGAGGGCGAGCCGGTGCACGCCCTGATCGTGGTCGGCGCCAACCCGGTGCTGTCCGCACCGGACGGCGACCGCCTCGACAAGGCGCTGGACTCCCTGGACTTCATGGTCAGCGTCGACCCGTACCTGAACGAGACCTCCCGCCACGCCGACGTGGTGCTGCCCCCGCCCCCGCCCGCGCAGAGCCCGCACCACGACTTCGCCTTCAACACCCTCGCCGTCCGCAACCAGGTCCGCTACACCCGCCCCGCCGTCCCGCTGGAGCCCGGCCGCATGGCCGAGACCGAGATCCTCGCCCGGCTGGTGCTCGCGGCGAGCGGCATGCACGGCGCCGACCCGGCCGCCGTGGACGCGATGGTCATCGCCCAGACCCTGGGCAAGGCCGTGACCGAGGCCCACTCGCCGGTGCACGGCCGCGACCCCGAGGAGCTGGCCGCCCGGCTCACCGGCGACAACGGCCCCGAGCGGCGGCTGGACATGATGCTGCGCCTCGGCCCGTACGGCGACGGCTTCGGCGCCCGCCCCGACGGGCTGACCCTGGAGAAGCTGCTCGCCCACCCGCACGGCATCGACCTCGGCCCGCTGTGCCCGCGCCTGCCCCAGCCGCTCCGGACCCGCAGCGGCGCGGTGGAGCTGCTGCCCGGGCCGATCGCCGCCGACCTGCCCCGGCTCCGGCAGGCGATGCACGAGCGCCCCGCGGGACTGGTCCTCGTCGGCCGCCGCCATCTGCGCTCCAACAACAGCTGGATGCACAACGTGCCCGCCCTCACCGGCGGCTCCAACCGCTGCACCCTGCACCTGCACCCGGCGGACGCCGCCCGGCTGGGCGTGCGGGACGGGGCGGACGTACGGGTCCGGGGGGCCGGGGGAGAGGTGGTGGTCCCCGCCGAGGTCACCGAGGACATCCGGCCCGGTGTGGTCAGCCTGCCGCACGGCTGGGGCCACGACCGCCCCGGCACCCGGCTCGGCCATGCCGCGGGAACCCCCGGCGTCAACGTCAACCAGCTCCTCGACGGCAGCCTGCTCGACCCGCTCTCGGGCAACGCCGTGCTGAACGGAGTACCCGTCGACCTCCTGCCGTCGCCGTGACCCGAGGGCCGGCGCGCCGGGGGGAGCGGGGCGGAGGATTGCGCCGCCCGGGCGATCTCTGACGGCGCGCCGGGCGTCGGTTCCGGCTGTCGTGGTGTCCATCAAGCAGAGTCCAGGCGAAAGAGCGATTTGTATGAAAATCGTCTGACTCGGAGGACATTCATGCCCACCCTGACATCCCCACGCAGTTTCGGCTCCCGCGCGGGTGCCTCCGTCGTCCTCACCGCCCTCGCCGCGGCCGGGGGGGGGTGGCGGGCGGGCCCGCCCGCCGGGGCCCCGGGGGGGATCCGCGGCAACAGGGGCCAATCGGGGGGGGTGGCGCACGGGGGCGCGAAGG
>NZ_JBHXVE010000026.1:88394-115551 GCF_042672505.1 Streptomyces sp. NPDC127190
TCCCACCACACCCACCCCCCTGAGTTTGGGCACCCGCGGCGCGGCGCCCCGCGACCCCCCCCCCGCCCCCCGGCGGGGGGGGGGTGGGGGCGGCGCGCCCCCCCCCCCCCCGGCCCAGGGGGAGAACGGCGACATCAGGATCCATCGCGTGGGTGTGCCCTACGGCGTCTCGAAGGACGACCCGACGGTCTGCAAGTTCTACCTGGACGCCGTCAACTTCGACGTGCTGCCCACCATCGCCTACACCATCACGCCCGAGCCCCCGCTGCCCACCGCGGCCACCGTCGCCGGCACCATCCAGCTCGCCGGGGGCGCCGGACACACCGACCCGCTCGGACTGGCCGACGGCCAGTACAAGATCACCTGGGTGGTGGCCGGTGCGCCCAAGGAGAAGGTCTTCCATGTGAACTGCCGTGACGACCGGCACGACGCCGGTGCCCACGGCCCCGGCGGGCAGATCTCGGACGACCGCCACGACGACTCGGCCTGGGGGCAGGGGCAGGGGCAGGGCGACCACAACGGCCCCAAGGGCGGAGTGCACGCGGGCGGCGGCGGTCTCATCGACACGGCGGCCGCCTACTCGCCGGTGGCCGCGGCGGCGGCCGTGGGGCTGGTCGCGGTCGGCGGCGCGGTGTACATCCGGCTGATCCGCCGGCGGCCTCATGGCGCCGCGTAGACGTCGACGCAGGCCCTGGTACCGGACCCGCGCCTACCGCCTCACCAGGACGGCCCTGCTGGTGACCGTCCTGGTGACGGTGGCCGGCCGGTGCGGCTCGGACCACCAGCCCGCCGGAGCCGGCGGGCCGGGCGGCCCGGCCGGGGCGGCGGCCGCCGCCCCGGGTTCCTCCCGCGCCGACGGGCGGGGCGCGAGCCGGGAGGAGTCCGGCGCGCACCCCACCCCGCCGCCCCGCCCACTGCCCCGGTCCCGGCCCACGTCCTTCCGCATCCCCTCGCTCGGGATCGACGCCCCGGTCACGGCCGTACGGCTGGACAAGGACCGGCAGCTGGAGACGCCGCCGGTCGACAGGCCCAAGCTGGTCGGCTGGTACCAGGGCGGCCCCACGCCGGGCGAGTCCGGCACCGCGATCGCCGTCGGCCACCGCGACACCAGGACCGGCCCCGCCGTGTTCGCCGCCCTCGCCCAGATCAAGCCGGGCAAGCTCATCGAGGTCAAGCGCGCGGACGGCCGCAGCGCCGTCTACACCGTGGACCGGGTGAAGGTGTTCGACAAGGCCGGATTCCCCGACCGGGAGGTCTACGGCCCGGTCCGCCGCCCGGAACTGCGGGTGCTCACCTGCGGCGGCCTCTTCAGCCGGCGCACCGGCTACACCAGCAACGTGGTGGTCTTCGCCCACCTGACCGCCACCCGATAGCCGAGCCCGCTCCTCCCTGTCCCCGGAAACCGGGGCGGGGGGCGGCCGCCCCCCCCCCCCCCCCCCGCGGGGGCGGCGCGCCCCCCCCCCCCCCCGCCCCCCCCCCCCCCCCCCCGCGCGCGCCCCCCCCCCCGGGGGGGGGGCCCCCCGCCCCCCCCCCCCGCCCCGGCCGTTTCCCGTCGCGCCCCGCGCTCTCCCGGACCACCGCCCGCCCGCCCGTGCTGTGATGATGTCCCGGTACGACTGGCTCGGGCGGCCCTGGCGCACGAAAACTAACGCCGCTAGTTTGTGTGCCGGACGACGCAGACCCGCCGGGAGGAAGCAGTATGAAGGCACATGACGGCCTGTACATCGACGGCGACTGGCGCGCCGCCGAGGGCCGGGACGCGATCGAGGTCGTGAACCCGGCCGACGAGCAGGTCATCGCCCGCGTCCCCGCCGGGAACGCGCTGGACGTCGACACCGCCGTGCGCGCGGCCCGCGCCGCCCTGCCCGGCTGGGCGGCCACCCCGCCCGCCGAGCGCGCCGCTCGCCTGGCCGCGCTCCGGGACGTCCTGGCGGCCCGCGAGGAGGAGATCGCCGAGACCGTCACCGCCGAACTCGGCTCCCCGCCGGCGTTCTCCCAGGCCGTGCACGCCGCCGTGCCCGTCGCGGTGGCCGGCTCCTACGCCGAGCTGGCCGCCACCCACTCCTTCGAGGAGAAGGTCGGCAACTCCACCGTCCTGCACGAGCCGATCGGCGTGGTCGGCGCGATCACCCCATGGAACTACCCGCTCCACCAGATCGTCGCCAAGGCCGCCCCGGCGCTCGCCGCGGGCTGCACGGTCGTCCTCAAGCCCGCCGAGAACACCCCGCTCACCGCCCAGCTGTTCGCCGAGGCGGTGCACGCGGCGGGGGTGCCGGCCGGTGTGTTCAACCTGGTCACCGGGTTCGGCCCGGTCGCCGGGCAGGCCCTCGTCGAGCACCCGGACGTGGACCTGGTCTCCTTCACCGGCTCCACCGCGGTCGGCCGGCGGATCGGCGCCGTGGCCGGGGCCGCCGTGAAGAAGGTCGCCCTCGAACTCGGCGGCAAGTCCGCCAACGTCATCCTGCCGAGCGCCGACCTCGCCAGGGCGGTGAACGTCGGCGTCGCCAACGTCATGTCCAACTCCGGCCAGACGTGCAGCGCCTGGACCCGCATGCTGGTCCACCGCGACCAGTACGAGGAGGCCGTCGAGCTGGCCCGGACCGCCGCCGCCAAGTACGGCGACCGCATCGGCCCCGTGGTCAGCGCCGAGCAGCAGGCGCGGGTGCGCGGCTACATCGAGAAGGGCATCGCCGAGGGCGCCCGCCTGGTCGCCGGCGGACCCGAAAACCCGCGCGAGAAGGGCTACTTCGTCAGCCCCACCGTCTTCGCCGACGTGACGCCCCAGATGACCATCGCCCAGGAGGAGATCTTCGGCCCGGTCCTGAGCATCCTGCGCTACGAGGACGAGGAGGACGCCCTGCGCCTCGCCAACGGCACGGTGTACGGCCTCGCCGGCGCCGTCTGGGCCGGTGAGGAGAGTGAGGCGGTGGCCTTCGCCCGCCGTATGGACACCGGCCAGGTCGACATCAACGGCGGCCGGTTCAACCCCCTCGCCCCCTTCGGCGGTTACAAGCAGTCCGGAGTCGGCCGGGAACTCGGCACGCACGGGCTCGCCGAGTACCTCCAGACCAAGTCCCTCCAGTTCTAAGGAAGTCCGACAGTCATGGCCGTACGAGCCGCCGTCCTGCCCGCCATCGGCGCCCCGCTGGAGATCACCGGCATCGAGCTGCCCGACCCGGGCCCCGGACAGGTCCGGGTCCGGCTCGCCGCCGCGGGCGTCTGCCACTCCGACCTGTCCCTGTCCAACGGCACCATGCGGGTGCCGGTCCCCGCGGTCCTCGGCCACGAGGGCGCGGGCACGGTCGTCGCGGTGGGCGAGGGCGTCACCCATGTCGCCGAAGGCGCCCCCGTCGTCCTCAACTGGGCTCCCTCCTGCGGCAGTTGCCACGCCTGCGGTCTCGGTGAGGTCTGGCTGTGCGCCAACGCCCTGAACGGCGCCGCCGACGTCTACGCCCGCACCGCCGACGGCACCGAACTCCACCCCGGCCTCAACGTGGCCGCGTTCGCCGAGGAGACGGTCGTCCCCGCCTCCTGCGTGCTGCCCCTTCCGGAAGGCGTGCCCCTGGTGGACGCCGCCCTCCTGGGCTGTGCGGTCCTCACCGGCTACGGCGCCGTCCACCACTCGGCGCGCGTCCGCCGGGGCGAGACCGTCGCGGTGTTCGGCGTCGGGGGAGTGGGTCTCGCGACGCTCCAGTCGGCCCGGATCGCGGGCGCGTCCCGGATCATCGCGGTCGACGTCTCCGCCGAGAAGGAGGAACTCGCCCGCGCCGCCGGGGCCACGGACTACGTGGTGGCCTCCGACACCACCCCGCGCGAGATCCGCGCCCTCACGGACAAGCAGGGCGTCGACGTCTCCGTGGAGTGCGTGGGGCGGGCGGTCTCCATCCGCGCGGCCTGGGAGTCCACCCGCCGGGGCGGCCGTACCACGGTCGTCGGCATCGGCGGCAAGGACGAGCAGGTCACCTTCAACGCGCTGGAGATCTTCCACTGGGGCCGCACCCTGTCCGGCTGCGTCTACGGCAACACCGACCCGGCCCGCGACCTGCCCGTGCTCGCCGAGCACGTCCGGGAGGGCCGGCTGGACCTGTCCGCACTGGTCACCGAGCGGATCGGCCTGGAGGGCATCCCGGCCGCCTTCGACACCATGCTCGCGGGCAAGGGGGGCCGGGCGCTGGTGGTGTTCTGAGGCCGCTTCCCGGCCTACTGCCGAGCCTCCTGGCCCGCCTGCTCGTACTGGAGGGCCAGCCCGTCCAGCAGTGCCGTGAGCCCCGTCTCGAAGGCCCGCTCGTCGATCTTCTCCTGCTGCTCGGCCAGGAGATGGGCCTGCCCGAGGTGGGGGTAGTCGGCCGGGTCGTACGCGCTCGCGTCGTCCACGAAGCCGCCGGCGAACGAGCCCAGCGCCGAGCCCATGATGAAGTACCGCATCAGTGCCCCGATGGACGTGGCCTGGGCCGGCGGCCAGCCCGCGTCGACCATCGCGCCGTACGCGGCGTCGGCGACCCGCAGCGCGGCCGGCCGGCGACCGGGGCCGCGCGCGAGCACGGGCACGATGTTCGGATGGTCGCGCAGGGCCGCCCGGTAGGAGACGGCCCAGTCGTGCAGCGCGGTGCGCCAGTCCCGGCCGTCCTCGAACATCGACAGGTCGACCTGCGCGCTCACCGAGTCGGCGACCGCCTCCAGGATCTCGTCCTTGGTGCGGAAGTGGTTGTAGAGCGAGGGCCCGCTCACCCCCAGCTCGGCGGCGAGCCGACGGGTGGACACGGCCGCCAGACCCTCCCGGTCCACGAGGTCCCGGGCCGTCTCGACGATCCGGTCGGTGCTGAGGAGGGGCTTGCGCGGTCGGGCCATGGCGCACATAGTAGGGCTGCGACTGGAAACTAGCAGTGCTAATTTAAATGTGCAGCTTTCAAGTGCAGCTTTCGAGATGTGGGGTGATCGCCGTGGTGAGTCTTCGCCTGAGCGAGGAGCAGTCCGCCGTCCGGCAGCTCGCCCGGGACTTCGTGCAGCGCGAGATCGCCCCGCACGTGGTCGCCTGGGACCGGGCCGAGGAGGTGGACCGGGCCGTCGTCAAGAAGCTCGGCGAGGTCGGCTTCCTCGGGCTGACGATCGACGAGGAGTACGGCGGCTCCGGCGGCGACCACCTCGCCTACTGCCTGGTCACCGAGGAGCTGGGCCGCGGCGACTCCTCCGTGCGCGGCATCGTGTCCGTCTCCCTCGGCCTGGTCGCCAAGACGATCGCCGCCTGGGGGAACGAGGAGCAGAAGCGGCGCTGGCTGCCCGGGCTGACCGCGGGCGAGTACGTCGGCTGCTTCGGCCTCACCGAGCCCGGCACCGGTTCCGACGCGGGCAGCCTCACCACCCGCGCCGTACGCGACGGCGACGACTACGTCATCAACGGCGCCAAGATGTTCATCACCAACGGCACCTGGGCCGATGTCGTGCTGCTCTTCGCCCGCTCCACCGACGCCCCCGGCCACAAGGGCGTGACCGCCTTCCTGGTGCCCGCCGACACCCCCGGCCTGAGCCGCCGCACCATCCACGGCAAGCTCGGACTGCGCGGCCAGGCCACCGCCGAACTCGTCCTCCAGGACGTGCGGGTGCCCGCCTCCGCGATCCTCGGCGAGGAGGGCAAGGGCTTCTCCGTCGCCATGTCCGCGCTGGCCAAGGGCCGGATGTCGGTGGCCGCAGGCTGTGTCGGCATCGCCCAGGCCGCCCTGGACGCGGCCGTCTCCTACGCCGGTGAGCGCGAGCAGTTCGGCAAGTCCATCGCCCACCACCAGCTGGTGCAGGAGCTGATCAGCGACATCGCCGTCGACGTGGACGCCGCGCGGCTGCTGACCTGGCGGGTCGCCGATCTCGTCGACCGGGGCGAGCCGTTCGCCGTCGAGTCCTCCAAGGCCAAGCTGTTCGCCTCCGAGGCCGCCGTGCGCGCGGCCAACAACGCCCTCCAGGTCTTCGGCGGCTATGGCTACATCGACGAGTACCCGGCCGGCAAACTCCTGCGCGACGCCCGCGTGATGACCCTCTACGAGGGCACCAGCCAGATCCAGAAGCTGCTCATCGGCCGCGCGCTGACCGGCGTCTCGGCCTTCTGAGTACGCACCTGAGTACGCCGGCGGATGTGCCGGGCGGCCCGCTCGCCCGATCCTGCCTGCCATGAGTGACACACCGGTCAAGCAGCAGAGCACGGCCGCCTTCTACGGCCAGGCCGTCGCGTCCTTCGCCATCGCCCTGGCGGCCACCGCCGCCGGTATCGTCCGACTGCACGCCGACGCCTGGGTCCGCGCCTTCCTCGGCATCGCCGTGCTGTACCTCGTCACCTCCGCCTTCACCCTCGCCAAGGTGGTGCGGGACCGGCAGGAGGCCGGACAGCTCGTCAGCCGCGTCGACCAGGCCCGCCTGGAGAAGCTGCTCGCCGAGCACGACCCCTTCGAGAAGCTCTGAACGCCGCGCGACCCGTTCCGAGCGGCAGATCTAAGCGCTCGCTCACCTTCGGCGGTATGGTGGTGTTCCTGTCACCGAGAGGGGCGAGCGAGCGATGAGTACGGCGGAGGAGACGACCGGCGGCGAAGTGGAGCCGTGGGAAGAGGTCACCCCGGACGCGGCCCGGCGGCTGCTCGTCGCCGCCGTCGAGGCCTTCGCCGAGCGCGGCTACCACGCCACGACGACCCGCGACATCGCGGGCCGCGCCGGCATGAGCCCGGCCGCGCTCTACATCCACTACAAGACCAAGGAAGAGCTGCTCCACCGGATCAGCCGGATCGGCCACGACAAGGCCCTGGACATCCTGCGTACGGCGGCCCGCCGCGACGGCAGCGCCACGGAGCGGCTGGCCGACGCCGTCAGCTCCTTCGTCCGCTGGCACGCGGGCCGGCGGACCACCGCGCGGGTGGTGCAGTACGAACTCGACGCGCTCGGCCCCGAGGCGCGCGCCGAGATCGTCGCCCTGCGCCGGCAGGTGGACGCCGAGGTGCGCGGGATCATCGAGGACGGGGTGGCCGCGGGCGAGTTCGACGTCCGGGACGTCAAGGGCACCACGCTCGCCGTGCTGTCGCTCTGCATCGACGTGGCCCGCTGGTTCGACGTGAACGGCCCGCGCACCCCGGAGGAGGTCGGCGCGCTCTACGCCGACCTCGTGCTCCGGATGGTGGGCGCCGCGTAGGCGCTCAGAGGTAGTACCGGGACACCGACTCCGCGACGCACACCGGCTTGTCGCCGCCCTCGCGCTCCACGGTGAAGGCGAGCGTCACCTGCACACCGCCGGGGACGTCCTCGACGCCGGTGATCTTCCCGGTGGCGCGCAGCCGGGAGCCGACCGGGACGGGGGAGGGGAAGCGGACCTTGTTCGTGCCGTAGTTCACGCCCATCTTCACGCCCTCGACCTGGATGAGCTGCGGCCCGAAGAGGGGGAGCAGGGACAGGGTGAGGTAGCCGTGCGCGATGGTGGTCTTGAAGGGACCCGTGGCGGCCTTCTCCGGGTCCACATGGATCCACTGGTGGTCCCCGGTGGCCTCGGCGAACAGGTCGATCCGCTTCTGGTCCACCTCCACCCAGTCGGTGTGGCCCAGCTGCTCGCCCACGGCGGCCTTCAGCTCGTCGGGGGAGGTGAAGGTCCTCGGTTCTGCCATGTTCCCGGCCTCTCGCTCGCGCTCTCTCGCGGTGTCTAAGCAACTGCTTAGCATGGTCGGGTGGGCGGGCGATGTCAACGGATGGCGGACCCGGCGGCCGTGTCGGCCGGGTGAGTAATCTCTGAGGAGTGCCCCAGATTCCCGAGAAGATCCATGAGCTGACCGTCGGCCAGTTGTCCGCACGCAGCGGAGCCGCGGTGTCCGCCCTGCACTTCTACGAGGCCAAGGGCCTGATCAGCAGCCGCCGCACCTCGGGCAACCAGCGCCGCTACACCCGTGACACCCTCCGCCGGGTCGCCTTCATCCGCGCCGCCCAGCGGGTCGGCATCCCGCTGGCCACGATCCGCGAGGCGCTGGCGGAACTGCCGGAGGAGCGGACCCCGACCCGGGACGACTGGGCCCGGCTGTCCGAGAAGTGGCGCTCGGAACTGGACGAACGGATCAGGCAGCTGAACCGTTTGCGCGACCACCTCACCGACTGCATCGGCTGCGGCTGCCTGTCGCTGGACACCTGTGTCCTCTCCAACCCCGACGACGCCTTCGGCGACCGCCTGACGGGCTCCCGCCTGATGGCGGAGGGCCGCTAGCCGCCGGGACGGAGGGCGGACCCGCTGAGCGGATCCGCCCCCGGCACGCTCACTCGTACTCCGTGCCGCCCTTCCGGGTCAGATACGCCGGGCTCACCGCCTTGGCTATCGCCCGGCCCCCGGTCACCTCGCTGTACCGCTCCACCGCGGGCCGTATCACCACGCCCTCGCGCACATGCAGCCCCCGCCCGGACACCGTCTCCCGGCCGCCGGCGAACTCCAGCACCCGCTCGATGTCGTACGGCCCCTCGTACAGCCGGGGCACCAGTGGCAGCTCGCCCGTCAGCAGTGCGGCCGCATCCAGCCAGCGCACCACGCCGTCGATCTCCGCCGAGACGTCGAACACCGCGTACCCCAGCGTGTCCCGGCGGCCGTCCGCGCCGTAGGTCAGATCCTGCACTCCCGCGCCGTACACCTCCCCGAAGATGCCGACCCGGCGCGCCCCCAGCCGCTCGGCGAGCCGGGCGGCCGCCTCGGCGACCCCGTGCGCGTGCACCGCCCGCCAGTACAGGTTCCGCGGATCCTCCTTCAGCGCCAGCGACTTGGCGCCGAAGCCCTTGGAGGACACATAGGTCCGGCCGTGATCGGCGACATACGTCAGCAGGCAGGCCGACCCGTGCAGCTTCTCCGTCAGGACGACCGGCTCGCCCGCGGCGAAGATGTCCGGGTACCGCTGGATGTTCTCGATGTCGACCCAGGGCAGCAGCTCGGCCGCCGGCTCCACCTCGCCGTTCATGGTGGGCGGGATCGGCGGCACCCACTTGGTGATGCCCAGCAGCTCCGCGAAGTCCGTGCCGTCCGCCGCCGCCCGCGCCAGGTCCACGTCCGCCAGCGCCTTCGGCCGGCACACGATGCCCTGGGACAGCTCGCCGCGCAGCCGTACCGCCTTGACCCGGTTGGCCGCGGACCCGGCCAGCCGGCCGGTCAGCCCCAGCTCCTCGATCAGCCCGGGCGGCAGCACGGCCTGCTCGGGGATGTAGACGGCGGCCTCGCCGGTGCGATAGGCGCCCTTGGCGACGACGGCCCGGTACAGGCCCACCTGGGCCAACTCCAGCGCGTCGGCGTCGGGATGCGGGTGGACGGTCAGCACTTCGGCGGTGACCCGCAGCGTGGACATGGGACTCCCCGTGTTCATCGGTTCGGTGACATCGGGTCCACTGTCCGCACGGGAATCGGGTGGAGCGAGCGGATTTGCGGCTGGTAGCCTCGCCCCTTCGCAGCGGAGGGTGCGGCATCCCCCTGCGCACCCCACGCCCCCCTGTGCCCCTCAATGTCCCCCGTGCCCCCGTTACCGTCCCGGCCCTCAGGCCGACATCAGCAGCTGTCCCCGCCGGGCGACGGACAGCACCTGCGGGGTGAGGACGGGCCGCGGCACCAGGATGCCGCAGTCCGTGCAGACCGGACCGGACGACGGCTCGTGGTCCAGGCCGTACCGCCACAGCAGGCGCTCCCCGCCGCACACCGGGCAGCAGGAGCCCGGTTCCCGGTTCAGCGCGGCGATGAGCCTGCGCAGCACCTCGGCCAGCGGCTCGTCCGGATGGACCCGGGGGTCGTCGCACCAGGCGACTCCGAACCCGCCCCAGGTGAGGCGGTGCCAGTCGTCCACACTGCCCGGCCGGCGCAGTCCGTCGTGCTTCTCCTTCCTGCGGCGTTCGGTGAACTCGGTCTCGTAGGCGAGCCAGACGGACCGCGCCTCCTCCAGCTCCTCCAGCGCGGCCACGAGCCGCGCCGGGTCGGGGGAGCGGTCCTCGGGGCCGAACCCCGCCCGGGAGCAGAGGTGGTCCCAGGTCGCCCGATGCCCGTAAGGGGCGAACTTCTCCAGGCACTTGCGCAGTGAGTACCGCCGTAGTGCCAGATCACAGTCCGGATCGCGTACCTGTCTTGCCAGACTCCGGAAACCGGCCATCGCCCTGCACCTCCGTCACACCTGCACCTTGTACTTCGGTCACTTCGGCGTCGTCGCACGGACTTCGCAGATGTCGCCGAATAGACGTATCGACAGGCGATTCGGCTCCATCTCTTCTCGAGTTCTCCTCGCGCTGCTCCCTGTTTCTCCCTGCGGACTCCGAAAAGTGACGCATGTTCATCTTCAAACTCGGGGATACCGGCGGTAACGTTCGCGCACCCCCGTCGCTAGGAGCTGCCATGCCACGGCGAACCCCACGCACCGCCCTGCACAGACTGAGAACGTCCCGCCGACTCCCCGGGTTCCTGAAGACCGCGTCGGTATGCGTCCTCGTCGCCGCACTTCTTTCTCCGCTCGGCCAGACGGCGGCGACCGCCGCCACCGCGACCGCCTCGAACGACTACTGCGGCGGCCAGTGTTCGGACATCCTGCCGCCCGGCGAGAACGGCAACGCGACCCTCGCGCAGATCCTGCTCAACCAGGCCTTCGGCACCCAGCCGTCCCACGCGGAGGACCAGCTCGGGCCGTACGCCGGGCTGGCCACCGGCTACCCGGGCGTGACCGACTCGACCATCAACACCTTCTTCAACGACGCCTCCTTCGGCGTCCCCTCCGACCAGGTCGCCTCCACCGAGAAGCCGGCCGGACGCTCCGACGTCACCATCGTCCGCGACAAGAAGGCCGGTGTGCCGCACATCACGGGCACCACCCGCTACGGCACCGAGTTCGGCGCCGGCTACGCGGCGGCCGAGGACCGGCTCTGGCTGATGGACGTCTTCCGGCACGTCGGCCGCGGCCAGCTGACGTCGTTCGCCGGCGGCGCGGCCGCCAACCAGGGCCTGGAGCAGCAGTTCTACCGCAACGCGCCCTACACCGAGGCCGACCTCCAGGCGCAGATCGACAACGCGGTGGCGAAGAGCGGCGCCCGCGGCCAGCAGGCCCTCGCCGACGTCAAGGCCTACCTCGACGGCATCAACGCCTATATCGACGCCTCCGACAGCGGCCGCTACTTCCCCGGCGAGTACGTCCTGACCGGTCACAAGGACGCGATCACCAACGCCGGCACCATCGACCACTTCAAGGTCACCGACCTGGTGGCGCTGGCGTCGGTGATCGGGTCCCTCTTCGGCTCCGGCGGGGGCGGCGAGGTCAACAACGCGCTCTCGCTGGCCGCCGCGCAGGCCAAGTACGGCGTCGAGGAGGGCACCAGGGTCTGGGAGTCCTTCCGCGAGCGCAACGACCCCGAGGCCGTCCTCACCGTCCACGACGGCCGGAGCTTCCCGTACGCCGCCAAGCCGGCCGCACCCAAGGGCGAGGCCCTGCCCGACGCCGGCTCGGTGACCCAGGAACCGCTCGTCTACGACCGCACCGGCAGCGCCGCCACCGCCGGCGCCATCAGAGCCTCCGCCACCGCCGCGCGGACCGCGCTCGGCTCGGCCAGGCGCGGCATGTCCAACGCCCTGGTGGTGAGCGGCAAGTACACCGCCAGCGGGCACCCGATCGCCGTCTTCGGACCGCAGACCGGCTACTTCGCCCCGCAGCTGCTGATGCTCCAGGAGATCCAGGGCCCCGGCCTCAGCGCCCGGGGCGCCTCCTTCGCCGGCCTCAGCATGTACGTCGAGCTGGGCCGCGGCCAGGACTACTCCTGGAGCGCGACCACCTCCGGCCAGGACATCATCGACACCTACGCCGTCGAGCTGTGCCAGGACGACTACCACTACCTGTACCACGGCACCTGCACCGCGATGGACAAGGTCGAGCAGAAGAACGCCTGGTCACCGACGACGGCCGACTCCACGCCCGCGGGCTCGTACACCATGCGGGTGTGGCGGACGAAGTACGGGCCGGTGGAGTACCGGGCGACCGTCGGCGGCAAGAAGGTCGCCTACACCACCCTGCGCTCCTCCTATCTGCACGAGGCCGACTCGATCATCGGCTTCCAGATGCTGAACGACCCCGACTTCGTCAAGAGCCCGCAGGACTTCCAGAGCGCGGCCCAGCACATCAACTACACCTTCAACTGGTTCTACGCCGACTCACAGCACACCGCGTACTACAACAGCGGTGACAACCCGGTGCGGGCCGACGGCGTCGACGCCGAGTTCCCGGTCTGGGCGCAGCCGGCGTACGAGTGGCGGAACTGGGACCCGGCCGGCAACACCGCCGACTACACCCCGGCCTCCGCCCACCCCAACTCCGTCGACCAGGACTACTACATCTCCTGGAACAACAAGCAGGCCAAGGACTACACGACCGCGCCCTGGGGCGACGGCTCCGTGCACCGCGGCAACCTGCTGGAGGACCGGGTGAAGAAGCTGGTCGCGGCCGGCGGGGTGACCCGCGCCAAGCTGGTGCAGGCCATGGCCGGCGCCGCCGTCACCGACCTGCGGGCCGAGGACGTCCTGCCCAGGCTGCTCAAGGTGATCGGCACCTCGGCGGTGACCGACCCCACGGCCGCCGACGCGGTGAAGAAGCTCCAGGCCTGGGTCAGCGCGGGCGCCCGGCGCACCGAGACCTCCGCCGGCTCCAAGACGTACGCGGACGCCGACGCGATCCGGATCCTGGACGCCTGGTGGCCGCTGCTGGTCAAGGCCGAGTTCGAACCCGGTCTCGGCAGCGACCTCTACACGGCCGTCACCGACAACCTGCCCGTCGACGAGGCCCCGTCCGCCGGGCACGGCCCGACCGGCTCGCACGCCGGAAGCTCCTTCCAGTACGGCTGGTGGAGCTATGTCGACAAGGACATCCGGGCGGTGCTGGGCGAGAGCGTCCAGGGCGGGCTCGCCGAGAAGTACTGCGGCGGCGGCGACCTCGGCTCCTGCCGGGACGTCCTGCTGAGCACGCTCAAGCAGGCGGCCGGTCTGACCGCCGCCCAGGTCTACCCGGGCGACGACCAGTGCTCCGCCGGCGACCAGTGGTGCGCCGACTCGATCGTCCAGCGCACCCTGGGCGGCATCAAACACGGCAAGATCAGCTGGCAGAACCGGCCGACCTTCCAGCAGGTCGTGGAGTACACCTCGCACCGGTGAGGCGTACCGGGCGGCGGGTCAGGTGATCCGGCCCGCCGCCAGGACCAGCCGCGCCAGTTCGGGGTGCACGATGTCGCTGTGCGCCCCGGACGGCGCGCCGCCGTTGCGGACGACGGCCGCCGCGTCCACGTTCACGCACCCCGAGGCGGGCAGCGGCCCGCGCAGCGCCGCCGCGAGGTCCAGCCGGACGGTGCCCGGCACCGCCTGCACCCCGTCGTGGCCCATCGCACCCCATTCGGGGCCGAGCACCGCCGCGATGTCGGCGCCCAGCACGGAGCGGTCGTCCCCGGACAGCCGGGAGGCCAGCGGGTAGAAGGTGCCGAGCGCCGCGTCGAAGTGCGAGTGGCAGCACACCAGCGGACCGTCGATCCGGCTCTGCCGGTCCTTCAGCGCCCCGGCCGCGTCCGGGTCGTGCGGCAGCCGGGCCGCGAACGCGTAGTGCGAGAAGGCCCCTTGGAGCAGCGTCACGGACTTCACCGTGCGCACCCCGGCGGGCAGCCCGCGCAGCGCGAACGACACCAGCCGCCCGCCGAAGCTGTGCCCGGCGAGATGCACCCGCACCCCCGGGGCCGCACCGGCCAACCGCCCGATCAGCGGCCCGAGCCCGTGCTCGCCGACCGTACCGGCGCGCCCCTTCATCGTGTAGTACGTCATCTGCCGCAGCAGTTCCTTGGCGCCCTCCCACGGGTCGGGCAGGCTGAACTCTTCCCGTGGACCAGTCGAGCCGACCGATCTGAGCGCCTCGGCGAACTGAGCGCACACCGCCGCCGGGTCCTCGGTGAACAGGGCCGGTTCCCCCGCCTCGTCCGTGTCGGCCGCGCCGGGCCGCCCGGTCCCGTCCGCCAGCAGCCGTGCCAGCCGCCCGAACTCGCGCAACCCGGCCTCGCCGTCCGGCCGTTCGTCGAGCATCCGGGCCAGCTGGTCGACCACGCTCGCCCGGCCCGGAAAGGTCTCCAGCAGCGCTCGCCGGGTGTCCTTGTCCAGTGCCGGGCCGGGCGCGGCGGCCGCCTCCGTGGCCGCCACGGTTCTCGGGAAGTCGGGGATCGGCTCGTCGCTGAACCGCATCGACGGCCAGATCACCCCCACGTACCCGATCCGCGCCCCGGGCGCGAGCCCCGGGACCGGGGCGAAGAAGCGGCGGTACAGCGCGGTCGCGCCGGAACGGTCGTTGTTCCAGCCGTGCGCGAAGACGATCAGGTCACGGACGCCGCGCTCCGTGACCTGCGCCAGCAGCCGATCGCGTTCGGGAGGGTCCACGTCCCCGTCCGCGTCGAAGGTCAGCTCCCAGTAGGGAGTCACGCTCATCCCAGGATCCGCCATGCCAGGCTCCCTCGTCCCCCCTGAAACGATGCGTCGCGGACGCATCGTCCTGCGCGGGGGCGAAGTTGGCCATACCCGGCGCCTCACCTGTAGAGGAGATATTCCTTTCGAACCCGCCGGAAGGCGGCCAACTCGTCCTGCCAGGCGCCGGTCACCTCGTCGGTGCCGGCCCCCGCGTCGATCATCGTGCGCACCCGGTCGGAGCCGGTGAGCCGGTCGATCCAGTGGTCCGGCCGCCAGGCGAAGCCGTCCCACACCTTCCGCGCGGTCACCAGCAGCCCGATCCCGGTGCGCACGGGGTCGTAGCCGGCCCGGTCGGTCACATGGATCTGCACCCCGCCGACGGTCTTCCCCTGGAACTTGGAGAACGCGGGCACGAAGTACGCCTCCCGGAACCGCACCCCGGGCAGGTCCAGGGCGTTCGCGGCGGCGGCCCAGCGGCCGTCGAGCCCCTCGGCGCCGAGCAGCTCGAAGGGCCGGGTGGTGCCCCGCCCCTCGGACAGGCTGGTGCCCTCGAACAGACAGGTGCCCGAGTACACGAGCGCCGTGTCCGGGGTCGGCATATTGGGGCTCGGCGGCACCCAGGGCAGCCCGCAGGCGTCGTAGAACTCCTCGCGCCGCCAGCCCGTCATGGTCACCGTCTCCAGTGCGACGGGCGTACCCAGGAACTCCCCGTCGAACAGCCGGGCCAGCTCGGCGACGGTCATCCCGTGCGCCTGCGCGATCGGCTGCCGGCCGACGAAACTGGCGAACTCCCGGTGCAGCACCGGCCCCTCGGCCGTACGCCCGGTCACCGGGTTGGGGCGGTCCAGGACCACGAAGCGCTTGCCCGCCAGCGCGGCCGCCTCCATGCAGTCGTACAGCGTCCAGATGTACGTGTAGAAGCGGGCGCCGACGTCCTGGATGTCGAAGACGACGGTGTCCACACCGGCGGCGGTGAAGATGTCGGCGAGCGCCTGTCCGCTCTTGAGATACGTGTCGTACACCGGCAGGCCGGTCGCCGGGTCGGTGGAGCGGCCCTCGGAGCCGCCCGCCTGCGCGGTGCCCCGGAATCCGTGTTCGGGGCCGAACACCGCGGTCAGCCGGACCCGGGGGTCCTGGTGCATCACGTCGACGATGTGGGTGGTGTCCCTGGTGACGCCGGTGGGGTTGGTGACGACGCCCACGCGCTGCCCGTTCAGCAGCGCGTAGCCGTCGGCCGCGAGCCGTTCGAAGCCGGTCCGCGGCTTGGCCCGGTGTCCGGGGGCCGGGACGGCCGCGAGGCCGGCCGATGCGAGGAGGTTCCTGCGGGACAGGGGGAGCGGCATGGGTGGTCTCCGTCGGGTGCAGGGTGTGGGTCGCCCCTGTGAGGTTGGTGCGGCGACCCTTCCTTTTACACATACCGACTGGTTAGTCTGTCGCTCGCTGAGCCGAGTCGCGTCGTGTCGAAGTCGTCGCAGGCGTGTCGCAGTCGTGTCGAAGGAGACCGATGGTGGAAGCCGTGCAGGATGCCGGAGTGGTCGTCACCGGGGCGGGCGGAGGGATCGGGGCCGCGTTGGCCCGGCGGTTCGCCGCCGCGGGGGCCAGAGTCGTGGTCAACGACCTGGACGCCGGGAAGGCCGAGGCGGTCGCCGAGGAGATCGGCGGGATCGCCCTGCCGGGGGACGCCTCCACGATCGTGGCCGCCGCCCGCGACGCGCTCGGCGGCACGGTGGACGTCTACTGCGCCAACGCCGGTGTCGCCTTCGAGGACGGCGGCGACGGCGGGCCGCTGGACGAGAAGACCTGGGCGCTGTCCTGGGACGTCAACGTCATGGCGCATGTGCGGGCCGCCCATGAGCTGCTGCCGGACTGGCTGGAGCGGGGCCGGGGCCGGTTCGTGGCCACCGTCTCGGCCGCCGGGCTGCTCACCATGATCGGCGCTCCCTCGTACAGCGTCACCAAGCACGGCGCCTACGCCTTCGCCGAGTGGCTGTCGCTGACGTACCGGCACCGGGGCCTGAAGGTGCACGCGATCTGTCCGCAGGGCGTCCGGACCGACATGCTGGTCGCGACCGGCAGCGCCGGAGAGCTGGTGCTCCAGCCGAACGCGATCGAGCCGGAGGCCGTCGCGGACGCCCTGTTCCAGGGCATCGAGGAGGACCGCTTCCTGATCCTGCCGCACCCCGAGGTGGCCGGCTACTACCAGGGCCGGGCCGCCGACCCGGACCGCTGGCTGCGCGGGATGAACCGCGTCCAGCGCAGCTGGGAGGAGGGCCGATGACCACCTCCGGATACGCGGCCCGGCCCTGGCTCGCCCTGCTCACCGAGGCCCAGCGGGCGCCGGTCGACCCCGCCGACTCACTGGTGCACGCCCTGCGCGCCGCAGTCGCCGAGGCCCCCGACCGCACCTTCCTGGCCTACTTCGACGCCCGGCTGAGCTACCGCGAGGTGGACGAGCTGAGCGACGGCGTCGCGGCCCACCTCGCCGCGCGCGGGCTGGAGCGCGGCGACCGGGTGGCCGTCCTGCTCCAGAACTCCCCGCACTTCGTGCTCGCCGTACTGGGCGCCTGGAAGGCCGCGGCCACCGTCGTCCCGGTCAACCCCATGTACAAGGCGGGCGAGGTCGGCCATGTCCTCGCCGACGGCGAGGTGGCCGCGCTGATCTGCTCCGACCGGGCCTGGGAGTCCTACCTCAGGGGCACGGCCGCGCAGTCGCCGGTGCGGATCGTGCTCACCGCGTGCGAACGCGACTTCCAGACCCGCGACGACACCCGCGTGCTGGCCTTCGAGCGGCTGCCCCAGGCGGCCGACGCCGACGACCTGGTCGCGGTGGCCCGGCAGGGCGGCCGGGCGCCCGAGGGCCGGGACCCGCGCCCGGGCGACATCGCCCTGATCAGCTACACCTCGGGCACCAGCGGCACCCCCAAGGGCGCCACCAACACGCACGCCAACATCATGCACAACGCCGAGCGCCAGCGCACCGGCCTGGGGCTGCCCGAGGCACCCGTCTACTACGCCCTCGCCCCCCTCTTCCACATCACCGGCATGGTCTGCCAGTTCGGCGCCTGCCTGGCCGGTGCGGGCACCCTGGTGCTCACCTACCGGTTCGAGCCCGGGGTCGTCCTGGAGGCGTTCGCCGAGCACCGCCCGCACTACACCGTCGGCCCGTCCACGGCGTACATGGCGCTGGCCGCCCACCCGGACGTCACCCGCGAGCACTTCGCCTCCTTCGTCAACATCTCCTCCGGCGGCGCCCCGGTGCCACCGGCCCTGGTGGAGGCGTTCCGGGAGCGGTTCGGGCCGTACATCCGCGTCGGCTACGGCCTCACCGAGTGCACCGCCCCCTGCGCCGCGGTGCCGCCCGGCCTGGAGGCGCCCGTCGACCCCGTCTCCGGGACGCTGTCGGTGGGCCTGCCGGGCGCGGACACCGTCGTACGGATCCTGGACGAGTCGGGCGCGGAGGTGCCCTTCGGCGAGCAGGGCGAGATCGTCGTCCGCGGACCGCAGGTGGTGCCCGGCTACTGGCGGCGCCCGGACGCCACCGCCGAGACCTTCCCGGACGGCGAGCTGCGCACCGGCGACATCGGGTTCATGGACGCCCAGGGCTGGCTGTACGTCGTCGACCGCAAGAAGGACATGATCAACGCGTCCGGCTTCAAGGTGTGGCCCCGCGAGGTCGAGGACGTCCTGTACACCCATCCGGCGGTGCGCGAGGCGGCCGTCGTCGGCGTCCCCGACGGCTACCGCGGCGAGACCGTCAAGGCCTATATCAGCCTGCGCCCGGGCGCGGAGGCGGACCCCGATGAACTCGCGGTGTACTGCAAGGAGAGACTGGCCGCCTACAAATATCCGCGTCAGGTGGAGATCCTGGCCGACCTGCCCAAGACGGCGAGTGGCAAGATCCTCCGTCGGGAACTGCGTTCCCGGACGCCGAAGACCCGATGACCCGAACGGAAAGGCAGGTGGCGGCAGTGCCCAGGACGACGGACGGAGACGGGGTTCCCGTCCCGCAGCGGCTCCTCGCCGCCGCCACCCGGCTCTTCGCCGAGCAGGGCTACGACCGCACCTCCGTGCAGGAGATCGTGGAGGCGGCCGGCGTCACCAAGGGGGCGCTGTACCACTACTTCGGCTCCAAGGACGACCTGCTGCACGAGGTGTACGCGCGTGTGCTGCGCGTCCAGCAGGAGCGGCTGGACCATTTCGCCCGGATGGACGCGCCGGTGGAGAAGCGGCTCCGGGACGCGGCGGCGGACGTGGTCGTCACCACGATCGACAACCTCGACGACGCGATGATCTTCTTCCGCTCCATGCACCATCTGAGCCCGGAGAAGAACAAGCAGGTCCGGGCCGAGCGCCGGCGCTATCACGAACGCTTCCGGGCGCTGATCGAGGAGGGCCAGAAGGAGGGCGTCTTCTCCACCGCGACCCCGGCCGACCTGGTCGTGGACTACCACTTCGGCTCGGTCCACCACCTGTCGACCTGGTACCGCCCGGGCGGCCCGCTCACCCCGCAGCAGGTCGCCGACCACCTCGCCGACCTGCTGCTGCGGGCCCTGCGCCCGTAGGGCGTCCGAGAAAGGCCCTGCCCGGACACGGCTGAGGGGCGGTCCCGCCGACGGGACCGCCCCTCACGCACATCCGCTACAGGTACTTCTTCAGCTCGCGCCGGGCCAGCGACCGCTGGTGCACCTCGTCCGGGCCGTCGGCCAGCATCAGGGTGCGGGCGCTCGCGTACAGCTCGGCCAGCGGGAAGTCCTGGCTCACCCCGCCGGCGCCGTGCAGCTGGATCGCCCGGTCCAGGATGCCGACCACCGCACGCGGCGTGGCGATCTTGATGGCCTGGATCTCGGTGTGGGCGCCCTTGTTGCCGACGGTGTCCATCAGCCAGGCCGTCTTCAGCACCAGCAGCCGCAGCTGCTCCACCGTGACCCGGGCGTCGGCGATCCAGTTCTGCACCACGCCCTGCTGGGCCAGCGCCTTGCCGAACGCGGTACGGGACACCGCCCGCCGGCACATCAGCTCGATGGCCCGTTCCGCCATGCCGATCAGCCGCATGCAGTGGTGGATCCGGCCCGGACCGAGCCGGGCCTGGGCGATGGCGAAGCCGCCGCCCTCCTCGCCGACCAGGTTGGTGACGGGCACGCGCGCGTGGTCGAAGACCACCTCGGCGTGGCCGCCGTGCCAGTGGTCCTCGTACCCGAACACCTGCATGGCGCGCTTGACGGTGACACCGGGCGTGTCGCGCGGGACCAGGACCATGGACTGCTGGCGCCGGATGTCCGCGCCGTCCGGGTCGGTCTTGCCCATCACGATGAAGACCTTGCAGTCCGGGTTCATCGCCCCGGAGATGTACCACTTGCGGCCGGTGATGACGTACTCGTCGCCGTCCCGCTCGATCAGGGTGGTGATGTTGGTGGCGTCCGAGGAGGCCACCTCCGGCTCGGTCATCGCGAACGCCGAGCGGATCTCGCCCGCGAGCAGCGGCTCCAGCCACTGCTTCTTCTGCTCGTCGTTGCCGAACTGGGCCAGCACCTCCATGTTCCCGGTGTCCGGCGCCGCGCAGTTCGTCGCGGTGGGCGCCAGTTGCGGGCAGCGGCCGGTGATCTCGGCGAGCGGCGCGTACTGGAGGTTGGTCAGCCCGGCGCCGTGCTCGGCGTCCGGCAGGAAGAGGTTCCACAGGCCCTGCCGGCGCGCCTCCGCCTTCAGCTCCTCGACCACCGCGGGGGTGTCCCAGGGGGAGGCGAGCGCGGCCCGCTGCTCCTCGGCGACCGCCTCGGCGGGGTAGACGTACTCGTCCATGAAGGCCAGGAGCCTGGCGCGGAGTTCCTCGGTCGTGGCGTCGAACGCGAAGTCCATGGCAGGTCAGCCTTCCTGAAGGGTGGTCAGTCCGTGGTCGATGAAGACGGGTACGAGGTCGCCGATCCGGTCGAAGCCGCGCCCGACCGTCTGGCCCAGCGTGTACCGGTAGTGGATGCCCTCCAGGATCACGGCGAGCTTGAACCAGGCGAACGCCTCGTACCAGGCGACGGCCGAGACGTCCCGGCCCGAGCGCGCCGCGTACCGCTCGATCAGCTCCTCGGGGGACGGGTGCCCCGGGGCCTCGGCGGTCGTGGACACCGGAGAGTCGGCCATGCCGAGCGGACGGCTGTACATCACCAGCAGGCCCAGGTCGGTGAGCGGATCGCCGAGCGTGGACATCTCCCAGTCGAGGATCGCCCTGATCCGGTCGTCGTCGCCGATGAGGACGTTGTCGAGCCGGTAGTCGCCGTGCACGACCGCGGGCGCGGGGGAGGCGGGCAGCCGGCGGCCCAGGGTGGAGTGCAGCTCGTCGATGCCCGGCAGGTCGCGGTTGCGGGAGGCGTCCAGCTGCTTGCCCCAGCGGCGCAGCTGCCGGTCCAGGAACCCCTCCGGACGGCCGAAGTCGGCGAGGCCCACCTCGCCGGGGTCCACCGCGTGCAGCTCCACCAGGGTGTCCACCAGGGACAGCACCGCGTTCCGGGTGCGCTCCGCGCCCAGCGGGGCGAGCTGCTGCGCGGTGCGGTACGGGGTGCCCTCGACGAACTCCATGATGTAGAAGGGCGCGCCGAGCACGTCCTCGTCCTCGCACAGCAGCACCGGCCGCGGCACCGGAACCGTCGTCGGGTGCAGCGCGCTGATCACCCGGTGCTCGCGCTTCATGTCGTGCGCGGTGGCCAGCACATGGCCGAGCGGCGGCCGCCGTACGACCCAGCGCGAGGTGCCGTCCGAGAGGGCGTAGGTGAGGTTCGACCGTCCGCCCTCGATCAGCCGTCCGCTCAGCGGGCCGTCCACCAGACCGGGGCGGTCGCGGTCGAGCAGGGCGCGCAGCCGGTCCAGGTCGAGTCCGGGCGGGTGGTCGGCGCTCATACATCACTCCTACGAACGGGTGAACAGGACGCCCTTCATGATGCCGACCGGTCGGTATGCCGTCCAGTGCGTGGCGCGTCCCGGAAGCGAAAGTGATCGGCGCCACCTTATGCCGACGGCTCCCCGGCGCGCTGCCCGGGGAGCCGTCCGGCCCCTGCCCCTGGTGGGCTCAGTGGTCGTCCCAGTGGCCCTCGTGCTCCGCGTGCCGGTGCCCGTCGTGCAGGTAGTCGACGTGGTCGCCGTGGCGCACAGCGGTGTGCCCGCAGTCCGCGCCGTGCGCGTGGGCGTGTCCCTCGTGCGGGGAGTGCCCGGCCGGTTCGCACTCGTCCCAGTGGCCCTCGTGCTCCCGGTGCAGATGACCGTCGTGCGCATAGTCGAGGTGGTCGCCGTGCGGCACGCCCTCGTGCCCGCACTCCGGGCCGTGCCGGTGCATCCCGTGGTCGGTGTGTTCCTGGTGAAGCGCGGTCATGGCGCCCGCCTTACGGGGTACGGGGGTGTGGCGACGGACAGGCTACGCGCGCGAACGGCGTATATCGGTACATACCGGTTGCGTGGCGTACGAGTACCCCGGAGGGTCGAAGGCATGAAGGCCATCAGCTACAGCCGCTACGGCGGCCTCGATGTACTGGAGTACGGCGAGGTGCGCGACCCGAAGGTCGGCCCCGACCAGGTACTCGTCAAGGTGCGCGCGGCGGCCGTCAACCCCGTCGACTGGAAGTGCCGTGAGGGCTACCTCGACGCGGCGCTGGACGCCGTCTTCCCGGTCATCCCCGGCTGGGACGTCAGCGGCGTCGTCGTCCAGCCCGGCGCCGCCGTCACCGAGTTCGCCGTCGGCGACGAGGTGATCGGCTACGTCCGGGAGGACTTCCTCTCCCGGGGCACGTTCGCCGAGTACGTCGCCGCGCCCGTGCGCACCCTGGCCCGCAAGCCCCGCAACCTCACCTACGAGGAGGCCGCCGGCCTTCCGCTGGCCGGGCTCACCGCCTACCAGGTGCTGGTCAAGGCGCTCCAGGTGCAGCGCGGTGAGACCGTCCTGGTGCACGCGGCGGCCGGCGGCGTCGGCTCCCTGGCCGTGCAGCTCGCCGCCCACTTCGGCGCCCGCGTCATCGGCACGGCCAGCGAACGCAATCACGACTACGTCCGCGGCCTCGGCGGCGAGCCGGTGGCCTACGGCGACGGACTGACCGAGCGGGTGCGCGAGCTGGCCCCGGACGGGGTGGACGCGGTCTTCGACACTGTCGGCGGCGACGCCCTGAAGGCCTCCGCCGAGCTGCTCGCCCCCGAGGGCCGGATCGCCTCGATCGCCGACGCCGAGGTGGTGGGCTACGGCGGCCGCTACTGCTTCGTCCGCCCGGACGCCGAGGACCTGACCCGCCTCACCGAGCTGGCGGAACAGGGCGTCGTGAGCGTGCATGTGCAGGAGACCTTCCCGCTGGAGCGCACGGCCGACGCCCACCGCGTCAACCAGGAGGGCCGCACCCGGGGCAAGATCGTGGTGACGGTCGACTGGGACGACGAGGCCTGACACCGGCCCCCCGGCGCCTCACCGGCCCGCCCGGAACTCCTTCAGCCGCTCGTACGCCGCCAGCCCGTCCGGCACCCACTCCCAGCTGCCGAGCCGCCGCTCCACCTCCTCCTCGGGCAGGAAGTCGTGCCACTGCACCTCCTCCACCTGGGGGTGGACCGGCAGCTCGCAGCGCACCTCGTACACCGCCGACCACCAGCTCTGCCCGTCGCCGTCGTCGTACAGGAACTTGAAGAGGTACTCCGGCCGGGGCAGCCCGGTGACCCCCAGCTCCTCCTCGGCCTCCCGCAGCGCCGCCTCGTCGTAGGACTCGCCCGCGCCCACGACCCCGCCGACGAACATGTCGTACATCGAGGGAAAGACCAGCTTGGTCGCGGTGCGCCGGTGCACGAAGAGCCGGCCGGCGGCGTCCCGGGCCTGGACGAACACACAGCGGTGCCGCAGCCCGCGGGCGTAGACCTCGCCGCGCGGGTACTGGCCGACGACCCGGTCGTGCTCGTCGACGGTGTCGAGGATCTCGTCAGCAGGATTCATACCGGTATCCAACCAGCCCGGCACCCGGGCAAAGGCTCCTCAGCGGCGCTGGAGGTCCCGGGCCGGCGGTTCCGCCTGCGGTGCGCCACAGGGCATCGCCGGGTGGAGGCCGAGCAGGACGATGCCCGCGACGATCGCCGCGAGCCCGGCCGCCTCCCAGGCCAGCGCCCCGGTACCGGTGCGCAGCCGGTCGCCGAGGAAGCCGACCCCGCACAGGATCCCGGCGAGCGGCTCGGCCGCGGTGAGCGCGGGCAGCGACATGCGCAGCGGTGCCGTCTCGAAGGCGCTCTGCACCAGGATCAGCCCGGTGACCCCGCAGGCCAGCACCCCGTACGGCTGCCAGCCGGTGAGCAGCTCGGCGAAGCCGCCCGCGGCGAAGCGGGTGCCGCTCACCCGGGTCAGCGCGTCCTGCACGCCGTACAGCAGCCCGGCGGCGGTGGCCAGCAGCACCGGACCCCAGCTCATCCGGGACCGTTTGGCGTACGTCGTGAGCAGCAGGGCCGCCCCCACCATGGCGCCGATGATCAGCCAGTGGCGCAGCGGATCGGTGACGGCGCTGCCGGAGCGCGGCTCGCCCGCCAGGATGAACGCGCTCACCCCGCCCGCGAGCAGCGCCAGCCCGGCCCAGCCCTGACGGCCCAGCGGCTGTCCGGTCTGCCGGCGGGAGAGCGCGAGCGCGAACAGCAGATTGGTCGCGAGCAGCGGTTCGACCAGGGAGATCTCACCCTCGCCGAGGGCGACCGCGCCGAGCACCATGCCGGCCACCATCAGCGCCAGCCCGCCCAGCCAGCGCGGCACCCGCACCAGGTCGAGCAGCAGCCGGAAGGAGAGGAAGTCGCTGAGCGGGGCCTGCTGTGCGGCGTTCTGCTGGAGGACGAAACCGAAGCCGAGGCAGCAGGCCGCGCTCACGGCGAGAAGGAGAACCAGAACGGACACGCTGCGTACCTCGATCATCCGGCCGGACCACGGACGCGTCGTGGCCGACTGTAGCGCTCCGCGGCCGCATTGCCCCGGAGAGTACCCGGAACCGGGCAGTTCACCCGGTCGTCCGGCCATCGTGCGTGCCTCCGGAGCGGGGCGCCATGGCGCACGCCACACAGGTAGACCAAGTGCCGCCCAAGGCCCGATAGTTGAAGCCAATATCAGTCCGGTTCCGCTTGACGCAAACCTTGGCTGAGGGTTTGCTGTGCGTGATCGGTCGATGGCAGCCCGAACAACAGGAAGTCCCGCGGTGCCTCCACTCCCGCCCCTGCTCGGCGCCGGCCGGGCCCCCACGGACCCGCCCGGCGACCCCGCGCCGGACCCCTCCGGCGCCTACGACGGCGCCCTCGACGACGCCGAACTCCGCTCCGCCCGCGCCGCGTTGGCCCAGGGCCGCCCCCAGGCCGCCCGCTCCCTGCTGCGCCGCACCGGCGACGACTGGGACCGCCGCGGCCACCGCCTCACCGTGCTCGCCGGGGAGCCGTACGCCGCCGCCTGGGCCCGGGACTGGCTGCACGGCGAGCCCGGCTCCGCCGACGCCGCCACCCTGCTCGCCCTCGCCCTGGTCCACCGCGCCCTGCACGGCAAGGAGGACCCCGACCAGGCCCGCGCGGCCTGCGCCACGGCCGCCGCGCTCGCCCCCGCCGACCCCACCCCCTGGCTCGGCCGGCTGCTGCTCGCCCGCACCCTCGGCCCGGAGCGCGAGACGCTCGCCGTCTTCGCCGAGGTGCACCGCCGCCACCCCGAGCACCACCACGGCCACCATCTGCTCCTCGCCCGGCTCGCCGAACATCCGGCAGGCGGCCGCGACGAGTCCCACGAGGTGTACGACCTCGCCGAGCTGGCCGCCGCCCAGGCCCCCGCCGACTCCCCGCTGGCCCTGCTGCCGGTCGTCGCCTACGCCGAGCGCTACCGGGTCCTCGCCGCGGCCGGCCTGGCCCCGGCCGACCCCGCCGCCTCCGGCCACTGGTCCGGCCCGCGCGCCCGGCGCATCCTGCGCGCCTGCTTCGACTGGTGGCTGGAGTGGGAGCACGACGAACACCCCCGCCGCCACATCGACCTCAACCACCTCGCCTTCGCCCTCGACTGCGCCGGCCGCGCCGCCGAGGCCGCGGCCCTCTTCCGGCGCATCGGCCGGCACGCCACCCCGGAACCCTGGGCCTACGCGCACCGCGACCCCCGGGCCGCCTTCCACACCGCCCGCGCCCGCGCGCTCGGGCAGTGAACCGCTCGGGCGGTGAACGCCGGACCGCTGCGGGCCGTACCCAGGAAGTGATGACGGAAGTCTGACGGCCCACCCGATCCCCTGGCCCCCGTACGGCCCCGAGTGCTCGAATGAGAACGTGAACGCTGAACAGCCCGAGGAGCCCGGCGGCAGCCCCGTCGGCCGCCGCGTCTTCCTCGGCACCCTCGGTCTGGGCGCCCTCGGCGTGCTCGCCGCGCCCACGCTCCAACGCGGCCTGGAAGGATTCCTCGGCAGTGTCGCCGGACAGGACCCCACCGGCCTGACCGGACTGCTGCCCAACGGCGGCGGCTTCCGCTACTACTCCGTCGCCGCCTCCGTGCCGCACCGGAGCGCCACCGACTACCGCCTCACCATCGACGGCCTGGTCGACCGCCCCCGCAGCTACACCCTGGCCGAGCTGCGCGCCCTGCCGCAGACCCGGCTGGTCAAGGACGTGCAGTGCGTCACCGGCTGGCGGGTGCCCGGCACCCCCTTCGAGGGCGTCCGCCTCTCCCACCTGCTGGACGCGGCCGGAGTCCGCTCCTCCGCGAAGGCGCTGCGCTTCACCTGCTTCGACGGCACCTACACCGAGAGCCTCACCCTCGACCAGGCCCGCCGCCCGGACATCCTGGTCGCGCTGCGCATGCAGGACAAGGACATCGGCCACGACCACGGCGGCCCCGTCCGGCTCTACGTCGCCCCCATGTACTTCTACAAGTCGGCCAAGTGGCTCTCCGGGATCACGGTCACCGACCGGGTCGAACCCGGCTACTGGGAACACCTCGGCTACGACGTCGACGCCTGGGTCGGCCGCTCGAACGGACGGACCGATGAGCCTACGAGCTGAGACCCCGGCCCCGCCGAGCGCCCGGATCCGCCGCTTCGGCCACGCCCAGCGCTGGGTGCACCGCGCGACCGCCGCGCTGATGGGCGTCTGCGTGCTGACCGCGGCCGTCCTCTACATCCCGCAGCTGGCGATCCTGGTGGGCCGCCGGGAACTCGTCGTACGCATCCACGAGTGCGCGGGCCTCGCCCTGCCGGTCCCGGTCCTGCTCGGCCTGGCCTCCCGTGCCTTCCGTGCCGACCTGCGCCTGCTCAACCGCTTCGGCCCGCACGACCGGGTGTGGCTGCGCGCCGCCCTGGTCCGCGACCGGCGCCACAGCTCACGCCCGGCCGGCAAGTTCAACGCCGGGCAGAAGATCTACGCGTCCTGGATCGCCGGTGCCGCCCTGGTCATGCTCGGCACCGGCCTGATGATGTGGTTCACCCATCTCGCGCCGCTGGTGTGGCGCACCGCGGCCACCTTCGTCCACGACTGGCTGGCCCTGACCATCGGCGTGGTCCTCGCGGGCCACATCGGCATGGCCCTGGGCGATCCGGAGGCACGCAGGGGCCTGCGCACGGGCACGGTGAGCCGGTCCTGGGCCAAGCGGGAACACCCGCTCTGGCGCCCGTGACCGGCCCCTCCTGTCGTACCGCTGCTAGTAGTGCTTCGTTACGTCGGGTGTTCTCGCCTGGTGGTGGGCAGCTTTCCTGCATGAGGTTGAGGGAAGTGGAACGGCTCCGGGGTGAGTTA
>NZ_JBHXVE010000027.1:0-15146 GCF_042672505.1 Streptomyces sp. NPDC127190
GGCCGGACCCATAAGGTTCCGGCCACCCCGGCGGCACGTTTCTGCTGGCCCCGCTGGAGCGGTTACGCCTCTTCGTGGGTGGCCACGGCGCGGCGCGCGTCCGCGTCCAGGACGCCCCAGCTGATCAGCTGCTCGGTGAGGACCGAGGGCGACTGGTCGTAGATGACGGCGAGTGTGCGCAGGTCGTCCTGGCGGATCGACAGCACCTTGCCGTTGTAGTCACCGCGCTGGGACTGGATCGTGGCCGCGTACCGCTGCAAGGGGCCCGCCTTCTCGGCCGGCACGGTGGCCAGCCGCTCCAGGTCCAGGACCAGCTTCGGCGGCGGCTCGGCGGCGCCGCCCGGCGTGGTGCCCGGCAGGAGCTCCTGCACCGGAACGCCATAGAAATCGGCCAGCTCGGCAAGGCGCTGCACGGTCACGGCGCGGTCGCCGCGCTCGTACGAACCGACCACCACGGCCTTCCAGCGACCCTGGGACTTCTCCTCGACACCGTGGAGGGAAAGGCCCTGCTGGGTGCGGATGGCACGGAGCTTCGCCCCGAGCTGTTTGGCGTATTCGCTGGACATATAGCTCCCCGGACACTGTGTCGACGCGGCCGGCTGTTTTCCCGCCGCGCGGCTGGTAACTCACTGTGAGGTTACGCAGCGTGACTCTTCTGCGTCAAGCCGAATGGTCCACACCGACTCTTCCGTGGTAGTGACCACCGATTAGGCCAAGGGGGTGATCGGAGGGCTCCCGGGGACCTGATACGGTGGATGGCGCAATTCCGACGTCCTTTAAGGTCCGTCCCGTGAGGCGGAGAAGGAGGTCCGTTTCGTATGGACAAGCACGACCCGTATGCGCATCCGCAGGCGTCCGATGCCCGGCCCGTTCTCGAAGGCCCCGACATCGCGCGGGTGCTGACCCGTATCGCCCACGAGATCGTCGAACGCGCCAAGGGCGCCGACGACGTGGTGCTCCTCGGCATCCCGACGCGCGGCGTCTTCCTCGCCCAGCGGCTCGCCGCCAAGCTGGAGCAGATCACCGACCGCAAGGTCCCCGTCGGCTCGCTCGACATCACGATGTACCGCGACGACCTGCGCATGCATCCGCCGCGCGCGCTCGCTCGCACCGAGATCCCCGGTGACGGCCTCGACGGCCGCCTGGTCGTCCTCGTCGACGACGTGCTCTTCTCCGGCCGCACCATCCGCGCCGCCCTGGACGCCCTGAACGACATCGGGCGCCCGCGCGCGGTGCAGCTGGCGGTCCTGGTCGACCGCGGCCACCGGGAACTGCCGATCCGTGCCGACTACGTCGGCAAGAACCTCCCCACGTCGCTGCGGGAGACGGTCAAGGTCCAGCTCGCCGAGGAGGACGGTCGCGACACCGTGCTGCTCGGTGTCAAGCCGGCCGACCAGTAGCAAGCCAGGCGCACGGCTCGCTCCGGCCTGCCGGCACGCGCCCGGATTTGCCCGAATCCTCCCGTTTGAATCGCCTTACGGAGCCTGACAGATGCAGCGTCATCTCATCTCGGCCGCCGACCTCACCCGCGACGACGCCGTCCTGATCCTCGACACCGCCGAGGAGATGGCCCGGGTCGCCGACCGGCCGATCAAGAAGCTGCCGACCCTGCGCGGCCGCACCGTCGTCAACCTCTTCTTCGAGGACTCCACGCGCACGCGTATCTCCTTCGAAGCCGCCGAGAAGCGCCTCTCCGCGGACGTCATCAACTTCTCCGCCAAGGGCTCCAGCGTGTCCAAGGGCGAGTCCCTCAAGGACACCGCCCAGACGCTGGAGGCCATGGGCGTCGACGCCGTCGTCATCCGGCACGGCGCCTCCGGAGCGCCCTACCGCCTGGCGAACTCCGGCTGGATCGACGCCGCCGTCATCAACGCCGGCGACGGCACCCACCAGCACCCCACCCAGGCCCTGCTGGACGCGTTCACCATGCGCCGCCGGCTGGTCGGCCGGGACGCCGGGCTCGGCCAGGACCTCGCAGGCAAGCGGATCACCATCGTCGGCGACGTCCTGCACAGCCGGGTCGCCCGCTCCAACGTGGACCTGCTGCACACCCTCGGCGCCGAGGTCACCCTGGTCGCACCGCCCACCCTGGTGCCGGTCGGCGTCGAGACCTGGCCGTGCGAGGTGTCGTACGACCTCGACAGCGTGCTGCCGAAGTCGGACGCGGTGATGATGCTCCGCGTCCAGCGCGAGCGCATGAACGCCGCCTTCTTCCCGACCGAGCGCGAGTACTCGCGGCGCTACGGCCTCGACGGCGACCGCATGGCGAAGATGCCCGAGCACGCCATCGTGATGCACCCCGGCCCGATGGTGCGCGGCATGGAGATCACCGCCGAGGTCGCCGACTCCGAGCGCTGCACCGTCGTCGAGCAGGTCGCCAACGGTGTCTCCATCCGGATGGCCGTGCTGTACCTGCTGCTCGGCGGAAACGAGCCCGCCCAGACCCGCACTGAGGAGAAGTAAGACCCATGAGCAAGATCCTGATCCGTGGTGCGAAGGTGCTCGGCGGCGAGCCGCAGGACGTGCTGATCGACGGCGAGGTCATCGAGGCGGTCAGCACGGGCCTGTCCGCCGACGGCGCCGAGGTGGTCGAGGCCGGCGGCAAGGTGCTGCTGCCGGGCCTGGTCGACCTGCACACCCATCTGCGTGAGCCGGGCCGCGAGGACTCCGAGACGGTCCTCACCGGCACCCGCGCGGCCGCCTGTGGCGGCTACACCGCCGTGTTCGCCATGGCCAACACCTTCCCCGTCGCCGACACCGCCGGTGTCGTGGAGCAGGTCTGGCGGCTCGGCAGGGAGCACGGCTACTGCGACGTCCAGCCCATCGGTGCCGTCACCGTCGGCCTGGAGGGCCGGAAGCTCGCCGAGCTGGGTGCCATGCACGAGTCGGCCGCGGGCGTGACCGTCTTCTCCGACGACGGCAAGTGCGTGGACGACGCGGTGATCATGCGCCGTGCGCTGGAGTACGTGAAGGCCTTCGGCGGTGTCGTCGCCCAGCACGCGCAGGAGCCGCGGCTGACCGAGGGCGCCCAGATGAACGAGGGCATCGTCTCCGCCGAGCTGGGCCTGGGCGGCTGGCCGGCCGTCGCCGAGGAGTCGATCATCGCGCGGGACGTGCTGCTCGCCGAGCACGTCGGCTCCCGCGTCCACATCTGCCACCTGTCGACCGCCGGCTCGGTGGAGATCGTCCGCTGGGCCAAGTCCCGCGGCATCCAGGTCACCGCCGAGGTCACCCCGCACCACCTGCTCCTCACCGACGAGCTGGTGCGCACGTACAACCCCGTCTACAAGGTCAACCCGCCGCTGCGCACCGAGCGCGACGTCATGGCCCTGCGCGAGGCGCTCGCGGACGGCACGATCGACATCGTCGCCACCGACCACGCCCCGCACCCGCACGAGGACAAGGACTGCGAGTGGGCCGCCGCCGCCATGGGCATGGTCGGCCTGGAGACCGCGTTGTCAGTGGTCCAGGAGACCATGGTCGACACGGGCCTGCTGGACTGGGCCGGCGTCGCCGACCGGATGTCCGTCAAGCCCGCGCAGATCGGACAGGCCACCGGGCACGGCCGTCCTGTCTCGGCAGGTGAGCCCGCCAACCTCACCCTCGTCGACACGGCATACCGTGGCCAGGTGGACCCCGCGGGCTTCGCCTCGCGCAGCCGCAACACCCCGTACGAGGGCCGCGAGCTGCCGGGCCGTGTGACGCACACGTGGCTGCGGGGCAAGGCCACGCTCGTCGACGGGAAGCTCACGTGACACCAGTAATCCTGCTGGCCGAGGCCAAGCGATCGGCCGAGGTCACCGACTGGCCGGCCCGCATCGGCTGGCTCGTCGGACTCCTGCTCTTCGTCGCGCTCGTCTACTGGCTGATGCGCGAGGGCTGGAAGTGGCGCGGCACGCTCCAGGGCGACCTGCCGGCGCTGCCCGGCGCGCCGCAGCAGACCGGTCCGGCGAAACTGAAGCTGAGCGGCCGCTACCACGGCTCCACCACGGCAGGACAGTGGCTGGACCGGATCGTGGCCCACGGCCTCGGCACCCGCAGCCGGGTCGAGCTGACCCTGACCGACCAAGGCCTGGAGGTCGAGCGTCCCGGAGCGACCGACTTCTTCGTCCCCACCGCCGCGCTGCGCGGCGCCCGCCTCGACAAGGGCATCGCCGGCAAGGTCCTCACCGAGGGCGGGCTGCTGGTGGTGACCTGGGCACACGGCGACAAGCTGATCGACTCCGGGTTCCGCTCCGACCACGCGGCCGAGCACACCGAGTGGGCCGACACCCTGAACCACATGATCAACGACACGGAAGGCGCACGATGACGACCTCCACCAGGGGAGCCGCCAGGGTTCCCGCCGTTCTCGTCCTGGAGGACGGCCGCCTCTTCCGCGGCCGCGCCTACGGGGCCGTGGGGGAGACCTTCGGCGAGGCCGTGTTCTCCACCGGCATGACCGGCTACCAGGAGACCCTCACCGACCCGTCGTACGACCGCCAGATCGTCGTCGCGACCGCCCCGCAGATCGGCAACACGGGCTGGAACGACGAGGACGACGAGTCGAGCCGTATCTGGGTCTCCGGCTATGTCGTGCGCGATCCCGCGCGCGTGCCGTCCAACTGGCGCGCCAAGCGCTCCCTCGACGACGAGCTGGAGCGGCAGGGCGTGGTCGGCATCTCCGGCATCGACACCCGCGCCCTCACCCGCCATCTGCGCGAGCGCGGCTCCATGCGCGCCGGCATCTTCTCCGGCGAGGCGATCGCGGCCGACTCCGAGCTGCTCGCCCGGGTGCAGGCCCAGCCGCACATGAAGGGCGCGAGCCTGTACGAGGAGGTCGCGACCAAGGAGGCGTACGTCGTCCCCGCGATCGGCACCAGGAAGTTCACCGTCGCCGCGATCGACCTCGGCATCAAGGGCATGACCCCGCAGCGCATGGCCGAGCGCGGCATCGAGGTGCACGTGCTGCCCGCGACCGCGTCCGTCGAGGACGTCTACGCCGTCAACCCGGACGGTGTGTTCTTCTCCAACGGCCCCGGCGACCCGGCGACCGCCGACGGCCCGGTGGCCCTCATGACCGCCGTCCTGGAGCGGAAGACGCCGCTGTTCGGCATCTGCTTCGGCAACCAGATCCTCGGCCGTGCGCTCGGCTTCGGCACCTACAAGCTGAAGTACGGCCACCGGGGCATCAACCAGCCGGTCCAGGACCGTACGACCGGCAAGGTCGAGGTCACCGCGCACAACCACGGCTTCGCCGTGGACGCGCCGCTCGACCAGGTCAGCGAGACGAAGTTCGGCCGCGCCGAGGTCTCGCACGTCTGCCTGAACGACAACGTCGTGGAGGGGCTCCAGCTGCTCGACCAGCCCGCCTTCTCCGTCCAGTACCACCCCGAAGCGGCCGCCGGTCCGCACGACGCCGCCTACCTGTTCGACCGCTTCGTCTCCCTGATGGAGGGCCAGCGTGCCTAAGCGCACCGATATCCAGTCCGTCCTGGTCATCGGCTCCGGCCCGATCGTCATCGGCCAGGCCGCCGAGTTCGACTACTCCGGCACCCAGGCGTGCCGCGTGCTCAAGGCCGAAGGCCTGCGCGTGGTCCTCGTCAACTCCAACCCGGCGACGATCATGACCGACCCGGAGATCGCCGACGCCACCTACGTCGAGCCGATCACCCCCGAGTTCGTCGAGAAGATCATCGCCAAGGAGCGCCCCGACGCCCTGCTGCCCACCCTGGGCGGTCAGACGGCCCTGAACACCGCGATCTCGCTGCACGAGAACGGCGTCCTGGCCAAGTACGGCGTGGAGCTGATCGGCGCCAAGCCCGAGGCGATCCACAAGGGCGAGGACCGCGACCTGTTCAAGGAGGTCGTGGAGGAGGTCCGCAAGAAGATCGGGCACGGCGAGTCCGCCCGCTCGGTCATCTGCCACACCATGGACGACGTCCTCCAGGGCGTCGAGACCCTCGGCGGCTACCCGGTCGTCGTCCGCCCGTCCTTCACCATGGGCGGCGCCGGCTCCGGCTTCGCGCACGACGAGGAGGAGCTGCGCCGCATCGCCGGCCAGGGCCTCACGCTCTCCCCGACCACCGAGGTGCTCCTGGAGGAGTCCATCCTCGGCTGGAAGGAGTACGAGCTGGAGCTGATGCGCGACAAGCACGACAACGTCGTGGTCGTCTGCTCCATCGAGAACTTCGACCCGATGGGCGTGCACACCGGTGACTCGATCACCGTCGCGCCCGCGATGACGCTGACCGACCGCGAGTACCAGATCCTGCGGGACGTCGGCATCGCCGTGATCCGCGAGGTCGGCGTCGACACCGGCGGCTGCAACATCCAGTTCGCGGTGAACCCCGAGGACGGTCGTGTGATCGTCATCGAGATGAACCCGCGCGTGTCCCGGTCCTCGGCGCTCGCCTCCAAGGCGACCGGCTTCCCGATCGCCAAGATCGCCGCCAAGCTGGCGGTGGGCTACACCCTGGACGAGATCCCCAACGACATCACCCAGGAGACCCCGGCCTCCTTCGAGCCCACGCTCGACTACGTGGTCGTCAAGGCCCCGCGCTTCGCCTTCGAGAAGTTCCCGCAGGCCGACTCCACGCTGACCACCACCATGAAGTCGGTCGGCGAGGCCATGGCCATCGGCCGCAACTTCCCCGAGGCCTTCCAGAAGGCGCTGCGCTCACTGGAGAAGAAGGGCAGCCAGTTCACCTTCGTCGGCGACCCCGGCGACAAGGACACCCTGCTGCGCGAGGCCGTACGGCCCACCGACGGCCGGATCAACACGGTCATGCAGGCCATCCGGGCGGGCGCCACGCCGGAGGAGATCTTCGACTACACGAAGATCGACCCCTGGTTCGTGGACCAGCTCTTCCTGATCAAGGAGATCGCGGACGAGCTGGCCGAGGCCCCCGAGCTGACGCGCGAACTGCTCGGCGAGGCCAAGCGGCACGGCTTCTCCGACCAGCAGATCGGCGAGATCCGCGGCCTGCGCGAGGACGTCGTCCGCGAGGTCCGGCACGCGCTCGGCATCCGCCCGGTCTACAAGACGGTCGACACCTGCGCCGCCGAGTTCGCCGCGAAGACGCCGTACTTCTACTCGGCCTACGACGAGGAGTCGGAGGTGGCGTCCCGCGAGAAGCCGGCCGTCATCATCCTGGGCTCCGGCCCGAACCGCATCGGCCAGGGCATCGAGTTCGACTACTCCTGCGTCCACGCCTCCTTCGCGCTGTCCGACGCCGGGTACGAGACCGTGATGGTCAACTGCAACCCGGAGACCGTCTCCACGGACTACGACACCTCCGACCGCCTGTACTTCGAGCCGCTGACGCTGGAAGACGTGCTGGAGATCGTCCACGCGGAGCAGCAGGCGGGCCCGGTCGCGGGCGTCGTCGTCCAGCTCGGCGGCCAGACCCCGCTGGGTCTCGCGCAGGCCCTGAAGGACAACGGCGTGCCGATCGTCGGCACCTCCCCGGAGGCCATCCACGCCGCCGAGGACCGCGGCGCCTTCGGCCGGGTCCTCGCCGAGGCCGGTCTGCCCGCCCCGAAGCACGGCACGGCCACCACCTTCGCCGAGGCCAAGGCCATCGCCGACGAGATCGGCTACCCGGTCCTGGTCCGGCCGTCGTACGTCCTCGGCGGCCGCGGCATGGAGATCGTCTACGACGAGACCCGCCTGGCCAGCTACATCGCCGAGTCGACCGAGATCAGCCCGTCCCGGCCGGTCCTCGTCGACCGCTTCCTGGACGACGCGATCGAGATCGACGTCGACGCGCTCTACGACGGCGAGGAGCTGTACCTCGGCGGTGTCATGGAGCACATCGAGGAGGCCGGCATCCACTCCGGCGACTCGGCGTGCGCCCTGCCCCCGATCACCCTCGGCGGCTTCGACGTCAAGCGGCTGCGCGCCTCCACCGAGGCCATCGCCAAGGGCGTCGGCGTGCGCGGCCTGATCAACATCCAGTTCGCGATGGCCGGCGACATCCTCTACGTGCTGGAGGCCAACCCGCGCGCCTCGCGTACGGTCCCCTTCACCTCGAAGGCGACCGCGGTGCCGCTCGCCAAGGCCGCCGCCCGGATCTCGCTGGGCGCGACCATCGCCGAGCTGCGCGCGGAGGGGCTGCTGCCGAAGCGCGGTGACGGCGGCGAGCTGCCGCTGGACGCGCCGATCTCCGTCAAGGAGGCCGTCATGCCCTGGTCGCGCTTCCGCGACATCCAGGGCCGCGGCGTGGACACCGTCCTCGGCCCGGAGATGCGCTCCACTGGCGAGGTCATGGGCATCGACTCGGTCTTCGGCACGGCGTACGCCAAGTCGCAGGCGGGTGCCTACGGCCCGCTGCCCACCAAGGGCCGCGCGTTCATCTCGGTCGCCAACCGGGACAAGCGCTCGATGATCTTCCCGGCGCGCGAGCTGGTCGCTCATGGCTTCGAGCTGCTCGCCACCTCCGGCACCGCCGAGGTCCTCAAGCGCAACGGCATCAACGCCTCCGTGGTGCGCAAGCAGTCCGAGGGCACCGGCCCGAACGGCGAGAAGACCATCGTCCAGCTCATCCACGACGGCGAGGTCGACCTCATCGTCAACACCCCGTACGGCACCGGCGGCCGCCTCGACGGCTACGACATCCGTACGGCGGCCGTGGCCCGCTCGGTCCCCTGTCTGACGACCGTCCAGGCCCTCGCCGCGGCCGTCCAGGGCATCGACGCCCTCAACCGTGGCGAGGTGGGCGTCCGCTCGCTCCAGGAACACGCGGAACACCTGACCGCGGCCCGCGACTAGCAGCCCTTGAGGGGGACACCGGAAACGGTGTCCCCCTCTTCATGAGGCTTCATGAGGACACGTACATGTACAAGCTTTTCTTCCGTCTGGTCTTCACCCGGATGGATCCGGAGCAGGCGCATCACCTCGCGTTCCGCTGGATCCGCCTCGCCGCCCGCGTCCCCGGCCTGCGCACCTTCGTCGCGGCGGCCCTCGCGCCCCGGTACAAGGAGCTGCGCACCGAGGCCTTCGGGCTGCGCATGCACGGCCCCTTCGGCCTTGCGGCCGGCTTCGACAAGAACGCCGTCGCGATCGACGGGATGTCGATGCTCGGCTTCGACCATGTCGAGATCGGCACGGTCACCGGCGAGCCGCAGCCCGGCAACCCGCCCAAGCGGCTCTTCCGGCTCGTGAAGGACCGCGCGCTCATCAACCGCATGGGCTTCAACAACGACGGCTCGCTCGCCGTGGCGGCCCGCCTGGCGACCCGGCAGCCCGTCTTCCGGACGGTCGTCGGCGTGAACATCGGCAAGACCAAGGTCGTCCCGGAGGCCGAGGCCGTCGCGGACTACGTGAAGTCCGCCGAGCGGCTCGCGCCGTACGCCGACTACCTGGTCGTCAACGTCTCCTCGCCGAACACCCCCGGCCTGCGCAACCTCCAGGCCGTCGACCACCTGCGCCCGCTGCTGACCGCCGTCCGCGAGGCCGCCGACCGCATGGTGGCGGACCGGCACGTCCCGCTCCTGGTGAAGATCGCCCCCGATCTCGCCGACGAGGACGTCGACGCCGTCGCCGACCTGGCCGTGGAGCTGGGCCTGGACGGCATCATCGCCACCAACACCACCATCGCGCGCGAGGGCCTCGGCCTTCAGTCCCCGCCCGCGCTGGTGCGGGAGACCGGCGGGCTGTCCGGCGCCCCGCTCAAGGCGCGCTCCCTGGAGGTGCTGCGCCGCCTGTACGCGCGTGTGGGCGACCGGATCACCCTGGTGGGCGTGGGCGGCATCGAGACCGCCGAGGACGCCTGGCAGCGCATCCTGGCCGGTGCCACGCTGGTCCAGGGCTACAGCGCCTTCATCTACCAGGGGCCGTTCTGGTCCCGGGCGATCCACAAGGGCCTCGCGGCCCGTCTGCGCACCAGCCCCTACGCCACCCTCGCCGACGCGGTCGGCGCCGATGTGAGGAAGCCCGTATGACTGTTCTCGAGCCCTTCGGCGCCCGGCTGCGCCGTGCCATGGACGAGCGCGGCCCGCTGTGCGTCGGCATCGACCCGCACGCCTCGCTGCTCGCCGAGTGGGGACTGAACGACGACGTGGCGGGCCTGGAGCGGTTCAGCCGCACGGTCGTGGAGGCCATGGCCGACCGGGTGGCGGTCCTGAAGCCGCAGAGCGCCTTCTTCGAGCGGTTCGGCTCGCGCGGCCTCGCCGTCCTGGAGAAGTCGGTGCAGGAGGCGCGCGCGGCCGGTGCCCTGGTCGTGATGGACGCCAAGCGCGGCGACATCGGCTCCACCATGGCGGCCTACGCCGAGGCGTTCCTGCACAAGGACGCCCCGCTGTTCTCGGACGCGCTGACCGTCTCGCCGTACCTCGGCTACGGCTCGCTCAGCCCGGCCGTCGCCCTGGCCCGGGAGAGCGGGGCGGGCCTGTTCGTGCTGGCGCTGACCTCGAACCCGGAGGGCGGCGAGGTGCAGCACGCCGTGCGCGCCGACGGCCGGACGGTCGGGGCGACCATGCTGGCCCACCTGGCCGCCGAGAACGCGGGCGAGAAGCCGCTGGGCTCCTTCGGCGCGGTGGTCGGCGCCACGCTCGGCGACCTCTCCTCGTACGACCTCGCCGTCAACGGTCCGCTGCTCGCGCCCGGCATCGGAGCCCAGGGCGCGACCCCGGCGGACCTTCCGCGGGTCTTCGGGGCGGCCGTGCGCAACGTGGTGCCGAACGTCAGCCGGGGTGTGCTGCGGCACGGTCCCGACGCCGGGGCGCTGCGCGGGGCGGCCGAGCGGTTCGCGGAGGAGATCCAGGCGGCCGTGGCGGGTGCCTGACCCCCGTGCGGGGTCTCCCTGCGGGCGGCGTGGTGACGGGTTCCGTGTGAATACATCTTCAAAACCGGGGCATTATGTCCCAAATGTCCGGCCTGACGGAGGCTGACCAGGACTTTTCCGCTGTTCTCGCTGACTCTGGCGAACTTGCCCGCTAGTCTCCGAGCAGTGGGGGTACCTCCCACGCCCTTCAGGCAGTGGGGGAGAACGGGTGAAGCGTGTTGCTCGTGGCTCCCCAGGTGTGGGGCGACTAGGTTCCTCACCGGTCCGTATCCGACAGTTCGACATCCGAGGTGACGTAGGCGTGGCTCTTCCGCCCCTTACCCCTGAACAGCGCGCAGCCGCGCTCGAAAAGGCCGCCGCGGCTCGCCGGGAGCGGGCCGAGGTCAAGAATCGACTCAAGCACTCCGGCGCCTCCCTGCACGAGGTCATCAAGCAGGGCCAGGAGAACGACGTCATCGGCAAGATGAAGGTCTCCGCCCTGCTGGAGTCCCTGCCGGGCGTGGGCAAGGTCCGCGCCAAGCAGATCATGGAGCGTCTGGGGATCTCCGAGAGCCGCCGTGTGCGCGGTCTCGGTTCCAACCAGATCGCCTCCCTGGAGCGTGAGTTCGGCAGCACCGGCTCCTGAGTCCGGCTGCTGTCGGACCAGGAGTCCCGGGCACCCCGGGATTGCTGGAATAATCGCTGCATGAGTGAACGTCCGCGGCTGACCGTGCTCTCCGGCCCCTCCGGGGTCGGCAAGAGCACGGTCGTCGCCCATATGCGCAAGGAACACCCCGAGGTCTGGCTCTCGGTGTCGGCGACGACCCGCAAGCCGCGCCCTGGTGAGCAGCACGGAGTCCACTACTTCTTCGTGACCGACGACGAGATGGACAAGCTGATCGCCAACGGCGAGCTGCTGGAGTGGGCCGAGTTCGCCGGCAACCGGTACGGCACGCCCCGCGCGGCCGTGCAGGAGCGGCTGGAGAACGGCGAGCCCGTGCTGCTGGAGATCGATCTCCAGGGCGCCCGGCAGGTTCGCGCCTCCATGGCCGACGCCCAGCTGGTGTTCCTCGCTCCGCCCTCCTGGGAGGAGCTGGTGCGCAGGCTGACCGGCCGGGGGACCGAGTCGCCCGAGGTCATCGAGCGCCGCCTGGCGGCCGCCCGGACCGAGCTGGCGGCCGAGCCGGAGTTCGACGAGACCTTGGTGAACACCTCCGTCGAGGACGTGGCCCGCGAGCTGCTAGCCTTGATGGATGTTGTCTGATCACGAGTGTGTGATCAGAAATGATCTTTTCCCATCCATCGGAAGGTAGAGCGTGTCCTCTTCCATCACCGCGCCCGAGGGCATCATCAACCCGCCGATCGACGAGCTTCTCGAGGCCACCGACTCGAAGTACAGCCTCGTGATCTACGCGGCCAAGCGTGCCCGCCAGATCAACGCGTACTACTCGCAGCTCGGCGAGGGCCTCCTCGAGTACGTCGGTCCGCTCGTCGACACCCATGTCCACGAGAAGCCGCTCTCGATCGCCCTGCGGGAGATCAACGCGGGTCTGCTGACGTCCGAGGCCATCGAGGGCCCGGCGCAGTAGTACTTTCAGACTGCGATTGACTTATCCACAGGCCCGGCAGTCACGCTGCCGGGCCTGTGGTGTGTCATTGGTGTTGCAGGGTTCCGAGTCCGGGGAGTGAGCGTGGACAAGCCCAAGGTCGTGCTGGGAGTCAGCGGTGGCATCGCCGCCTACAAGGCGTGCGAGCTGCTGAGAAGGCTGACGGAGTCGGGCCATGACGTCCGCGTGGTGCCCACCGCCTCCGCGCTGCACTTCGTCGGCGCCGCCACCTGGTCCGCCCTGTCCGGCAACCCCGTCTCCACCGAGGTCTGGGACAGCGTCCACGAGGTCCCGCACGTCCGCATCGGCCAGCACGCCGACCTGGTGGTGGTCGCCCCGGCGACGGCCGACATGCTCGCCAAGGCCGCCCACGGCCTCGCCGACGACCTGCTCACCAACACCCTGCTCACCGCCCGCTGCCCGGTCGTCTTCGCCCCGGCGATGCACACCGAGATGTGGGAGCACCCGGCCACCCAGGAGAACGTGGCGACCCTGCGCCGGCGCGGCGCCGTCGTCATCGAGCCCGCCGTCGGTCGCCTCACCGGCGTCGACACCGGCAAGGGCCGGTTGCCCGACCCGGCCGAGATCTTCGAGGTCTGCCGCCGGGTGCTGGCCCGCGGCGTCACCGAGCCCGACCTGAAGGGCCGCCATGTGGTCGTCTCGGCGGGCGGCACCCGCGAGCCCCTCGACCCGGTGCGCTTCCTCGGCAACCGCTCCTCCGGTAAGCAGGGCTACGCCCTCGCCCGCACCGCCGCGGCCCGGGGCGCCCGGGTGACGCTGGTCGCGGCCAACACCGCGCTGCCCGACCCGGCCGGCGTGGACGTGGTCCCGGTCGGCACCGCCGTACAGCTGCGCGAGGCGGTCCTGAAGGCCGCGGCGGACGCCGACGCCGTCGTCATGGCCGCCGCCGTGGCGGACTTCCGTCCGGCCGTCTACGCGGCCGGCAAGATCAAGAAGCGGGACGGCCAGGAGCCCGACCCGATCGTCCTGGTGCGAAATCCAGACATTCTCGCGGAGCTGTCCGCCGAACGGGCCCGCCCCGGACAGGTGATCGTCGGCTTCGCCGCGGAGACCGACGACGTCCTCGCCAACGGCCGCGCCAAGCTCGCCCGCAAGGGCTGCGACCTGCTCGTGGTCAACGAGGTCGGCGAGCGCAAGACCTTTGGTTCCGAGGAGAACGAGGCGGTCGTGCTGGGTGCGGACGGCAGCGACACGCCGGTGCCGTACGGGCCCAAGGAGGCCCTGGCCGAGACCGTCTGGGACCTGGTCGCAGCGCGGCTCGGCTGACCCCGCGGCGGCCCCGCTCACCGGACGGAGCAGTGGAAGGCCGCCTGAAATTGATCGTGGCGACCCTGGCCAAGGCCGCCCGGCGTTGGGCAGAATGCCCCGTGCCGCAGGTCACAGCGCTTCCGAGAGGCGAGACAGTGACCCATCGGCCGAGTGTGACCGATAAACTGTCACGGTCGGCGCCGGGCGCAGCCCCGCGCACCGACCGTAAATGATCAGCCAGCAGCCGCTGCAACCCCAGGGAGCGTTGTGTCCCGTCGCCTGTTCACCTCGGAGTCCGTGACCGAAGGTCACCCCGACAAGATCGCTGACCAGATCAGCGACACCATTCTCGACGCGCTTCTGCGGGAGGACCCGACCTCCCGGGTCGCCGTGGAGACGCTGATCACCACCGGCCTGGTGCACGTGGCAGGTGAGGTGACGACCAAGGCGTACGCGGACATCGCGAGCCTGGTCCGCAACAAGATCCTGGAGATCGGTTACGACTCCTCCAAGAAGGGCTTCGACGGCGCCTCCTGTGGCGTGTCGGTGTCGATCGGCGCGCAGTCCCCGGACATCGCGCAGGGTGTGGACGCGGCGTACGAGGCCCGGGTCGAGGGCGACGACGACGAGCTGGACCGGCAGGGCGCCGGCGACCAGGGCCTGATGTTCGGCTACGCGTCCGACGAGACGCCCACCCTGATGCCGCTGCCGATCTTCCTGGCGCACCGGCTGTCCAAGCGCCTCTCCGAGGTCCGCAAGAACGGCACGATCCCCTACCTGCGCCCGGACGGCAAGACGCAGGTCACCATCGAGTACGACGGCGACAAGGCCGTCCGCCTCGACACGGTGGTCGTCTCCTCGCAGCACGCCAGCGACATCGACCTCGAGTCGCTGCTGGCGCCCGACATCCGCGAGTTCGTCGTGGAGCCGGAGCTGAAGGCGCTGCTGGAGGACGGCATCAAGCTGGACACCGACGGCTACCGCCTGCTGGTCAACCCCACCGGCCGGTTCGAGATCGGCGGCCCGATGGGTGACGCGGGCCTGACCGGCCGCAAGATCATCATCGACACCTACGGCGGCATGGCCCGCCACGGTGGCGGCGCCTTCTCCGGCAAGGACCCGTCCAAGGTGGACCGCTCGGCCGCCTACGCCATGCGCTGGGTCGCCAAGAACGTCGTGGCCGCGGGTCTGGCCTCGCGCTGCGAGGTGCAGGTGGCGTACGCGATCGGCAAGGCCGAGCCGGTCGGTCTCTTCGTGGAGACCTTCGGCACCCACAAGATCGAGACCGACAAGATCGAGAAGGCCATCGACGAGGTCTTCGACCTCCGCCCGGCCGCGATCATCCGCGACCTCGACCTGCTCCGCCCGATCTACTCCCAGACGGCGGCCTACGGCCACTTCGGCCGCGAGCTGCCCGAATTCACCTGGGAGCGCACCGACCGCGTGGACGCGCTGCGCGCCGCCGCCGGCCTGTAGTCCCGCCCGCCTGTCCGCCGGGGGGCCGGGGGGCCGCGCCGGGGCGCGG
>NZ_JBHXVE010000027.1:15156-66289 GCF_042672505.1 Streptomyces sp. NPDC127190
GCACCCACCGCGTCCCCGCCGAGCGCCCCGCGGCCGCCTTTAAGCCCCGCCCGCCACACCGCGCCCCCCGGCAAACCCCTCACGGGCCCGGGGCCTCGGCGTGTCCGCGGGCAGCCGGTGTTGTCAGTCCCGTTTGGAAGAATGCAAGCGTGAGCAGCGAGGACGGGGTGCACCCGGGGGACGGGGACGGCGCGGGCGAAGGAGCGCCGGCGGAGCAGCTCGCCCTCATCCGGGAGAGCGTGCGCACGGCGAAGACCCCGCGGGCCAAGCCGCGGACCTGGCGGGGCGCCGCGCTGGCGGAGCGGCTGCCGGTGGCCCGGGTCCTCGTGGACAAGGGCGTGCTGCACCTCGACCGGTACTTCGACTACGCCGTCCCCGCCGAGCTGGACGAGCAGGCGCAGCCCGGCGTGCGGGTGCGGGTGCGGTTCGGGGCCGGGCGGGGCCGGGTGCGCGAGGGCCGCCGGGAGGGCGGGGGGCTCATCGACGGCTTCCTCATCGAGCGGCTGGCCCACTCCGACTACTCCGGCCCGCTGGCCGCGCTGGCCCAGGTGGTGTCGCCGGAGCCGGTGCTGAGCGAGGAGCTGCTGGGGCTCGCCCGGGCCGTCGCCGACCGGTACGCGGGCAGCCTCGCCGACGTCCTCCAGCTGGCCGTGCCGCCCCGCAGCGCGCGCGCCGAGCAGCGGCCGTCCCCGGAGCCCCTGCCGCCGCCGCCCGCGCCCGAGACGGGCTCCTGGGCACGGTACGAGCGCGGCGGGGCCTTCCTGGAGGCGCTGGCCTCCGGCGGGGCGCCCCGGGCCGTGTGGCATGCGCTGCCCGGGCCCTCCTGGAGCGAGGAGATCGCCCGGGCCGTCGCCGCCACCCTCGCCTCGGGACGCGGCGCGCTCGTCGTCGTACCGGACGGACGGGCCGCCGGGCGGGTCGACGCGGCCCTGACCGCGCTGCTGGGCCCCGGCCGGCATGCGCTGCTCACCGCCGACGCCGGGCCCGAGAAGCGGTATGCGCAGTGGCTCGCGGTGCGGCGGGGGGCCGTCCGGGCGGTCGTGGGGACCCGGGCGGCGATGTTCGCGCCGGTGCGCGATCTCGGCCTGGTCGCCATCTGGGACGACGGGGACGACAGCCACAGCGAGCCGCACGCCCCGCAGCCGCACGCCCGGGATGTGCTGCTGCTGCGCGCCGCGCAGGACAAGTGCGGTTTCCTGTTGGGCGGTTGGAGCTGCACCGTGGAGGCCGCCCAGCTGGTCGAGACCGGCTGGGCGCGGCCGCTGGTGGCCGGGCGGGAACAGGTGCGGCGGACCGCGCCGCTGGTGCGGACCGTGGGCGACGAGGATCTCGCCCGGGACGAGGCGGCCCGTGCCGCCCGGCTGCCCACCCTCGCCTGGCAGGCGGCCCGCGAGGGGCTGCGGCACGGGCCGGTGCTGGTCCAGGTGCCCCGGCGCGGCTACACCCCCCGGATGGCCTGCGACCGGTGCCGGGCGCCCGCGCGCTGCCGGCACTGCTCCGGGCCGCTCGAGGGGCAGGACGCGGGCGTGCTGCGCTGCGGCTGGTGCGGGCAGCCGGAGAACGCCTGGCACTGCCCGCAGTGCGGAGGCTTCCGGCTGCGCGCCCAGATCGTGGGGGCGCGGCGGACCGCCGAGGAGCTGGGGCGCGCCTTCCCGGCCGTACCGGTGCGCACCTCGGGCCGCGAGCATGTGCTGGACACCGTGCCGGGCGCGCCCGCGCTGGTCGTGAGCACCCCGGGCGCCGAGCCGGTGGCCGAGGGCGGCTATGCGGCGGCCCTGCTGCTGGACGGCTGGGCCATGCTCACCCGGCCGGATCTGCGCGCCGGTGAGGACGCGCTGCGCCGGTGGATCGCGGCCGGAGCGCTGGTGCGGCCGCAGAGCGAAGGGGGGACCGTGGTCGTGGTGGCCGAGCCGACCCTGCGGCCGGTGCAGGCCCTGGTGCGCTGGGATCCCGTCGGGCACGCGGTGCGGGAGCTGGCCGAGCGGGCGGAGCTGGGCTTCCCGCCGGTGTCGCGGATGGCGGCCGTGTCCGGGGTGCCCACGGCCGTCGCCGAGTTCCTGGCCGCGGTGCAACTGCCCGCGGACGCGGAGGTGTTGGGGCCGGTGCCGGTGCCGCCCACGCTGCCGGGGCGGGCGCGCAGACCCGGCGCGCCGCCGCCCGGCGAACACTGGGAGCGGGCGCTGGTGCGGGTGCCGCCGGGCAGCGGTGCCGCGCTGGCCGCCGCCCTGAAGACCGCGCAGGCCGCCCGCATGGCACGGGGGAGCGGTGAGGCGGTGCGGGTGCGGATCGATCCGCCGGACATCGGCTGACCTCGGCCGACGGCCGTCCGTGGGGCCCTCCCGGGAGGGTTCGGGGGCTTCCGGGAGGGCGGTCGGCGGGGCGTCAGCCGTTGCGCGGGCCGGGGAAGGCGGTCGGCCGGGCGTCGTCGCGCAGCGTCGGGCTGCCCGCGGTCGGCTGGGTCGGCATGGAGCGGGCCGCGGGGACCGTCGGCAGACCGGCGCCCACGTTGAGCGTGCGGGTGCCGGTCGGCTCGGGTGACCGCTCGGCCTCGGCGGCGGCCTGGGCGGCGGCGCGGCGGGCGCCGTAGCGGCGGTGCACCGCCTGCTTGGTGACGCCGAGCGCCGAGCCCACCGCGTCCCACGAGAAGCCGAGCGAGCGGTCGAAGTCGACGGCGGCCGTGACCAGGGTCTCGACGCTGTCGCGGAGTTCCTGGGCGAGACGCACCGTCGGGGCGGGGGCGCGTCCGTAGACGACGAAGCCCGTGGACGGGCCGGAGCGGCGCGGGCGGTAGACATTGCCCAACTGGGCGGTGAGCGTGCGCAGTGCGTCCACCTGGCGGCGGACACGCTCGATGTCCCGCACCAGCAAGTGCAGGCTGGCCCGGGCCTGGGCGTCGTGGGTGGCGTGGTCGGCCATGAACAAGCCTCTCGAACCGGCGTTGAAAGGAATTGGGCCGCGCGAGGGCCCGAAGTGGTCAACTCTCTCTTGACCAACGCGTGGGCGCTCCGCTGGTCACGGGCTGGGGGCGTATGGGCATATGCGTACGCCGGTCGTCCGGGCGCGCGCGGGTCGCGGTTTCCGTTCTCTGCGGGGGTCGCTCGCCCTCGGCGGCTGTGCGCCGGTGGCCATAGACTGGTGCGCTGCCCGGTCCAACCCCCGCCCGAGAGGCCCGATCCCGCCCATGAAGCTCGTCTTCGCCGGTACCCCCGAGGTCGCCGTTCCCGCCCTGGACGCCCTGATCGCCTCCGGGCGGCACGAGGTGGCCGCCGTCGTCACCCGGCCCGACGCGCCGGCCGGGCGCGGGCGCAGGCTGGTCGCGTCGCCCGTGGCCGACCGGGCGGAGGAGGCCGGGATCGAGGTGCTGAAGCCGGTCCGGCCGCGGGACCCGGAGTTCCTGGCCCGGCTCACCGAGATCGCCCCCGACTGCTGCCCGGTCGTCGCCTACGGCGCCCTGCTGCCCCGCGTCGCCCTGGACATCCCCGCCCACGGCTGGGTCAACCTGCACTTCTCGCTGCTGCCCGCCTGGCGCGGGGCGGCGCCGGTGCAGCACTCCATCATGGCGGGCGACGAGATCACCGGCGCCTCCACCTTCCTCATCGAGGAGGGCCTCGACTCCGGGCCGGTGTACGGCACGGTGACCGAGGCGATCCGGCCCACCGACACCAGCGGCGACCTGCTCACCCGGCTCGCCTTCGCCGGCGCCGGGCTGCTCGCCGCCACCATGGACGGCATCGAGGACGGCAGCCTGAAGGCCGTACCGCAGCCCGCCGAGGGCATCACCGTGGCACCGAAGATCACGGTCGAGGACGCCCAGGTGGACTGGGCGGCGCCCGCGCTGCGCGTCGACCGGGTGGTGCGCGGCTGCACGCCCGCGCCCGGCGCCTGGACCACCTTCCGCGGCGAGCGGCTCAAGCTCATCCAGGTCACCCCGGTGCCCGAGCGGACCGACCTGGCGCCGGGCGCGCTCGCGGTCGGCAAGAACAGCGTGCACGTGGGCACCGGGTCGTACGCCGTCGAGCTGCTGTGGGTGCAGGCCCAGGGCAAGAAGCCGATGCGCGCCGCCGACTGGGCGCGCGGGGTGCGCATCACCGAGAGCGAGCGGCTCGGCGGCTGAGCACGGCCGCGGCGGCCCCGGGCGGCGGGGGCGGCGGTGTGCCGACGTACGCTGGACACCGCAGCCCCCTCATCACATCCGGAGCACCTTTTTCGTGAGCGAGCAGTCCCGGCGGCCCCGTAAGCCCGCCAAGCCCTACCGCCGTCCCCAGAAGGACCCCGTCCGCATGCTGGCCTTCGAGGCCCTGCGCGCGGTGGACGAGCGGGACGCGTACGCCAACCTCGTGCTGCCGCCGCTGCTGCGCAAGGCGCGGGAGAAGGGCGACTTCGACGCGCGGGACGCGGCCCTGGCCACCGAGCTGGTCTACGGCACGCTGCGCCGCCAGGGCACCTACGACGCCGTGGTCGCCGCCTGTGTCGACCGGCCGCTGCGCGAGGTCGACCCGCCGGTGCTCGACGTTCTCACCCTCGGTGTGCACCAGCTGCTGGGGACCCGGATCCCGACCCACGCCGCCGTGTCCGCCTCGGTGGAGCTGGCCCGGGTGGTGCTCGGCGACGGCCGCGCCAAGTTCGTCAACGCCGTGCTGCGCAAGGTCGCGCAGGACGACCTCGACGGCTGGCTCGCCAAGGTCGCCCCGTCCTACGACGAGGACCCCGAGGACCATCTCGCCGTGATGCACTCGCATCCCCGCTGGGTCGTCTCCGCGCTGTGGGACTCCCTCGGCGGCGGCCGCGCCGGGATCGAGGAGCTGCTCGCGGCCGACAACGAGCGGCCCGAGGTGACGCTCGTCGCCCGGCCGGGCCGCGCCACCACCGAGGAGCTGCTGCGCGAGGACGCCGCCGTGCCGGGGCGCTGGTCGCCCTACGCCGTGCGGCTCGCCGAGGGCGGCGAGCCGGGCGCGGTGGAAGCCGTGCGCGAGGGGCGCGCCGGAGTGCAGGACGAGGGCAGCCAGCTGGTCGCCCTCGCGCTCGCCAACGCGCCGCTGGAGGGCTCCGACACCAAGTGGCTCGACGGGTGCGCCGGGCCGGGCGGCAAGGCCGCGCTGCTGGGCGCGCTCGCCGCCGAGCGCGGGGCCGTCCTGCTCGCCTCCGAGAAGCAGCCGCACCGGGCCGGGCTGGTCGCCAGGGCGCTGCACGGCAACCCGGGGCCGTACCAGGTCATCGCCGCCGACGGGACCCGGCCGCCGTGGCGGCCCGGCACCTTCGACCGGGTGCTGATGGACGTGCCCTGCACCGGGCTCGGCGCGCTGCGCCGGCGGCCCGAGGCGCGCTGGCGGCGGCGCCCGGAGGACCTGGACAACTTCGCCCCGCTCCAGCGGTCCCTGCTGCGCACCGCCCTGGACTCGGTGCGCGTCGGCGGGGTCGTCGGCTACGCCACCTGCTCGCCCCATCTCGCCGAGACCCGCGCGGTCGTCTCCGACATCATCAAGCAGCACCCGGACACCGAGCTGATCGACGCCCGCCCCCTGCTCCCGGACATGCCCGGTCTGGGCGAGGGCCCGGACATCCAGCTCTGGCCCCACCTCCACGGCACGGACGCGATGTACCTGGCCCTGATTCGGCGTACCGGCTGAAGCGTCGTCGGGACTGCCAACCTGAAGGGGCGCGGGGCTGTATCGATATGCGGCTGCGCCGCGGGGCGCGGCCAGCCCCCACCGGGCCGACAGACAAAACACAACCTGAGACCGCCGTTACAGCCCAGCGCAGCGGCATGGCAGGCTTGGGTCATGGCCGTGCAGATCAACCCCAGCATCCTGTCCGCCGACTTCGCCCGACTCGCGGAGGAGGCCAAGGCGGTCCAGGGCGCCGACTGGCTCCACGTCGACGTCATGGACAACCACTTCGTCCCGAACCTCACCCTCGGCGTACCGGTGGTGGAGTCCCTGGCCCGTGCGACGTACACGCCGCTGGACTGCCACCTCATGATCGAGAACCCCGACCGCTGGGCTCCCCAGTACGTCGAGGCCGGTGCCTCCTCCGTCACCTTCCACGCGGAGGCGGCCGCCGCTCCGGTGCGGCTCGCCCGCGAGATCCGCGCCAAGGGTGCGCGCGCCTCCATGGCGCTCAAGCCCGCCACGCCGATCGAGCCCTTCGAGGACCTGCTGCCGGAACTCGACATGCTGCTGATCATGACGGTCGAGCCGGGCTTCGGCGGCCAGGCCTTCCTCGACATCATGCTGCCCAAGATCCGCCGCACCCGTGAGCTGATCGGCAAGCACGGCCTCCAGCTGTGGCTCCAGGTGGACGGCGGGGTCTCGGCCTCGACGATCGAGCGGTGCGCGGAGGCGGGAGCGGACGTGTTCGTCGCCGGTTCGGCCGTGTACGGCGCCGAGGACCCGGCCGAAGCGGTGCGCGCCCTGCGCGCCCAGGCCCAGGAGGCGACCGCCAGGGCGTCCTGGGCATGCGACCACTGAGCCACAGCTATATGAACGGTTAAGGGAACGGCGCCCATCAGGGCGGATCAGTCGCGCCGAATCTGCAAGGATGAACGGCGAATCCAAGTGTGAACAGCAGTGAGGAGATCGCCGTGTCGGGTATGTCGGCGGGCCGGTCAGCCATGCGGATGGGACCCGCAGAGCTGGTGCAGGCGGCGGCCATGGCCCGCCGCTTCTACCTCGAGGGCAAGTCCAAGATCCAGATCGCGGAGGAGTTCGGCGTCAGCCGCTTCAAGGTGGCGCGGGTCCTGGAGACGGCCCTCGAACGGGATCTCGTACGGATCGAGATCCGCGTGCCGGCCGAGCTGGACGCCGAGCGCTCCGACGCGCTCCGCGCCCGCTACGGCCTGCGGCACGCCGTCGTGGTCGAGTCCCCGGCCGACGCCGAGGAGAACCCCGACCCGGAGAACCTCGGCGAGGTCGCCGCGGACCTCCTCGGCGAGCTGGTCAACGAGGGGGACGTGCTGGGGCTGGCCTGGGGCCGGTCCACCATCCACATGGCGGCGGCGCTCGACCGGCTGCCGCCGTGCACGGTGGTGCAGCTGACGGGCGTGTACGACGCCGGGACCGCCGAACGCGGCTCGGTGGAGGCGGTGCGCCGGGCCGCGCAGGTGTCGGGCGGCGACGCGCACCCCATCTACGCGCCGATGCTGCTGCCGGACGCGGCCACCGCGGCGGCGCTGCGCAGCCAGACCGGGATCGCCCGGGCGTACGAGTACTTCGACAAGGTCACGGTCGCCTGTGTCTCCATCGGCTCCTGGGAGCCGGGCATCTCGACGGTGCACGACATGCTGAGCGACGAGGAGCGGGCGCACTACGCCTCGCTCGGTGTCGCCGCCGAGATGTCCGCGCACCTCTTCGATGCCGAGGGCCGCCGGATCGGCCGCGACCTGGGGGAGCGGTGCATCACGGTCAAGGCCGACCAGCTGCGCCGTATCCCGGAGGTCGTGGCGATCGCCGGCGGACAGCGCAAGGCGTCCGCGATCGACGCGGTGCTCCGGTCCGGGCTGGTCACCAGCCTGGTCACGGACACCTCCGCCGCGGACTACCTGATGACGGCGGGGCCGACGCCGAAGCCCGCGCTCAGCCGCCAGGACCCCGACGGGGCCTGACGGGGCCCGCAGCGGGTGGTGCGTACCGCGCGGGAAAGGCGGGTCGCGGTACGGCCGTGCGGGGACGGTCGTGGCAGCATCGTCGCCATGCTGCTGCGGTTCGTCCCCCGTGTCGTACCCCGTGCCGTCCTGCGTGCGTGCGCCGGGCTGCTGGTCTGTCTCGCCGTCCTGCTCACGGGCTGCTCCTCCCACCCGGCCGGCCGGGAGGGCACGCGTGCCCCTGCCGGGTCGGCGCCCTCCTGGGCCCACGGCATGGCCACCGTCCGGGCGGCCGAGCTGCCGGCCGAGGCCCGCAGGACGCTCACGCTCATCGACCGGGGCGGCCCCTACCCCTACGCCCGGGACGGCATCGTCTTCGGGAACTTCGAGGGACGGCTGCCCAGGCACCAGCGCGGCTACTACCACGAGTACACGGTGCCGACACCCGGCTCGCGCGACCGCGGGGCCCGCCGCCTGATCACCGGGCAGGGCGGCGAGCTGTACTACACCGATGATCACTACCAATCGTTCAGGGCGGTACTGAGATGACGGAACTCCTGGTCACGCTGGACCTCGACGGAGTCACGGACAAGGCGGGACTGATGGACCGCGCCGCCCGGGCGCTGGCGCTGCCGGACTGGTTCGGCCGCAACTGGGACGCGCTCGCCGACTCGCTCGGCGACCACACGGTGTGGCCGGAGGACGCGGTCGAGCGGGGACTGCTGATCGTCGTACGCAACTGGCGGCCGTACGCCGAGGCGCGGCCGGAGGAGTGGCGGATCGCCCAGGAGGTGTTCACCGAGGCCGCCGACCACACCCCGGCGCTCAGCGTCGCGCTGGCCCTTGGAGGAACCTCCTAAGCGCCTCTCACCAGCCTGGACGTTCTGTCGGGGCATGGTGACGGCCCGGCCATGGGAGAATGAAGTACGTGCTCTTTCCCCCTGGCACACCTGTCCGGGGGTCACCTCTGATCGACTGGGATGTGCAGCACGTGCGTTTCCTCAATGACATCCAGCCCGCGTACGACCTGACGTACGACGACGTCTTCATGGTGCCGAGCCGCTCCGCGGTGGGCTCCCGCCAGGGCGTGGACCTCCGCTCGCCGGACGGTACGGGCACCACCATCCCGCTCGTGGTCGCCAACATGACCGCCATCGCCGGGCGCCGCATGGCCGAGACGATGGCCCGCCGGGGCGGCCTGGTGGTCATCCCGCAGGACATCCCGATCGAGGTCGTCACCGAGGTCGTCTCCTGGGTGAAGAGCCGCCACCTGGTGCTGGACACCCCGATCGTGCTCACCCCGCACCAGACCGTCGCCGACGCCCTCGCGCTGCTGCCCAAGCGGGCGCACAACGCCGGTGTCGTCGTGGACGAGAACCACCGGCCGGTGGGCGTCGTCACCGACGCGGACCTGAGCGGCGTCGACCGCTTCACCCAGCTCGAAGTGGTCATGTCCAAGGACCTGCTGCTCCTCGACGCGGACATCGACCCGCGCGAGGCCTTCAACACCCTGGACACCCACAACCGGCGCTACGCCCCGGCCGTCGACAAGGACGGCAGGCTGGCCGGCATCCTCACCCGCAAGGGCGCCCTGCGGGCCACGCTGTACACCCCGGCCGTGGACGCCAAGGGCCGGCTGCGCATCGCCGCCGCCGTCGGCATCAACGGCGACGTGGCTGGCAAGGCCAAGCAGCTGCTCGACGCGGGCGTGGACACGCTCGTCATCGACACCGCGCACGGCCACCAGGAGTCGATGATCAGCGCCATCAAGCTGGTGCGCGCGCTCGACCCGCAGGTGCCGATCGTCGCGGGCAACATCGTCTCCGCCGAGGGCGTCAAGGACCTCATCGACGCCGGCGCGGACATCATCAAGGTCGGTGTCGGCCCCGGCGCCATGTGCACCACCCGCATGATGACCGGTGTGGGCCGGCCGCAGTTCTCCGCGGTGCTGGAGTGCGCCGCCGAGGCGAAGAAGTACGGCAAGCACGTCTGGGCCGACGGCGGTGTCCGGCACCCGCGCGACGTCGCCATGGCCCTCGCGGCCGGCGCCTCCAACGTCATGGTCGGCTCCTGGTTCGCGGGCACCTACGAGTCCCCGGGCGACCTCCAGCAGGACGCGGGCGGCCGCCTGTACAAGGAGTCGTTCGGCATGGCCTCCGCGCGCGCGGTGCTCAACCGCACCTCCGAGGAGTCGGCCTACGACCGCGCCCGCAAGGCGCTGTTCGAGGAGGGCATCTCCACCTCGCGGATGTTCCTGGACCCGGCCCGCCCCGGCGTCGAGGACCTGATCGACTCGATCATCGCGGGTGTCCGCTCCTCCTGCACCTACGCCGGTGCCGGCTCCCTCGAGGAGTTCGCCGAGAAGGCCATCGTCGGCATCCAGAGCGCGGCCGGGTACGCGGAGGGCAAGCCGCTGCACGCCAGCTGGAGCTGACCGCTCCGCCGGGAAGCGCGTGGGAGCCGGTGCGCAGCCGCGGATCCGTTCGCGGCCGGTCGCGCCGTTCCCCGCGCCCCCGAGGGGGCGCTCGTCGGGCTCGTGTTCTACTTCGTATACGGCTGTCGCCGTTCCCGTCCCGCGGCCGATGACGCTCCCGCGGCGACGGCAGAGAAGTGACCGAACCGAAGAAGTGAACCACCCCCTGTGCTGAACGATCTCGACGAACGCATCGTGCACGCCCTCGCCGAGGACGCCCGCCGCTCCTACGCGGACATCGGGCAGATGGTCGGCCTGTCCGCACCCGCCGTGAAGCGGCGCGTGGACCGGCTGCGGGCCACCGGAGCCATCACCGGATTCACCGTCCGGGTGGACCCGGCGGCGCTCGGCTGGGAGACCGAGGGGTACATCGAGATCTACTGCCGGAGCAACACCTCCCCGGAGACCATCCAGCGAGGCCTGGAGCGCTACCAGGAGGTCGTGGCCGCGTCGACCGTCACCGGCGACGCGGACGCGATCGCCCAGGTCTTCGCCTCCGACATGCGCCACTTCGAGCGGGTGCTGGAGCGGATCGCCGGGGAGCCGTTCGTCGAGCGCACCAAGTCCGTGCTGGTGCTGTCCCCGCTGCTGCGCCGCTTCTCCTCCGGGGCTCCCGGATAGGGCGCTACCCCGCCGTCTTGCGGGCCAGCGCGTTGTTGCCTATCGAGTTGCGCACGCTGAAGCTCACCGCGTCCGAGCGGTACCGGTCGTCGGACCACTCCACCGGGCGCCCCTCCCGCGTGGTCGTCACGCGCCGCACCCGCAGCAGCGGGCTCGTGCGGCGCACGCCCAGCAGCTCGGCGTCCTGTGCGCCGCAGGCGACCGCGTCGATGACATGCTCGCCGTACGCGAAGACCAGGCCGGTGTCGTCGTACAGGCGCTGGGTGACGGACGGGCAGTCGGGCTCGATGGCCTCGACCGCCGGGGAGATCCAGTCGGCGTAGACCGTCCGCTCCAGCAGCACCGGCTCGCCGTCCAGTCCGCGCACCCGCAGGACGTGCAACACCGGGGTGCCGACGACCAGTTGGAGGCGTACGGCGTCCTCGGCGGTGGCCGGCCGGTACTCCTGGGACACCACCCGGCCGGTGGCCTCGCGGCCCATCGCGCGGGCCCACTGGGCGAAGCTGCGCAGCTCCTCGAAGCTCTGGCTGCGGCGGCTGGCCAGGACCACCCGCCGGGCACCCTGGCGGGAGCCGATGAGTCCCTCGGCGGTGAGGGCCGCGACGGCCTGGCGGACCGTGCCCCGGGAGACGCCGTAGTGCGCGGCCAGCTCCGACTCCGAGGGCAGCCGGCTGCCGACCGTGTACTCCTCGCGGTCGATCGCCCGCCGCAGCTCGTCGGCGATCTCCTCGTGTCGCGCCGTCATGCTTCCCCTCTGCGTAGGCCGCTGTGCACAGCGTGACCAGCCTAATCGACGTTCCTTACTGATCCGTGTCAACCGGAAGTGTGCAGGGAAACGGGGGCCGGAGTTTCGGCAGTGTTTACGGACAGGACACCGGCGACGGGCGTACTGGGGTCAACTTGTTCAGACAAGTTCGAAGAGTTTTTCCTCGCTCCCCATGCGTCCCCCTGGAGAGACCGTGACCGTGTCCCTGCCGAGAAACGCCGCGCTCGGCGGTTCCCTCGCCGTCGTCGCCGCGCTCGCCCTGAGCGCCTGCGGCGCCGCCCCCGACAACGCGTCGACCACCAAGGACGGCAAGAGCGCCGCCACCGCCACCTCCGCGGCCGGCTTCGGCGGCATGGACGCCCTGGTCCGGGCGGCCAAGAAGGAGGGCACGCTGCACGCCATCGCGCTGCCCCGCGACTGGGCGAACTACGGCGCCCTCATCGACGGCTTCCAGAAGAAGTACGGCATCAAGGTCGAGGTGGAGAACCCCGACGGCACCAGCCAGGACGAGATCAACGCCGTCACCTCCCGCACGGGCCAGGACCGCGCCCCCGACGTGCTGGACCTGGGCTCCTCCTTCGCGCTCAGCGCCGCCCAGCAGGGCCTGCTCGCGCCCTACAAGGTGGCCTCCTACGGCGACATCCCCGCGGCCCAGAAGGACCCGCAGGCCCGCTGGTACAACGACTACGGCGGCTACATCTCCATCGGCTGCGACGCCAAGCGCGTCAAGACCTGCCCGACCACCTTCAAGGACCTGCTCAAGCCCGAGTACAAGGGCCAGGTCGCCCTCAACGGCAACCCCACCAAGTCCGGGTCCGCGTTCGGCGGTGTCTACGCGGCCGCCCTGGCCGACGGCGGCTCCTTCGACGACATCCAGCCGGGCCTGGACTTCTTCGCCAAGCTGAAGAAGAACGGCAACTACACGCCCGTCGAGTCCACCCCGGCCACCGTCGAGAAGGGCGAGACCCCGATCTCCCTCGACTGGGACTACCTGAACGCCGGTTACGCCCAGGAGTTCAAGTCCAAGGGCCTCGACTGGAAGGTCGCCATCCCGAGCGACGGCCGGTACGCCCAGTACTACTCCCAGGCCATCAACAAGGACGCCCCGCACCCGGCCGCCGCCCGCCTGTGGCAGGAGTACCTCTACAGCGCCGAGGGCCAGAACCTGTGGCTCAAGGGCTACGCCCGCCCGGCCCTGATGCCGGCCATGGAGCAGGCCGGCACGCTGGACAAGGCCGCCGCCGCCAGGCTCCCGCAGGTCACCGGCACGCCGTCCTTCCCGACCGAGGCCCAGCAGACCAAGGCCAAGACGGTCCTCGGGCAGGGCTGGGGCAAGGCCGTCTCCGGATGACCGCCGTCCTCCCGCGCGCGGACGTGGCGCCCCTCGCTTCCCCGAAGCGGCGGCGCCGCGCCCCCGGCTGGCTCGCCGTGGTGCCGCTGCTGGTGTTCGCCGCCGTCGCCTTCGGGCTGCCCGCGTCCGCCATCCTCGACGGCGCCTTCACCGTCGGGAGCCACTACGGCACGCAGAACCTGACCGCCTCGCTCCAGGGGCCGTACCTCACCGCCCTGCTCGGCAGCGTCAAGCTGTCCGCGGTCTCCGCCGCGCTCGGCGCCCTGTTCGGGCTGCCGCTCGCCCAGGCCGTGGTCGGCTCCCGCTCGCGCCGGCTGCGCGAGGCCGTGCTGACCGCGTCCGGCGTCCTCGCCAACTTCGGCGGCGTGCCGCTGGCCTTCGCTTTCGTCGCCACCCTCGGCAACGCCGGCGTGCTCACCGCGCACCTCGGCCTCAAGGACAGCGGCTTCGACCTGTACAGCTTCTGGGGCCTGGTCCTCGTCTACCTGTACTTCCTGATCCCGCTGATGGTCCTCACCATCACCCCCGCGCTGGACGGCCTGCGCGCCCAGTGGCGGGAGGCCGCGCTGAACAACGGCGCCACCGGGGTGCAGTACTGGCGGCACGTGGCGCTGCCCGTGCTCGCGCCCTCCCTGCTCGGCGGCCTGGTGCTGCTGTTCGGCAGCTCCTTCGCCGCCTACGCCACCGCCGCCGCCATGGTCGGCAGCGCGGTCCCGCTGGTCACCCTCCAGATCGCCGACGCCCTGTCCGGCAACGTGCTGGTCGGCCAGGAGAACGTCGCCCTCGCCCTCAGCCTCGACATGGTCCTGGTGGCCGGCGTGGTGATGGCCGTGTATCTGCCCCTGCAACGCCGGAGCGCCCGATGGCTCGACGCCTGACCCCCTGGCGCTGGGCCGTCCTCGGCCTGGCCGCCCTGTACTTCCTGGTGCCGCTCGCCGCCTCCGTGGTCTTCACGGTGGACGTGCCCGGCCAGGGCGTCACCCTCGACGCCTACACCCACATCCTGTCCGCCGACGGCTTCCTGCCCAGCCTGCTGCTCTCGCTGGAGCTGGCCCTCGCCACCATCGCCGTCGTCCTGCTGCTCCTGGTGCCCGCCGTGGTCGCGCTCCGGCTCGGCTCGTCCCGGCTGCGGCCGGTGGTGGAGGTGGTGTGCTCGCTGCCGCTGGTGGTGCCGCCGATCGCCTTCGTCGCCGGGATCGTCACCGTGCTGAAGTGGGGTCCGGAGCATCTCTCCCGCACCCCGCTGTTCCAGACCTTCGTGGTGATCCAGAACCCGGACTTCCCGGTCGTGCTGGTCCTCGCCTACGTCGTGATGGCGCTGCCGTTCGTCTACCGCGCCCTGGACGCCGGTCTGCGCGCCGTCGACGTGCGCACCCTGGTGGAGGCGGCCCGCAGCTGCGGCGCGAGCTGGCCGCAGGCCCTGGTGCGGGCCGTGCTGCCGAATCTGCGCGGGGCGTTGCTCAACGCGTCCTTCCTCACCCTGGCCCTGGTCCTCGGCGAGTTCACGGTCTCCCATCTGCTCGGCTACACCCCGTTCGCCGTGTGGATCTACAACGTCGGCAGCGAACAGGCCCAGATGTCCGTCGCCGTCTCCGTGCTCAGCCTGTTCGTCACCTGGGCCCTGCTCCTCGCGCTCGCCGGTGCCGGCCGCGGACGCGCCCAGACCGCCTCCTCCCGGGGATGACCCACATGACTGCCACCCTGCCCGAGACCCGCACCCAGGCCGCGACCGTCGAGTTCCGCTCGCTGCGCCGGGAGTTCGGGACGACCGTCGCCCTCGACGGACTCGATCTGACCGTCCGCCCGGGGGAGTTCCTGGCCCTGCTGGGCCCCTCCGGCTGCGGCAAGACCACCGCGCTGCGCATGCTCGCCGGCTTCGAACACCCCGACGCCGGGGCCGTGCTGGTGGATGGCGAGGACGTCACCCAGGTCCCGGCCCACCGCCGGGACGCCGGGATGGTCTTCCAGTCGTACAGCCTCTTCCCGCATCTGAGCGCCGTCGACAACGTCGCCTTCGGGCTGCGGATGCGCGGTGTCCGTACGGCCGAACGGCGCGCCCGTGCCGCCGAGTTGCTGGAGCTGGTCGGCCTCGGCGACAAGCGGGAGCGGTATCCGCACCAGCTCTCCGGCGGCCAGCAGCAGCGCATCGCGCTGGCCCGCGCCCTCGCCCTGCGCCCCCGGGTGCTGCTGCTGGACGAGCCGCTGTCCGCCCTGGACGCCAAGGTCCGGCTCACCCTGCGCGAGGAGATCCGCCGGCTCCAGCAGGAACTCGGCATCACCACCCTCTTCGTCACCCATGACCAGGAGGAGGCGCTGTCGGTCGCCGACCGGGTCGCCGTGATGCGCGCCGGCCGTCTCGAACAGTGCGCCGAACCGGCCGAGCTGTACGGCCGTCCCGCCACCGCCTTCGTCGCCGAGTTCGTCGGCACCATGAGCCGGATCCCCGGGGAGCTGGCGGACGGCACCGTCCAGGTGCTCGGGCAGCGGCTGCCCGCCGAGGGCGAGGTGCCTGACGGGGCGGTCGACGTGCTGGTGCGGCCCGAGGCCCTGCGGGTGCGGGCGGACGAGCAGGGCACCGCCCGGGTCGTCGCCACCTCCTTCCTCGGCGCGGTCGTCCGGGTCTCCGTACGGCTCGCCGACGGCACCGAGGCCAAGGCCGACCTGCCCGCGCACGAGGCCACCGGGCTCGGCGCCGGAGCCGCCGTCAGCGTGTCGCTGCCCGAGCGGCCGGTGCTGGTGGCCGACCGTACCCACACGTGAGGAACCCCCGGAACATGACCCCCCACACCGCCCTGGAGGCGGTTCTGCTCGACATGGACGGCACGCTCGTGGACACCGAGCGGCTGTGGTGGGAGGCGGTCGAGGAGACCGCCGGCCGCCCGCTGACCGAGGACGACCATCCGGACGTCCTCGGCCGCCCGGTCGAGCACACCGCGGCCTGGCTCGCCGAGTCCACCGGGCGGCCCGCCGCCGTCCTCGCCGCCGAGCTGCACCACGCCTTCGCCGAGCGCGTCCGCACCGGCGTGGTGCCCCGCCCCGGCGCCCTGGAACTGCTGACCGGGCTGGCCGCCGCCGCCGTCCCCGCCGCCCTGGTCACCGCGTCCCCGCGGGCGGTCGCCGACGTCGTCCTCGACGTCCTGGGCCGCCACCGGTTCGCGGCCTCGGTCACCGCCGACGACACCGACCGCACCAAGCCCGCCCCCGATCCCTACCTCGCCGCCTGCGAGGCCCTCGGGGTCGACCCCGCCGCCTGTGTCGCCGTCGAGGACACCGAGACCGGCGTCGCCTCCGCCGAGGCCGCCGGATGCGCCGTCCTCGCCGTCCCGTCCCTCGCGCCGATCGGCGGGGCACCCGGCCGGACCGTGCGGGACAGCCTGGCCGGGGTCTCGGTCGAGGACCTGCGCCGGATGGTCGCGCCCGAGCTGCGCGTCATGAGCTGGAACCTGTGGCTCGGCGGCAGCAAGGTGGACGACCACCGCGCCAAGCAGCTCAAGGCCGTCCTGGACAGCGGCGCCGACGTCGTCGGCCTCCAGGAGACCGGCGGCACCGCCGCCCAGGAGCTGGCCGACGCCCTCGGCTGGCACCACCACCGGGCCGGCGAGAACCTCGGCGTGATCAGCCGGCACCCGATCACCGCCCGCTTCGGCGACGCCGACGTCGGCTTCTACGGCGCCGCCGGCGTCCGGATCGCCGTGGCCCCCGGCCGCGAGGTCGACGTATGGACCGCGCATCTGCACTACACGCCGTACGGGCCCTACGAGTACCACTTCGACGGGCTGCCCGCGGCCGAGCTGATCGCCCACGAGGGGGTGCGGCTCGCCCAGATGCGGGACGCGCTGGACCGGATCGCCGACGCCTCGGCCGAGGGCGTCCCGGTGGTCCTGGTCGGCGACTTCAACTGCCCCTCCCACCTGGACCGGCCCGAGGTGGACTGGCCGGTGACCAGGGCGGCCGAGGAGGCGGGCTTCGCCGACTCCTACCGCGAGGCGCACCCGGACCCGGTCGCCGAGCCCGGGCACACCTGGTCGCCGATCCATCCCGTGCACGAGGACGGCAGCGGCCGGCCCGAGCCGCAGGACCGGATCGACTACGTCCTGCACCGGGGACTGGCGGTACGGGAGGCCCGGACCGTCGTCACCGGCACCCCGCGCCCCTGGCCCGACGTCGCGGACAACGAGTGGCCCTCCGACCACGCGGCGGTCCTCACCACCTTTGCGCTGCCCCGGCGGTGAGCAGGGGTTACCGCCGGTCACCATTGCGGTCCGGGGTGGCCGTCCCGTAGGTTGTGCCGCACTTTCCACATCCTACTGACTGGTAACACCGGCAGGTATCCCATGCGCTGGCCCCTCGGCCGACCCACCACCGTGCGCACCCGGATCGTGGCGCTCGCGCTCACCCCGGCCGTGGCACTGATGGCCCTGTGGAGCTTCGCCATGGTGTCCGTCACCGCCGAACTCCGCGCGCTGATCCGCGTCCAGGGGGTGTACGAGGACTTCGGCACCCCCGTGGACACCGCGATCGGGCAGATCCAGATCGAGCGCCGGCTGTCCGCCGCCTACCTGGGCGCCCGCCTCGACACCGCCGCCGCCGGCCGGCTGCTCGGCCAGCAGCGCCGTACCGACCGGGCCGTCGACGTCATGCGCCAGGCCGTCCAGGACGGTGACCGCGACCGGCTCACCCTGCGGCAGCGGCGGGCACTGGACGCCATGGTCGCCGCGACGGGCCGGCTGGAGGGACTGCGCGAGCGGGTGCTGGCCCGGAAGATCACCTGGGACCGGGCGGTCGAGGAGTACGGCGCGCTGGTGGAGCCCGGCTTCGGCGTCGAGTCCACGCTCACCGCGCTCCAGGCCGGACAGCTCGCCCGCGAGGCCCAGACCGTGATCGAGCTGGTCCGGGTGCGCGAGTACGTCTCCCGGGAAGACGCCCTGGTCGCCGGGGCGCGGGCGGCGGGCGCGCTGACCGACCGGCAGTACGACACCCTCACCGCGACCGTCGAGGACCGCCGCGTCTTCGAGCGGACCTATGTGCCCGACCTGCCCCCCCGACTCCCGCGCCCTGTTCGAACGGTTCCAGCGCGAGGACCTGCACCGCTCGCTGGTGCGGAGCGAGGACGCGCTGCTGCGGGCGGGCGCCCGCGGGGCCGGGCGGGCCGTCGCGGCGGACACCTGGCGGACGACCACCGACCGGGCCGTCAAGCGGTACATGCAGCTGTGCACCGCGTCCGCCGAGAACTCGGCCGCGCGCGGGCGGGCCTTCGCCTACCGCGAGCTGACCAAGGCAGCCGTCGTCGGCGCGGTCGGGCTGGTCGCGGTCGCCCTGTCGCTGTGGTTCGCGGTGCGCGGCGCCCGGCGGATCTCGCGCCGGCTGGAGACCCTGCGGGACGCCGCCGACGTGCTGACGAAGGACCGGCTGCCCGACGTCATGCGGCGGTTGAGCGCAGGCGAGGAGGTCGACGCGGTCGCCGAGGCGCCGCCGCTCGCCGCCGACGAGGTGCGCGACGACGAGATCGGGCAGGTCGGCCGGGCCTTCAACACCGCGCGGCTGGCCGCCGTCGAGGCCGCCGTGCGCCAGGCCGGGCTGCGCCGCGGGCAGTTCGCGGTGCTGCTCACCATCGCCCGGCGCAACCAGGCCCTGGTGCACCGGCAGTTGAAACTGGTGGACACCCTGGAGCGGCGCACCGACGACCCCGATGTGCTGCGCGAACTGTTCCGCATCGACCATCTGACCACCCGGATGCGCCGGCACGCCGAGAGCCTGATCATCCTCTCCGGCGCCGCACCCGGCCGCCGTTGGCGCCGGCCGGTGCCGGTCGCGGACGTCGTCGCCTCCGCCGTCGGCGAGATCGAGGACTACGCGCGCGTGGTGGTGCCACCGATGCCGGAGGTCGGCGTGGCGGCCGACGCGGTCGCCGACGTGGTCCACCTCCTCGCCGAACTCCTGGAGAACGCCACGGTGTTCTCGCCGCCGCACACCGACGTGACCCTGCGCACCGGGCGGGTCGGCACCGGCTTCGTCCTGGAGATCGACGACCGGGGCCTCGGCCTGGACGCCGACGCGCGCGCCGCGGCCCACCGCACGCTCACCGACCCCGACGCCTTCGACCCCACCCGCCACGACCGGCTCGGCCTCTATGTCGTGGGCCGCCTCGCCGCCCGCCACGGCATCGAGGTGAGCCTCGGGGACTCCCCGTACGGCGGTACGACGGCGGTCGTGCGGCTGCCTTCGGGGGTGCTGGCGGAGGTGGAGTCGGCGGGGGCGGTGGGAGCGGCGGTGCCGGGAGGTCTGTCGGGCGGGGACTCTGCGGGTCTGTCGGGCGGGGGCTCCGCGGGTCAGTCCGCCGGCCGGCTCGCCGCCGTACGGGAGCTGCCGGCCAGGAAGCGGAGGCCCGCGGAGCGCGGGACCGCCCCCGACCCGGCCCCCGCCCCGGACCCGGCCCCCGCCCCGGTCCCCGCCCTCGCCCCGGTCCCCGCCCTCGCCCCGGTCCCCGGTTCCGGGGCCGTGCCCGCCCTGCCCACCCGCACCCGGCAGGCCTCGCTCGTCCCGGAGCTGCGGGACGAGCCACCGCCGCCCGGCACCGCCCCCGAGCGCGAGGTCGACGCCGAGGAGATGCGGGCGATCTTCGGCGCCTTCCAGCGCGGCCTGGACCGCGGCCGCAGAGGGCTGCCGGCGAGCGGGGGAGCAGGGGGAGTAACGACCGAGGTGATCAACGGCGCTGACAGCAGTGCCGAGACCAGCCGCGTCGAGACCGGTCTCGGCGACACGACCCACGCCGACGAAGGGACCGACGCCGACGATGCACGGTGAGGACCACACCCCCGAGCAGCCCGCTGCGCCCACGGACGCGACAGCCACCGGTCCCGGAACCGGTCTCGGCTGGCTGCTGGACGACCTGGTGGCGCGTACCGACCACGTCCGGCAGGCCGTGCTGCTCACCGCGGACGGCCTGCCGCTCAGCAGCTCGGAGGGCATGCTCCGACGCGACATCGAGCACCTGGCCGCCGTCTGCTCCGGCTTCCACGGCCTCGCCCGGTCGGCGGGGGAGCGGTTCGCCGCGGGAGAGGTGCGCCAGACCATGGTGATGCTGGACGACGCCTACCTCTTCATCACCCCCGCCGGACACGGCAGCCGGCTGGCCGTGCTCAGCGAGGCCGGGACGGACGTCGGCCAGCTCGCCCACGAGATGGCCCTGCTCGTCCGTCGCCTCGGCCACCACCTGGACGCCGCCGCCCGTACCACCTCCTGATCCCACGGTGAGCGACGAGCACTGGTACGAGGACGAGACCGGGTCCCTGGTGCGCCCGTACACCGTGACCCGGGGCCGCACCCGGCCCTCGCAGCGGCACGACATCGACCTGATGTCCCGGGTCACCGCGGTGGACGACGACATGGCGGACCGTCCGGCCGTCGACCACGCGGGTGCCGCCCTGCTCGACCTGGTCCGGCGCGGACCGCGCCCCGTCGTGGAGCTGGCGGCCGACGCCGACCTGCCGCTGACCGTCGTCCGTGTCCTGCTCGGCGACCTGGCCGAGGCCGGGCTGATCCGCGTCGACGCCCCCCGCGGGGTGCGGGCCGGGCCGGGCGCCGACCCCGGACTGCTGCGGGAGATCGTGGCGCGGCTGCGCGACCTGTAGGTCTGGGCTCCACACCGCCGAACGGCACCATTCCCGGGCAGCGCCACCCCGCCGCGCAACGAATCGCCGTTCCACCCGCTCCGCACGCAACAAACCGCGCACCGGCGCGCAACGGCTCCTTCTTGTCCGGCCGAGTGCGCCGACCGTACCGTCTTTCTGGCCCCCAAAAATCCCGTATCCGGTGAGGAAGACGCATGCGCACCGCCCTGCTCCAGAGCTCCGGCAACCCCGGCTCCGTCGCCGAGAACCTCAAGGTCCTCGACGAGGCCGCGGAGCGTGCCGCCGCCGCGGGCGCCGCGCTGCTGGCCGCACCGGAGATGTTCCTCACCGGCTACGCGATCGGCGACGACATCGCCCGCCTCGCCGAGCCCGCCGACGGCGAGGCCGCCGACGCGATCGCCGAGATCGCCACCCGGCACGGCCTGGCCGTCGCCTACGGCTACCCGGAGCGCGACGGCGGCACGGTCTACAACTCCGCCCAGCTGATCTCCGCCGACGGCACCCGGCTCGCGAACTACCGCAAGACCCACCTCTTCGGCTGCTTCGAGCGCGACCACTTCACGCCGGGCGACGGCCCGGTGGTGCAGGCCGAGCTGAACGGCCTGACCGTGGGCCTGATGATCTGCTACGACGTCGAGTTCCCGGAGAACGTCCGCGCGCACGCCCTGGCCGGCACCGACCTGCTCGTCGTGCCGACGGCGCAGATGCACCCGTACCAGTTCGTCGCGGAGTCGATGATCCCGGTGCGCGCCTTCGAGAACCAGATGTACGTGGCGTACGTCAACCGGGTCGGCGCGGAGGGCGAGTTCGAGTTCGTCGGACTGTCCACCCTCGCCGGTCCCGACGGAGTCGCCCGCACCCGTGCCGGCCGCGCCGAGCAGCTGGTCCTGGCCGACGCCGACCCCGCCTTCCTGGCCGCCTCCCGCGAGGCCAACCCGTATCTGCGGGACCGCCGCCCCGGCCTGTACGGGTCCCTGGTCTGACCCTCCCCGAGCCTTCCCCCGAGTTCTACCGCTTCGCGCAAGGAGTCCGTACCCCATGACGTCCACGGTGCCCAACGCCGTCGAGCACACCGACGAGCAGCAGCCGCCGATCACCATGTTCGGCCCGGACTTTCCCTACGCCTACGACGACTTCCTCGCCCACCCGGCGGGCCTCGGCCAGATACCGGCGACCGAGCACGGCACCGAGGTCGCGGTCATCGGCGGCGGCCTGTCCGGCATCGTCGCCGCCTACGAGCTGATGAAGATGGGCCTCAAGCCCGTCGTCTACGAGGCCGACCAGATCGGCGGCCGGCTGCGCACCGTCGGCTTCGAGGGCTGTGACGAGTCGCTGACCGCCGAGATGGGCGCGATGCGCTTCCCGCCGTCCTCCACCGCGCTCCAGCACTACATCGACCTGGTCGGCCTGGAGACCAGGCCCTTCCCGAACCCGCTGGCCGAGGCCACCCCCTCGACCGTGGTCGACCTGAAGGGCGAGTCGCACTACGCCGAGACCATCGACGACCTGCCCCAGGTGTACCGGGACGTCGCCGAGGCCTGGAACCGGTGCCTGGAGGAGGGCGCCGACTTCTCCGACATGAACCGCGCCATGCGCGAGCGGGACGTCCAGCGCATCCGCGAGATCTGGGCCCAGCTGGTCGAGAAGCTCGACAACCAGACCTTCTACGGCTTCCTCTGCGACTCCGAGGCCTTCAAGTCCTTCCGGCACCGGGAGATCTTCGGCCAGGTCGGCTTCGGCACCGGCGGCTGGGACACCGACTTCCCGAACTCCATCCTGGAGATCCTCCGGGTCGTCTACACCGAGGCTGACGACCACCACCGCGGCATCGTCGGCGGCTCCCAGCAGCTGCCGCTGCGCCTGTGGGAGCGCGAGCCGGAGAAGATCGTCCACTGGCCGTACGGCACCTCGCTGAAGTCCCTGCACGCCGACGGCGAGCCCCGCCCGGCCGTGACCCGGCTGCACCGCACCGCGGGCAACCAGATCACCGTGACGGACGCGAACGGCGACATCCGCACGTACAAGGCGGCGATCTTCACCGCCCAGTCCTGGATGCTGCTGTCCAAGATCGCCTGCGACGACTCGCTGTTCCCGATCGACCACTGGACGGCGATCGAGCGCACCCACTACATGGAGAGCTCCAAGCTCTTCGTCCCGGTCGACCGGCCGTTCTGGCTGGACAAGGACGAGGAGACGGGCCGGGACGTCATGTCGATGACGCTCACCGACCGCATGACCCGCGGCACCTACCTGCTGGACGACGGCCCGGACAAGCCCGCCGTGATCTGCCTGTCCTACACCTGGTGCGACGACAGCCTGAAGTGGCTGCCGCTGTCCGCGAACGAGCGGATGGAGGTCATGCTGAAGTCGCTCGGCGAGATCTACCCGAAGGTCGACATCCGGAAGCACATCATCGGCAACCCGGTGACGGTCTCCTGGGAGAACGAGCCCTACTTCATGGGCGCGTTCAAGGCCAACCTGCCCGGCCACTACCGCTACCAGCGGCGCCTGTTCACCCACTTCATGCAGGACCGGCTGCCCGAGGACAAGCGGGGCATCTTCCTCGCCGGCGACGACATCTCCTGGACGGCCGGCTGGGCCGAGGGCGCCGTGCAGACCGCGCTGAACGCGGTCTGGGGTGTCATGCACCACTTCGGCGGCACCACGGACGCGACCAACCCGGGCCCGGGCGACGTCTTTGACGAGATCGCGCCGGTCGAACTCCCGGAGGACTGACCGGGAGCCCCCGGCGCGGCCGGTGCCGGGGGCGTCAGTCGGTGAGCGGGGTGAGCAGCATGCGCCCCGCGAACCCGACCGCCGCGTCGAGCCGTTCGGTGAACTCCTCGGCGACGTCCTCGCAGTGGCGCAGCGCCCACAGCGCCCGCGCCGCCGCCCACGCCGCGTCCCGGGCCCGCTCCAGACTCCAGGAACCCAGCAGATGGGTGAGCGGGTCGGCGAGCTGGAGCAGGTCGGGGCCCGGCATCAGATCCTCGCGGATGCGCTCCTCCAGCGCGCAGAGGAGGTCGCCCACGCGGTCGAACTCGTCCTCCAGCTCGGCCGGTTCGCAGCCGAGGGTGCGACTGGCGTCCACCACCGCGAGCGCCAGGTCGTGCCCGATGTGCGCGTTGATGCCCGCGAGCGCGAACTGCAACGGCCGTACGCCGGGATGGCGGCGGAGCTGGAACAGCGGCCGCCAGCAGGCGGGCGGCCGGCGGTCCGCCGCGGCCGCGTCGACCGCCGCCAGATACCGCTCGGCGAACCGCACGTCCAGCGTGCTCGCCGCCCTCGGGTCCGGGAACTCCCGGGCGTCCAGGCGCCGGTGGATCTCCTCGGTGACGGTGAGGTAGACGCGGTTGAACACGGCCACCCCGTCGCGGGCCGGCAGGGCCGTGCCGATGGCGCGCATCCGGGCGATGACCGCGTCGACGGACGGGGGGAGGTGTTCCAGCTGCGTCATGGGGGAAGGGTCCCAGCTCCGCCCCGGCCGACGGGCCCACCGGCCCCCTGCTTCGCCGGATCGGGGGAACGCGCCGGCGCTGCGAGGGGGGCGACGACGCGGTGCCGGGCAGGCCAGGCACACATGCCCGGCGGCCGGCACGTTCGCGCCGCCGTACGCCTACGACGTGGGGCGCTGACCGTCGTAGCTGGAGGTGCCCTCGTCCAGCAACGGCTCCTGCTGCTTGAGATGGGCCGGGGCGAAGGCGCGCAGCGCGTGGTAGCCGGTGATGACGACCAGCGTGCCGAGGGCGATGCCGCTGAGCGAGAAGGTGTCGGTGAACTTCATGCTGACGTTGCCGACGCCGATGATGATGCCCGCGGCCGTCGGGACCAGGTTCAGCGGGTTGCGCAGGTCCACCTTGGCGTTGAGCCAGATCTGCGCGCCGAGCAGGCCGATCATGCCGTACAGGATCACGGTGATGCCGCCGAGCACCCCGCCCGGGATCGCGGCCACGACCGCGCCGAACTTCGGGCACAGGCCGAAGAGCAGTGCGAAGCCGGCGGCGGCCCAGTAGGCGGCGGTGGAGTACACCCGGGTCGCGGCCATGACACCGATGTTCTCGGAGTACGTGGTGTTCGGCGGGCCGCCCACCGCGGTCGACAGCATGGAGGCGACGCCGTCCGCCGAGATCGCCGTACCGAGCTGGTCGTCCAGCGGGTCGCCGGTCATCTCGCCGACCGCCTTGACGTGCCCCGCGTTCTCCGCGACCAGCGCGATCACGACCGGCAGCGCGACCAGCACCGCGGACCACTGGAACGACGGTCCGTGGAAGTGGGGCAGACCGATCCAGTCGGCCTTGGCGACGCCGGAGAGGTCCAGCCGCCAGTGGTCGGTGACCCGGCCGCCCGGGCTCATGGAGTGGATCTTGCCGAAGATCCGGTCGAAGGCCCAGGAGATGCCGTACCCGAAGACCAGCCCGAGGAAGATCGCGATCCGGGACCAGAAGCCGCGCAGACAGACCACCGCGAGACCGGTGAACAGCATGACCAGCAGGGCCGTCCACTGGTCCTGCGGCCAGTAGGTGGTGGCGGTCACCGGGGCCAGGTTGAAGCCGATCAGCATGACGACCGCGCCGGTGACGACCGGCGGCATGGCCGCGTGGATGATCCGCGCGCCGAAGCGCCGCACCGCCAGGCCCACCAGGAACAGCACCGCGCCGACCACGAGGACGGCACCGGTCACCGTGGCGCTCGTGCCGCCCTGGGCGCGGATGACGGCGGCCACGCCCACGAAGGACAGGGAGCAGCCCAGATAGCTCGGCACCCGGCCGCGGGTGGCGAGCAGGAAGATCACGGTCGCCACGCCCGACATCATGATGGCCAGGTTCGGGTCCAGGCCCATGAGCACCGGCGCCACGAAGGACGCGCCGAACATGGCGACCACGTGCTGGGCGCCCAGGCCCACCGTGCGGGGCCAGGAGAGCCGTTCGTCGGGGCGTACCACCGCTCCGGGCGCGGGCGTGCGCCCGTCACCGTGCAGCTTCCAGCGCACGCCGAGGTCCATGTGTATTCGCTTTCTTGCGGACGAGCAGACGGTCCGGACCATTGTCCCGGACGCCAGGCGTGCTGAGCGGTCGCTTAGTATGGAAGCGATTCCCGGCGCTGGCTCAGCGCATGCCTCAGCGATGCCCGCAGGGATGCACATGCTCCCCGCAGCGAAGTTCAGGAGTTCCCCCCGTGACCGCCGAAGCCCCGACCGCCCCCACCGTCGCCTACGGCCGGCTGATCCCCGTCACCGTCCACTTCGACGACCTCGACGCGCTCGGCCTGCTGCACAACGCCCGCTACCCGCTGATGGTCGAGCGCGCCTGGACCGAGCTGTGGAACGGGCACGGCATCCGCTTCGACGGCGACTGGCACGCCGCCGGCGACGCCTGCAACGCCGTCCGCGAACTGCGCATCAGCTACGAGGCACCGGTCACCCGCCCCGGCGGCTACGCCGTCCACCTCTGGCTGGAGCGCCTCGGCACCACCGGCCTCACCTACGGCTTCCGCTTCTGCTCGGCCGACGGCACACAGACCTACGCCCAGGGCACCCGGGTGCTGGTCCGGCTAGACGCGGACACCCTGCGCCCCGCGCCGTGGAGCGACGCCTTCAGGACGGTGGGTCGGACACTGCTGCGGCCTGCGGACTGACCGCGCCGGGACCGCCCCGCTCGGCGCCTCGCAGCACGCCCGCGAGCCCGGCGAGCCCGCAGGCCAGCGCCGTCACCACGGAGAACGAGACCACCAGGCTGGTCGCCTGCGCCACCCCGCCGATCAGGCTCGGCGCGACCAGCCCCGAGGTGTAGGTGATGGTGGCCACGCCGGCGATGGCCTGGCTGGGATTCGGCCCCGCGTGTCCGGCCGCGGCGAAGCACAGCGGTACGACCACCGCGATGCCGAGTCCCGTCAGCGCGAACCCGGCCATCGCCCACGCCGGTCGGCCGCCGAGGACGACCAGCGCGCCGCCGAGTCCCGCCAGCGCCCCGCCGGCCCGGACCGTCCTGACCGCCCCGAACCGGTTCACCACCGCGTCCCCGGCGAGCCGGGCCACGGCCATGGTCAGCATGAAGCCGGTGGTCGAGGCCGCCGCCACCCCGGCCGAGCTGCCCAGCCGGTCCCGCAGGAACACCGCCGACCAGTCCAGGCTCGCGCCCTCCGCGAACACCGCGCAGAAGCCCACCGCGCCGATCAGCAGCGCGGAACGCGGCGGCAGCGCGAACCGCGGGGGCGGCTCCTCGTCCTTCGCGGGCTGTACGTCCGGCACCCAGGCGCACGCCGACACGCCGAGCGCGGTGAGGACGGCCGAGGCGAGGGCGAAGTGCAGCCGGGCGTCCGCGCCGAGGTGTGCGGCGAGCGTGCCGGCCGCCGAGCCGGTGAGCGCGCCCGCGCTCCACATGCCGTGCAGCCCCGACATGACCGACTTCCCGAGCCGCCGCTCCACCTCCACGCCGAGCGCGTTCATCGCCACGTCGGCCATTCCCGAGCTGGCGCCGTAGACGAACATCGCCAGGCACAGCGTGGACAGGTTCGGCGCCAGCGACGGCAGGACCAGGGAGAGGGTCCACAGCGCGATCAGGCCGCGCAGTGCGGTACGGCTGCCGAAGGTGTGGCTGATCCGCCCGGCCAGCGGCATGGCGCAGGAGGCGCCGAGCGCGGTGAAGGCCAGGGCGAAGCCGAGCTGCCCCGCGCCGAGCGAGGCGTGGTCCTGCACCCAGGGCACCCGGGTCGCGAAGCAGCCGGTCACCGCGCCGTGCACGGCGAACACGGCCGCCACGGCGTACCGGGCCCGCCGGACCTCGCCTCGCGCAGCGCCCACGTCCCCCATGTTCCGTCCCCCTCCCGGGAGTTCCCGCACCGCACGAGCCCCTCATCGCCGTACCCGTGCCGAGTCTCAACCCTGCCCGAACCGCCGCCCCAGATAATCCTCGAACGTCCCCTTCCCCACCGCCTGCTCCGGCGCCAGATGCCCACCCGCGCGGAACGCCCGGTACGCCGCACCGAAGAGCGGCACGTTCACCACCGCCCGGCGCCGCCCGGTCGCCCGGAGATAGGCGCGGGCCAGCGAGTCGAGGGAACGCACCTCGGGGCCGCCCATGTCCGCCACCCGTCCGGCGGGCTCGCCGAGCGCCAGCTCGACCAGCCGATCGGCGACTTCCGTCACTTCGACCGGCTGGTCCGGGACCCCGGCCGGGAGCAGTGCCACGGGCGGCTTGGTCAGTCCCTGGAAGAGCGTCACCAGCAGATCGTGGAACTGGGTGGTGCGCAGCACGGTCCAGTCGAGCCCCGAGGACTCGATCATCTGCTCCACCGTGTGCTTGGTCCGGTAGTAGCCGAACGGCACCCGGTCCACCCCGACGATGGAGATGTACACCAGGTGCCTCACCCCGGCCCGCCGCGCCGCCGCGATCAGGTGCTCCGCCGCCCGCTCGTCCCCGCCGCGCGGGCTGCTCGCGCAGTGCACCACGGTGTCCACGGCGGCGAGCGCCGCGTCCAGCCCGCTGCCGCCGGCCTGGAGATCGACGGCGTACGGCTCGCTGTGCCGGCTGAGCACCCGCACCTCGCGCCCTTCCGTCCGCAGCCGCTCGGTGACGCGCCGGCCGAGGGTGCCGGTCCCGCCGGTCACCAGGATCGTGCTCATGCTGATTCCGTTCCTCTGGTCCCGGGGCACCCCGGTCGGGGCGCCCCGACGGATGAGACCGGTCGGGCCCGCGGAAATGTGACACGCCCCGGCGGATTCGCCGGGGCGCTGTGGCGACCCGGCGGCGGGCAAGGGCCGTCGTCACCGCCGCCGGGCCAGCCCGCACACTAAAAGGACTAGACCAAAGTGGTCAATGGACCGGACGCCGGTTCCGCCGTGCACCTCCGAAGACACGTACTGTGACCGAACCCACACTCGACCCCTGTCCGGGTGTGCATCCGGCATGGCACACTGGCCCTGTACCAGAAGCAGCGCACTCCGGGGTCGGTGAAAGTCCGAACCGGCGGTTACAGTCCGCGACCCGGTCGCTTCCAGCGGCCGGTTGACCAGGTGAAATTCCTGGACCGACGGTTAAAGTCCGGATGGGAGGCAGTGCGCGGCGGGCGGGCACATGCACGTGTGCACGTCGCCGTATCTGGGCTTGTCCGTCTCCGGGCGAGTCCTGTTTCGGCGTCGCTGCCGACGTGTCCCGTGTTCACCCGTGCAGTGTGTCGTTCATCGACAGGCCCCGGAGTCCGTGCCCCCATGAGGCAGGAGGACCCGGGAAGTGTTCACCGGAATCGTCGAAGAGCTGGGTGAAGTCACCGCCGTCGAGAACCTCGGCGACTCCTCCCGCTTCCGACTCCGCGGCCCCGTCGTGACCCAGGGCGCACAGCACGGTGACTCCATCGCCGTGAACGGCGTCTGTCTCACCGTGGTCGAGCACGAAGGCGACGAGTTCACCGCCGACGTCATGGCCGAGACGCTGAACCGCTCCAGCCTGGGTGCCCTCACCGTCGGCTCCCGCGTCAACCTGGAGCGCCCCACCGCCGTCGGCGCCCGCCTGGGCGGCCACATCGTGCAGGGCCACGTCGACGGCACCGGCGAGGTGCTGGAGCGCAGGCCCTCCGAGAACTGGGAGATCGTCAAGGTCTCGCTCCCCGCGGACCTCGCCCGGTACGTCGTCGAGAAGGGCTCCATCACCGTCGACGGCATCAGCCTCACCGTCGTCGAGGCCGGCCCGGACTACTTCACCGTCAGCCTCATCCCGACCACCCTCGACCTGACCACGCTCGGCCTCAAGCAGCCCGGCGACCCGGTCAACCTCGAGGTGGACGTCGTCGCCAAGTACGTGGAGCGGCTGCTCGCGGCCGGTCAGGGGGCCGGCCGGTGAGCTGGCTCAACTCCGAGGCCTTCACCCTCTTCGGCCAGCACATCATCTGGTCGGACATGGTCGGCAACATCCTCGGTCTGATCACCCTAGCCCTCGGCTGGCGCCGCTCCCTGTGGACCTGGGCCGTGCAGTTCCTGTCCGGACTCGTCCTCTTCGGCGCCTTCTACGGCCACCTCACCGGCAGCGCCGGCAAGCAGGCCGTCGTCATGGCCGTCGCGCTCTACGGCTTCTGGCAGTGGCAGCGCGGCAAGGGCGGCGCCGAGGACGGCCGGATCACCGTCCGCTTCGCCACCTGGCGCGAGCGGATCGCCATGGTCGCCGCGGCCGCCGCCGGGACGGTCGCCGTCGCCCTGCTCTTCACCGCCTATCCGAAGCTCTCCTGGGACCCCTGGCCGGACGCGTACATCTTCGTCGGCACCATCGTCGCCATGTACGCCCAGGCCAAGGCCATGGTCGAGTTCTGGATCGCCTGGCTGCTCGTCGACCTCGTCGGCGTCCCCCTCAACTTCGCCAACGGCTACGCCTTCTCCGGTTTCGTCTACGTCATCTACGGCGCACTCGTCCTGTGGGGCATGCGCGACTGGTGGCTGCGCTCCCGCCGGGACGCGCAGCCCGTCCTGGAAGGAGCGCCGGCATGACCACGGCCCCGCTGCTGTACCGCACCGACGACCTCACCGCCCCCGCCGAGGACCTCACGCTCGACCCGGTCGAGCAGGCCATCGCCGACATCGCCGCCGGCCGCCCGGTGGTCGTGGTGGACGACGAGGACCGGGAGAACGAGGGCGACCTCGTCATCGCCGCCGAGAAGGCGACCCCCGAGATCGTCGCGTTCATGATGAGCGAGTGCCGTGGCCTCATCTGCGCGCCCATGGAGCCCGAGGAGCTGGACCGGCTCCGGCTGCCGCAGATGGTCGAGGACAACACCGAGTCCATGAAGACCGCGTTCACCGTCTCCGTGGACGCCTCCGCCGCGCACGGCGTGACCACCGGCATCTCCGCCTCCGACCGCGCGACCACGCTCCAGCTGCTCGCCGGCGGCACGGCCGAGCCGTCCGACTTCGTCCGCCCCGGCCATGTCTTCCCGCTGCGCGCCAGGCCCGGCGGCGTCCTCGTCCGCAACGGCCACACCGAGGCCGCCGTCGACCTCGCCCGGCTCGCCGGACTCCGCCCGGCCGGCGCCATCGTGGAGATCGCCGGCGAGGACGGCACCATGCTGCGCCTGCCCGAGCTGGTCCCGTTCGCCCGCAAGCACGGCCTGACGATCATCTCCATCGAGGACCTGATCGCCTACCGCCGCTCCCTTCAGGACGGCTCCGCCCCGCTCGGCCAGGAGCCGGCCCCGCGGCCCGTCCGGCAGCAGCACACGGCCCCGGCCGAGCCCGCCGTCCCCGCCGTCCGCCACGAGGCCGAGACCCGCCTGCCCACCGAGCACGGCACCTTCACCGCCCACGGCTACCGCTCCACCCTCGACGGCGTCGAGCACGTCGCCCTCGTCCACGGCGAGATCGGCGACGGCGAGGACGTCCTGGTCCGGGTGCACTCCGAATGCCTCACCGGCGATGTCTTCGGCTCCCTGCGCTGCGACTGCGGCCCCCAGCTCGACACCGCCCTCCAGCGCATCCAGGCCGAGGGCCGGGGCGTCGTCGTCTACCTGCGCGGACACGAGGGACGCGGCATCGGCCTGCTGTCCAAGCTGCGCGCCTACGCCCTCCAGGAACAGGGCCATGACACCCTCGACGCCAACCTGGAGCTGGGCCTGCCCGCCGACGCCCGCGACTACGGCGCCGGCGCGCAGATCCTCGCCGACCTCGGCGTGCGCAGCGTCCGGCTGCTGACCAACAACCCCGACAAGAGCGACGCGCTGCTCCGCCACGGTCTGCGGGTCACCGGCCGCGAGCAGATGCCGATCCAGGCGGGCGAGCACAACCTGCGCTACCTGCGCACCAAGCGGGACCGGATGGGGCACGACCTGCCCTGGCTGGAGACCGCGGCCGCGCTGGCCGGCGCGGCCGGCCGCTGACGGCCACCTGCGACACCGAGTAACGCGAGAAAGCACTGAGGAGAGACGTGAGCGGCAAGGGTGCACCGGAACTGTCCGTACGCAACGCGAGCGACCTGCGGGTCGCCGTCATCGCGGCGCAGTGGCACGAGAAGGTGATGGACGGCCTGGTGAACGGCGCCCTGCGCGCCCTGCACGAGCTGGGGATCGACGAGCCGACCCTGATCCGGGTCCCGGGCAGCTTCGAGCTGCCGGTCGCGGCCAAGGTGCTGGCCGGCCGCGGCTACGACGCGGTGGTCGCCCTCGGTGTCGTCATCCGCGGCGGCACCCCGCACTTCGACTACGTCTGCCAGGGCGTCACCCAGGGCCTCACCCAGGTCTCCATCGAGACCGGCGTCCCCGTCGGCTTCGGCGTGCTCACCTGCGACACCGAGGAGCAGGCCCTGGACCGGGCCGGTCTCGAGGGCTCGAACGAGGACAAGGGCCACGAGGCGGTGACCGCGGCGGTCTCCACCGCGGCCACGCTCCGCTCAGTATCCGAACCCTGGCACTGAGGCACCGGCCGGAGCGCGTAGGGTAAGGACCACCATGTCCAAGAAGACGTTCGAGGAGCTCTTCACCGAGCTCCAGCAGAAGGCCGCCCACGGCGATCCCGCCACCTCCCGCACCGCCGAGCTGGTCGGCAAGGGAGTCCATGCCATCGGCAAGAAGGTCGTCGAAGAGGCCGCCGAGGTCTGGATGGCCGCCGAGTACGAGGGCAAGGAGGCGGCCGCCGAGGAGATCTCGCAGCTGCTGTACCACGTCCAGGTGATGATGGTCGCCCGCGGGATCTCCCTGGACGACGTCTACGCCCACCTCTGATACGACCCCACCAGCTCACGCACCACTCCCAACGCGAAGGAAGCCGACCTCATGCTGCGCATCGCCGTCCCCAACAAGGGTTCACTGTCCGGCCCTGCGGCGGAGATGCTGCATGAGGCCGGCTACCAGCAGCGCCGCGAGTCCAAGGAGCTGCGGATCGTCGACCCGGAGAACGAGGTCGAGTTCTTCTACCTCCGCCCCCGCGACATCGCGATCTACGTCTCCTCCGGCCGGCTCGACATCGGCATCACCGGCCGCGACCTGCTGATCGACTCCGGCGCCGACGCCGAGGAGATCCTCCCGCTCGGCTTCGCCCGCTCCACCTTCCGCTTCGCCGCCAAGCCGGGCACCGCGAACGGCGTCGAGGACCTCAAGGGCAGGACGGTCGCCACCTCCTACGAGGGCATCGTCGACCGGCACCTGGAGGAGCACGGCATCGACGCCTCCGTCGTCCACCTCGACGGCGCCGTGGAGACCGCGATCGAGCTGGGCGTGGCCGAGGTCATCGCGGACGTCGTCGAGACCGGCACCAGCCTGCGCAACGCGGGCCTGGAGGTCTTCGGCGAGCCGATCATGAAGTCCGAGGCGATCGTCATCCGGCGCACCGGCGCCGACGGCGAGGAGCCCAAGGTCCAGCAGTTCCTGCGCCGCCTCCAGGGCGTCCTGGTCGCGCGGACGTACGTGATGATGGACTACGACTGCCGCGTCGAGCAGCTCGAGAAGGCCGTCGCGCTCACCCCCGGCCTGGAGTCCCCGACCGTCTCCCCGCTGCACAACGAGGGCTGGGTCGCGGTCCGCGCCATGGTCCCCGCCAAGGAGGCGCAGCGGATCATGGACGACCTCTACGCCATCGGCGCCCGCGCCATCCTGACCACGGCCATCCACGCCTGCCGCCTGTAAGGGGTACGCCACCGATGTCCGACCTTCCCGAGCTGCCCGTCACCTTCCGGCCGGGCCACACCCGCGCCATCCTGCTCACCGCCGGCCTGGCGATCTTCCTGACCATCTCCGGGGTCGCCCTGTTGCTGGAGCATCTCGGCCCGGGCGAGCGGCTCAGTTTCGTCCTCACCGGGGCGCTCATCTTCTGGGTGCTGGCGCGGATCTCCCGGGTGCGGGTGATCGCCGAGGAGTCCGGTGTCACCGTTGTGAACATCGCCGGCGAGCGGCGGCTGGAGTGGGCGGAGATCCTTCAGGTGAACCTCCGTCCGGGCGATCCCTGGGTGTTCCTCGACCTCAGCGACGGCACCAGCCTGGCCGCGCTCGGCATCCAGCCGGGCCTGGCCAAGCAGCGCGCCATCGCCGACGCCGGCACGCTCCGGGCGCTCACCGAGGCCCGCTCGACGGCCCGGGCAGGGGAAGATCGGGGCTGACTCCGGGTCGCCCACCCTGCCCTTGTGGGCCCTGTCTTGATTAATCTGTGGGGCGGAGGCGTTTTCGCTGCGCCTCCACCCCTGTGCGCCCTCCGGTGCCCGGGGGTTCCTGCTACCCGAGGAGTGACCCCCTCCGGCGATGGACGGATCGTCCTGTAGTACCTGCGCCGCCCCCACCCGACATGACGGGAAGGCGGCGGCATCGTGACCACCTCTCTGCTGCTCCTCGCAGCCGCCCTGCTGCTCATCCTGGCCAACGGCTTCTTCGTGGCCGCCGAGTTCGGTCTGGTGACCGTCGAGCGCCCGGACGCCGAGCAGGCCGCCGCCGAAGGCGACCGACGCGCCGGCCGGGTCGTCGAGTCGCTCAGGGAGCTGTCCTTCCAGCTCTCCGGCACCCAGCTCGGCATCACCATCACCTCCCTGGTCGTCGGCATGCTCGCCGAGCCGGCCCTGGCCGGTCTGCTGCACGCCCCGTTCGCCGCGCTCGGCCTGCCCGCGGGCGCCTCCTCCGGCATCGCCGTGGTCGTCGGCATGCTCCTGGCCTCCGCCATCCAGATGGTGATCGGCGAACTGGTCCCCAAGAACTGGGCCGTGTCCAAGCCGCTCCAGGTCGCGCGGTTCGTCGCCGGCCCGCAGCACCACTTCTCCCGGCTCTTCCGGCCGGTGATCGCCGCGCTCAACACGGTCGCCAACCGGCTCGTCCGCGCCCTCGGCGTCGAACCCGCCGACGAACTGGCCTCCGCCCGCACCCCGGGCGAACTCGTCTCGCTGGCCCGGCACTCCGCGCAGGCCGGCGCCCTGGAGCAGGACACGGCCGACCTGTTCGTCCGCACCCTGACCCTGGGCGAGCTGACCGCGCAGCACGTGATGACCCCGCGCGTGAAGGTCAGCGCGCTCCAGGACACGGCCACCGCCGAGGACGTCGTCAACCTCACCCGCGCCACCGGCCTGTCCCGCTTCCCCGTCTACCGGGAGAAGATCGACGAGATCGTCGGCATGGCCCACCTCAAGGACGCGCTCGCGGTCCCCGCGGCCGACCGGCTGCGCACCCCGGTGAGCCGGATCGCCCGCAAGGCGCTCCTGGTCCCCGAGACCCTGCCCGTCCAGCCGCTCCTCGCCCGGCTGCGCAGCGAGCAGCCCATCGCCGTCATCGTCGACGAGTACGGCGGCACGGCCGGCGTCGTCACCCTGGAGGACATCGTCGAGGAACTCGTCGGCGAGGTCCGCGACGAGCACGACGGCCAGGACGCCCCCGAGCTGGCCGCCGCCCCGCCCGAGGACGGCAGGCCCGCCTGGGACGTGGACGGCAGCTGCCGGGTCGACATCCTCCAGCGCATAGGACTCGACGTGCCCGAGGGGCCGTACGAGACCGTCGCGGGCCTGGTCGCCGATCTGCTCGGCCGTATCCCGGCACCCGGCGACAAGGCCGAACTGCCCGGCTGGCGGCTCTCGGTCCGCCGGGTCGGCCACTACCGCGCCGAGCGGGTTCGCCTGGTCAGGACGGCCCCCGTGGCGAACGTCCTGGAGGCGGCCCGATGAGCCTGCTCCAACTGCTCTTCGCCGCGCTGCTCGTGCTCGCCAACGGCTTCTTCGTCGGCGCCGAGTTCGCGCTCGTCTCGGTCCGGCGCAGCCAGATCGAACCGCTCGGCACCGCCCGCGCCCGCCAGGTGCTGTACGGCCTGGAGCGGCTGCCGCAGATGATGGCCGCCGCGCAGTTCGGCATCACCGTCTGCTCCCTGACGCTCGGCGCGGTCGCCGAGCCGACGGTGGCGCGGCTGCTGGAGCCGGTGTTCTCGGCCGTCCACCTCCCGGACGGCGTGATCCACCCGCTGGGCTATGTCATCGCCCTGGCCGCGGTGGTCTTCTTCCACCTGGTCGTCGGCGAGATGGTGCCGAAGAACCTCGCCATGGCGGCGCCCGAGAAGGCAGCCCTCTGGCTCAGCCCGGGGCTGGTCTACTTCGCCCGGCTGTGCCGGCCGATCACGGTGACCCTCGGCGCCTGCGCCCAGGGCATCCTGCGGCTGTTCCGGGTCGAGCCGAAGGACGAGGTCGAGGCCGTCGTCACCAGCGAGCAGCTCAACCGGCTGCTGGAGGACTCCGGCCAGGCCGGTCTGCTCGACCCCGAGGAGCGGGAGCGCCTGGAGGACGCGCTGGAGCTGGGCTCGCGCCCGGTGACGGACGTCCTGCTGCGCCGCGAGTCGCTGGTCACGGTGGGGCCGTCGGTCACCCCGGGGCAGATCGTGGAGCTGACCGCCCGCACCGGGTACTCCCGGTTCCCGGTCGCCGCGACCGAGACGGGTCCCTTCATGGGGTACGTCCATGTGAAGGACGTCCTCGACCTGGAGGACTCCGAGCGTGCGGTGCCCCAGCATGTCTGGCGCCCGATGACGACCCTGCGGGCCGAGCTGCCGCTCGACGACGCGCTGACCGTGATGCGGCGGGCGGCGACCCATCTGGCCCAGGTGGCGGACGCGACCGGCAAGGTGCTGGGGCTGGTGGCCCTGGAGGACGCCCTGGAGATGCTGGTGGGCGAGGTGACGGACCCGGCCCACCGCGAGCTGCCGGCCCGGGAAGCGGCCACCGGCGAACCGGAGCAGGCGCTCGCCTCCTAGCGCGGACGGACGGCGGCGGGGAGCTGTGTCTAGAAGGCCGAGGGATCGTGGGGTCCCCGGCCCGACAGCACCTCCCCGTACGCCTGCATCAGATCGGGCAGCCGCAGGGTCGCCAGGTCGTCCCGCGACAGCACCCCCGTATAGGCGGACAACCGCAGGTCCCGGTAGGCACAGCTCTTCTCGTAGAGCGTCCGCAGAAACCGCCCGTTGCCCAGCTCGTCGATCCACCCCTGTTCGACCACGTGCCCGGCGATGGAGCGCAGTTCCTCCAGCGCCTCCTCGTCCCACCGGTCCCCGTTCTCCCCGGCCAGCACCTTCCCGATCTCGGTGAGTTCCTGCGGCCGGTAGGAAGGGAAGTCGACCCGGGTCGTGAACCGCGACGACAGCCCGGGGTTCGCGGCGAGCAGCCGGTCCATCCCCTCGGGATAGCCCGCGAGGATGACCACCAGATGGTCGCGGTTGTCCTCGGCCCGCTTCAGCAGCACCTGCAAGGCCTCGTCGCCGTACGCGTCCCCCTTGCCGTACCCGGAGTTGGACAGCGAGTACGCCTCGTCCACGAACAGCACTCCGCCGATCGCCGAGTCGATCAGCTCGTTCGCCTTCACGGCGGTCTGCCCGAGGTACTCGCCGACCAGGTCGGCCCGCTGCGCCTCCACCAGATGGTCGCCGCCGAGCAGCCCGAGCGCGTAGAAGACACGGCCGAGGATGCGGGCCACCGTGGTCTTCCCCGTGCCCGACGGACCGGAGAAGACGAAGTGCCGCTTGGGCGGCTGCACCGGCAGCCCCTGCCCGGCCCGCAGCCGGGCCATGTTGAGCTGTGCGGACAACGCCTTGACCTGGCGTTTGACGGGTTCGAGCCCGACCATGCGCTCCAGCTCGGCGAGCGCCTCCTCGAGTAACCCGGGATCGGTCGGCCCGGCCGGGATCGGCGACGTGGAGACCCCGGTCTTGGCCCGCACCGCCGGGCCGGTCACCGGGGCCAGCGGGCCCGTCGGCGGCTCCGGCTCGGGCAGCCGCAGATCACGCCCCTCGGCGCCGAAGAGCGGATCGAAGCCGCAGTCCGGTCCGTCCACGGTGTCCTGGCCGGCGCCGGTCAGCGTGATGGCGGCGAGGTCGGCCGGATCGTCGTAGCCGTCGCCCTCGGCGATCGCGGCGAGCCGCGCCGAGGTGTCCATGAAGGCGGGGTCCACCCGGTGCACCGCGCGGTAGAGGGGGAGCGCGGCGGCGCTGCGCCCGGTGCCCTCGTGCGCCCGCGCCAGCCAGTAGCGCAGCTCCTTGCGCTGCGGCTGTTCGCTGCGGCACCGCATCAGCGCCGCCGCGAGGAGGGGTTCGGCCTGGCCGTACATCTCCAGCCGGACCCGGGCCATGCCGCCGAACAGCCCGGCCTCGATGCCGAGCATGGCGTCGTCAAGCAAGGGGTCGGTGTGCCGGACCAGCTGTTCCCAGTCCTTGACCAGATAGGCCCGGCAGGAGTGCAGAAACCGGACCTGCGGGTCGGTGTCGACCGGGGGCAGCCCGGCGAGCGCCCGGTCCAGCTCGGGTACGTGCCGGCCGTCCAGCCAGTGCGAGGCGTGCGCCAGCAGCAGATCACGCGGGGTCTCCAGCACCGGCTGCACCCACCAGCCCAGCCAGTACCAGGAGTTGAGCGCCCGGCGGTGCCGGGTGCGCTGCTCGCCGAAGCGGTCCCGGTGCCGGAACATTCTGAGCAGCGCGGTCGTGGTGTCGACCCGCAGCGCGTGCAGCCCGAGCCAGGCGTCCGCCATGCCCGGGTCCATCCGCACCGCGGCGCGGAACTCCTCCTCGGCCTGCGGATAGGCGCCCATCGTGTAGGCGTCCACCCCGCGCAACCAGGCGAGCTCGGCCGGAGCCTCGGGACCCTGCGTGCCGAAGTCCATCACGTCCCCCCACAGACCGTGCCCCGTGGTTCACCACCGGGCAGTCGCCCGACGGCCGCCGCGGTCGAACCGCCCTGCCGCGGACCGGAGTTGCAGTGCGCGAGGCAGCTGCTCGAAGGTCGCACCGAGGGCATCGTACCCGCGCGGCCACCGCGCGCCGAAGTGTGCCGCAGTGGCCGATTGACAAGGTGGGAGCAGACGGGGCGCACGGGCGCCGGTGACCGAGGGTGAGCGGCGCGGGGCGCGGGCGGCCGGGAAAGGACGCCGAGGGCAGAACGAAGCCCCCGATCACGGGGGAACAACCGGGGGCTTCGCGTCCTGAGGCGGCTCCGAATGCCGCACATTGAGAACGTAAGTCCTGTACGGCCCCCCGGTCAAGCCGAGTTGAGGGACTCGGAGAACTTCCCTCACAAGGGTCTTCACAGCTTCACCACATCCGGGACGGCTCGTCACCCTGAGTCATATTCTGGCCCGACCCAGGGGTTACTTCGGTCCCGGCAGCACCTCATACCCCTCCGGTGTCTGGAGCACCAGAAGATCGGCGTGGGGTCGCGAGGGGTCGGCGGCGAAGTGTGCGCGCTCCGCCGCGACCCAGCCGTCCCAGAACTCCCGCTGCTCCGCCCCGTCCCGCAGCCGGCCGCGGGCCCAGGACCGCTCCGCGGGCAGCTCCATCCACAGCAGCTGCGCCAGGTGCGGCCGCAGCGCGCGGCGGCCGGCGCCGACGCCTTCGATCAGCACCACCGGCGCCGCGGGCAGCGGACACGGCGCGCCGAACGCACGGGTGCGCCAGTCGTAGGGGGTGTAGTGGGCGATCTCGCCACGGGCGAGGGGCTCGATCACCTGGGTGCGGAGCCGGTCGGTCCAGGCGAACAGCTGCTCATGGCTTGCGATGTCGTCCAGGTGCAGCACCGGCGCCCCGCCCAGGGCGGCGGCCAGCCGCCCGGCGAAGGTGGACTTTCCGGAGCCGGCGTGCCCGTCGACGCCGATCAGCCGGACCGTGCCCAGGGACGGGGGCAGTCCGCGCAGCCGGACGGCGAGGTGGTGAATGGTGATTCCCGGGGGGTGATGCGGTGCGGGTCGTGTGAGAGGTTTTCCGGAAACAGTCTAGAGCGCGCGCTGCCGGGCAGTGCGCCGGGTGTGCAGCCCGCAAAAGTCGACGTTTGAACCATCGGCTGGCGGCCAGTCAATCATCTGCATAACCATTTCCCCAATCCTCTGACCGATATGTCGAATTCGGCGTTCCGGGTGCGCCCGGCGCTGAGTAGGGTGCCTCGTGCGCAACCGCGATGCGTCGTACGGGGAACAGGCGGGGGGACATGGGCGCGGACTTATTCGAAGGGCACTATGTGTGGCATCCGGCGGCCGACGACCGGGTCCTGGCGAGCGTTTGTGTCGATGTGCGCGCCGGACGTTATCGATACGCGTACGAGGCTCTCGCCGAGACGCGTTCGGACTTCGCGCTGCGGGCCCACCGCTCGCTGGTCCTCGCCTCCGAGGCGGCCGGCACCGACCTGGTGGAGCGGTGGCTGGCCGAGGAACCGAGCCCGGAGGCGGCCCTCATGTGGGCCCGGGTCGCGGTGCAACGCGCCCTGCGGGCCGCCGACGGCCGTGACCAGCGCGCCGAGGCCCTGGAACGGATCGCGCTGACCGCGTGCGACCGGGCCGCCGAGGCGGCACCCGAGGACCCCACGCCGTGGGTCGCCAAGCTGGCCATGGCCCGGCTGCACCGGCTGCGCGAGCCGGCCCCGCACGGCCTGCTCACCGCGCCACCGGGCCCCTGGCGGTTGTTCGCGCACATCCTGTCCCTGGACCCGTGGCACCGCGAGGCGCACCACCGCTTCCTGTCGTTCTTCTTCACGCGCCACGGCGGCTCGGTCAACGCGGCCTGGGACGTGGCCGCCTTCCTCAGCCAGCGGGCTCCCGGCGACTCCGCGCTGCGGCTGCTGCCCCTGGTGGCCCTGGTGGAGAGCTACAACCCGACCCAGCTGCTCGCCGACCGGGTCTGGGAGCAGCCGCAGTGGCGCTCCACCGCGCTGGCGATCTACCACAACTGGCTGCCCACGGTGGCCGATTACCGTTTCACCCCGGTGCTCGACCTGGCCTATCTCGCGCATGCGCTGGTCATGGCCCAGTGCGAGTTCGAGGCGCGGGCGGTCTTCACTGCGATGGGGCCCTACGCCTCGCGCATGCCCTGGAGTGCCTTCGGCGACCCCGCCGAGCAGCTCTCCCGGGCCCGGCGCGGCTGCGGCCTGCCCGTCCCGGGCCCCGGCTGACACCGCTCGCCCCCCTTATTCCCCGCCCTGCCCCCTCCACAGAAAGGCCGATCTGTGTCGGAACGGACATCGGCGCCCCGCGCGGGCGCGGACCGGGTCGTGCTCGACGATGACGCGACCCTGCACGCGATGGGTTATCCGCGAAAACTCACCCGGCGCTTCCAGGCGTTCGACAACTTCGCGATCTCCTTCACTATCATCAATATTCTCTCGGGTATTTTCTCGTCCTTCGGATTCGGTATGAACGCGGGTGGTCCGCGTATTCTCGTGTTCGGCTGGATCGGCGTTTCGCTCATGGTGCTGCTCATCGGTGCGGCCATGGCGGAAGTCGCCTCCGCCTATCCGACGAGCGGTGCGCTGTATTTCTCCGCCGGTAAACTCGCCAAACGGCACAAGGGCGCCTGGTCCTGGTTCACGGGCTGGCTGAACTTCGTCGGCCAGATCGGCGGCACCGCCGCCACCGGCTATGCGGCCGCCACCTTCATCCAGGCCTTCATCAGCCTCCAGTGGCCCTCCTACCAGCCGACCGCGCACCAGACGGTGCTGCTCACGGCGGTGATCATCATCGTCCAGGGGCTCGCCAACACCTACACCGTGCAGCTCGTCGCCGTCCTGAACCGTATTTCCGTGTGGTGGCTGCTGATCGGACTCGTCGTGATCGTGGGCGCACTCATAGTGATGCCCGATCGGCATCAGCACGTGTCCTTCGTGACGCATTTCGAGAACAACACCGGCTTCACGAGCGGGCTTTACGGCGGCATGCTCGGTCTGCTGGTCACCAGCTGGACCTTCACCGGCTTCGACGGCAGCTTCCACATGTCCGAGGAAACGGTCCAGGCGACGGTCAACGCACCGAAGGGGATCACCCGGTCCATCGGCTATTCGGCGATCACCGGACTGATCCTGATGCTGGCACTGGTCTACAGCATTGGCGACTACGCCAAGGAAGCCGGCACGAGCGCACCCCCGGTCCAGATCCTCATCGACGGCCTGGGCCTCGGCGCGGCCAAGCTCATGCTCCTCATCGTCATCGGCGCGATGCTCTTCTGCGGCCTCGCCAACCTCACCAGCAACACCCGGCAGATCTTCGCCTTCTCCCGGGACGGTGCCATGCCCGGCTCCCGCTGGTGGCACTCGGTCTCGCAGCGCACCCGTACCCCGGTGAAGGCGGTCTGGCTGGCCGTGGCCTGCTCGCTCGCGCTCGTCGTCCCCGGCTGGTGGTCCCATACGGCCTTCACCGCGATCGTCAGCGTGAACGTGGTCGGGCTCTTCCTCGCCTACGCGGTGCCGATCTTCCTGCGGCTCCGGCTCGGTGACGCCTTCCAGCCCGGGCCGTGGCACCTGGGGCGCTGGGGGAAGCCGATCGGCTGGCTGGCGGTGGTCTGGATCCTGGTCAGCAGCGTCCTGTTCATGCTGCCGCAGGCCTCGCCGATCACGGCCGACTCCTTCAACTACGCGCCGATCGCGCTCGCCGTCGTCCTGCTCGTGGCCACGGTCTGGTGGTTCGCCACCGCCCGCCGCCGCTTCCAGGGCCCGGTCAGCTACGGCCGCCCCGACGAGGTCGCGGCCATGGATCTCGTCTGACCTGCGCCGCCCGCCGCCGGGCGCGTGGGGGGCTGCCCGCACAGCTCCCCACGCCGGGCGCGTGGGCCGCCGGGGGGCAGCTCCCCGCGCCCCCTCCACCGGCCCAGACCAATATTCATTCCGCTGCCCGCGCCGAAGTGCTGGAAGGCACCCCGCGACTGCTCCATAGTTGGCGCACACACCGCGCACCGCACCAGCCCCGACCCGGACCTGGGGGTAACCGCGTCCATGAGCAGAGCCCAGCAGCCGTCCCGCCGAACCGTCCTCGCCGTCGCCGTCACCGCCGCGATGGCCGGCCTCACGCCCCCGGCGGCCGCCGCCCAGCGCCCCGACACCGCGGACGCCGACGACCCCGGCGTGCCGCAGGCCCGCCCGATCGACTACCACGCCTGGACCACGTATCCCGACTGGCGCTCCGGCACCCACGAGGGCACCGCGGCCGTGCCCGGCTCCCGCCCCGGCCTCGCGATCGACACCGCCGCGGGCCGTACCGACTACCACGACCCGCACACCGGCACCACCGCCACCTGGGAGTACGCCGTCTGGACCAGCCCGGTCCACACGCTCACCACACCCGCCACCGAGGCCGTCGCCTCCTGGAACGCGCACACCCCCGACGGCACCTGGCTCCAGGTCGAACTCCAGGGCACCTACTCGGACGGCACCGCGACCCCCTGGTACGTCATGGGCCGCTGGGCGGCCGGCGACCAGGACATCAAGCGGACCTCGGTGGACGGTCAGGGCGACGGCAAGAGCGCCGTCTGGACCGACACCTTCGCGATCGGCGACGCGAGCACCGGGCTGCGGCTGGCCTCGTACCGGCTGCGCCTCACGCTCTATCGCCGGCCCGGCACCCGTCTCACCCCGACCGTCTGGCGCCTCGGCGCCATGGGCTCCGACATCCCCGACCGCTTCACCGTCCCCGCCTCCACCCCCGCCCTCGCCCGGGAACTGGTCGTCCCGCGCTACTCGCAGGAGATCCACAAGGGCCAGTACCCGGAGTACGACAACGGCGGCGAGGCCTGGTGCAGCCCCACCTCCTCGCAGATGATCATCGAGTACTGGGGCGGCCGGCTCACCCCCGCGCAACTGTCCTGGGTCGACCCCTCCTACGCCGACCCGCAGGTCGACCACGCGGCCCGCTTCACCTACGACCACCAGTACCAGGGCTGCGGCAACTGGCCGTTCAACGCCGCCTACGCGGCCACCTTCGAGGGGGTCCAGGGCGTGGTCACCCGGCTCGCCTCGCTCACCGACCTGGAGACGCTGATCGCGGCCGGCATCCCGGCCATAACGTCCCAGTCCTTCCTCAAGACCGAGCTGACCGGCGCCGGCTACGGCACCTCCGGTCACCTCATGACCGTGATCGGCTTCACCGCGGACGGCGATGTCATCGCCAACGACCCCGCCTCGCCGAGCGACGACGCGGTGCGCCGGGTCTATCCGCGCCGCGAGTTCGAGAACATCTGGCTGCGGACCAAGCGGTACAACGCCTCCGGCAAGGTCGTCTCCGGCAGCGGAGGGGTCTGCTACCTCTACTTCCCGGCCCGGCCCACCCCGCGCCAGCGCACGGCGCTCGCCGCGGTGGGCGTCTGCTGACCCTGTGACCAAGCTCATCACCGCACACGCCGTCGCGGGTGGCAAGGTGGACAAAGGGGTTGGGGGGCCCGTCCTGTACGTCCGTCCCGTCCTACCTCTGCGAGAGCCAGCATGACCGCACACCAGGCCACCGCCACCCGCGTCCGTACCGGCGGCCCCCGTACCGACGGCCCGAAGCTGATGGAGCACCTTCTGGGCTGGGTCCTCGTCGCCGTGACCGCGATGCTCGTGACCCAGCTCGGTCTGCTCTGACCCGCCGCCCCGAAAGCGCCCTGTTCCGACCCCGATCCTGACGGGTTCATGTTCTGACATACTGCGGCTGTCCCGCCGAACTGCCTGGAACAGGGCCGAAATTGAATATGCGTCAACAAGCCGCCGCCGTCCGTCCGCCGGTGCGCGGCACCGCGCGCTCCGCAGCCCGTCGCGCCGAACTCATCGCCATCGGCCGGAAACTGTTCGCCGACACGTCCTACGACGCGCTGTCCATGGACGACATCGCCCGCCAGGCGCATGTCGCCAAGGGGCTGATCTACTACTACTTCCAGTCCAAGCGCGGCTACTACCTGGCGATCATCGAGGACTCCGTCGCCGGACTGGTCACCCTGGCCTCGACCAGCCTGGACATGCGCGCCGTGGACCGGGTCCACCGCACCATCGACAGCTATCTGCGGTACGCCGAACACAACCAGGCCGCCTATCGCGCCATCGTCAGCGGCGGCGTCGGCTTCGACGCCGAGGTGCACGCCATCCGGGACGGCGTGCGTGACGCGATCATCGAGACCATCGCCCACGGTGCCTACGGCCGCAGCGACATCTCCCCGCTGGCCCGGATGGGCCTGCTCGCCTGGCTGTGCAGCGTGGAGGGCGCCGCCCTCGACTGGATCGACCGGCCCGAGCTGTCCCGCGACACCATGCGCGAGCTGCTGGTGAAGACGCTCGGCGGAGCCCTGCGGGCCATCGAGGAACTGGATCCGTCCTGCCCGGCGCCGAAGCCGGCACGCCGGGACGAGGGTGATCGAAAAGTTACCACTGGATTCTTGGAGTAAGCGGTCGTTAACTGGTGACGGGACGTTGCTGATCGGGCATACTCACTGCGCACAGCCGCTGGTCAGCAGCTTCCGTAACCCGGGAGCAGGCGCCTTCGGCACACGCGACCGGCGAGGCGGAGCCGCCCCCACCCGACGGGCCAGACCGCCAGTGCCCGACACAGGGAGGAGACCGACGCCATGTCCGACCGCGAACCGCAGCCGGTGGAGCGTCAGCTGCCGACGGAGGAGGCGCGGGATCTGCTCGCGCTCGTCCGCGACATCGCCCAGCGCGAGATAGCGCCGAAGGCCGCAGAGGAGGAGGACGCGGGACGCTTCCCGCGCGAGGTCTTCACCCTGCTCTCCGAGTCCGGCCTGCTCGGCCTGCCCTACGACTCCGAGTACGGCGGCGGCGACCAGCCCTACGAGGTCTACCTCCAGGTCCTGGAGGAGCTGGCCGCGGCCCGCCTCACCGTCGGCCTCGGCGTCAGCGTGCACACCCTCGCCTCCTACGCGCTCGCCACCTTCGGCACCAAGCAGCAGCAGGTCGAGCACCTGCCCGCGATGCTCGGCGGCGGCCTGCTCGGCGCGTACTGCCTCTCCGAGCCGTCCTCCGGCTCGGACGCGGCCTCCCTGCGCACCAAGGCGGTCCGGGACGGGGACGGCTGGGTGATCGACGGCACCAAGGCCTGGATCACCCACGGCGGCATCGCCGACTTCTACACCGTGATGGCCCGCACCGGGGAAGAGGGCCCGCGCGGGATCACCGCCTTCCTCGTGCCCGGGGACACCCCCGGCCTGAGCGGTGCGGTGCCCGAGAAGAAGATGGGCATGAAGGGCTCACCCACCGCCCAGGTCCACTTCGACGGCGTCCGGGTCTTCGACGACCGGCGCATCGGCGAGGAGGGCCAGGGCTTCGCCATCGCCCTGTCCGCCCTGGACTCCGGCCGGCTCGGCATCGCCGCCTGCGCGATCGGCCTGGCCCAGGCCGCGCTGGACGAGGCGGTCGGGTACGCGGCCCAGCGACGCCAGTTCGGCCGGCCCATCGCCGACTTCCAGGGCCTGCGCTTCATGATCGCCGACATGGCGACCCAGATCGAGGCCGGCCGCGCGCTCTACCTCGCCGCGGCCCGGCTGCGCGACGCGGGCAAGCCCTTCGCCAAGCAGGCCGCCATGGCCAAGCTGCACTGCACCGACACGGCCATGAAGGTCACCACCGACGCCGTGCAGATACTCGGCGGGTACGGCTACACCGCCGACTTCCCGGCCGAGCGCTATATGCGCGAGGCCAAGGTCCTTCAGATCGTGGAGGGCACCAACCAGATCCAGCGGATGGTCATCGCCCGCCATGTGGCGGGACCAGAGGGTCGCTGAACTGCCCGCTGCGCACCGTCGGCGCCGCCAGCCTGACCCACTCCGGGTCATGGCGGCCCGGCAGGGTGCGGCCCCGGTCGGCCCAGATGCGCAGCAGGTCGCGGTAGATGGGCGGGTCCGGCGGCGGAGGCGGCTGAACCGATTCCGCAGGGCGGGGAACGAAGAGGCGGCGCTGCCGCTCGGCCGCCGGGTACAGGGTGGTCATACCAGGGCAACGCGCCGACGGCCGTACAGGTCACCGCGCCCGGGAATCGAGCGTGCGTCCAGGCATACCCCGTCCCGGCCCCGGCCGCCCGGGCCTGGCGGACGTACCGTCGGCGCGCACTCCTCCCGCACCACGGCACTCCGCGCGCCGTGGTGCGGGACGGACCAGGGGACCGCGCCGGCTCAGGCGGCCTGGCGGCGCATCGCCGGCACGCGCATCGGGCGCGAGCCCGGGCCGCCGACGTGGGAGAAGGGCTGCGTCCGCCAGTCCAGACCCTGGGGGAGCGTCAGCAGCAGGGCGGTGTCCTGCTCCTGCGGCTCGAAGGACTCGTCCGCGGGACGGGCCTCGGTCGCCGCGCGTCCCGTACCCGCGCACACCGTGAGCCCGAACGGGTTCCACGGCGAGGCGCACAGCGCGTGCTCCGGCAGGACCTCCTCGTCCGCCAGCAGCGCGATCGGCTGGGCGCAGTCCGGGCAGATCACCCGGTACATCTCGAAGGTGTCGTAGGCGTCGAACTCCTCGTCGGGAACGTCGGGTTCGACGCCCTCCGGCTCGGGCTCGAGCACCGGCTGCTGCCGACCGGACGCGGATCGACCAGGGCGGTGGACACTCTGCATGGGATTCTCCCCCTAAGGCTGGGCCGTGAAGGCGCTGCGGCCTCGACCACAGCAAGCAATTCCCGTCCGCCATCGGCGGTAATCACGAGAACATCACGGAGCGCGTTCGAGCCATGTGGTGTTCGTCACATGCCGCACGAAGGTGCCCCGTGGGGGTAGGTGTGGTGCTTTTTGTATCGAACCGGCCCCGGCCCGGGCTCTCGGCTACCCGAGGCGATCACGTGCACGGTAGGTTTTTGCGCCATGGAGGAGTTGGACCGTCAGATCGTGCAGCTGCTCGTCACTGACGGGCGGATGAGCTACACCGACCTGGGCAAGGCCACGGGCCTGTCCACGTCGGCCGTGCACCAGCGGGTGCGCCGGCTCGAACAGCGGGGTGTCATCCGGGGCTATGCCGCGGTGGTCGATCCCGAGGCCGTCGGGCTGCCGCTGACCGCGTTCATCTCGGTGAAGCCGTTCGACCCCAGCGCCCCCGACGACATCGCGGACCGGCTCGCCGGCGTCCCCGAGATCGAGGCCTGCCACAGCGTCGCCGGGGACGAGAACTACATCCTCAAGGTGCGCGTGGCCACCCCGCACGAGCTGGAGGAACTGCTGGCCCGGCTGCGCAGCCTGGCGGGCGTCTCCACCCGCACCACGGTCGTCCTGTCGACCCCGTACGAGGCCCGTCCGCCGCGGATCTGACCGGGGCCGCCGTAGGCAGGCCGCCCCAGGTGCGGCCGAGGCCGCCCGACAGGAGAAACTGTCGGCTATGAGCAACCGCACCGCCGAGCCCCCCGCCACCGTCCTTCTCCGCCGCGGCGAGGTGCACAGTCCCGCCGATCCCTTCGCGACGGCGATGGTGGTCGAGGCGGGGCATGTCGCCTGGGTCGGCTCCGAGGGCGCCGCGGACGCCTTCGCCGACGGTGTGGACGAGGTGATCGACCTCGACGGCGCCCTGGTCACCCCGGCCTTCACCGACGCCCATGTGCACACCACCGCCACGGGCCTCGCCCTGACCGGCCTCGACCTGTCCGCCGCGCCCTCCTTGGAGGCGGCCCTCGACCTGGTCCGCGCGTTCGCCGCGGCCCGCCCCGGCGACCGGGTCCTGCTCGGCCACGGCTGGGACGCCGCCCGCTGGCCCGGCGGCCGTCCGCCGACCCGCGCGGAACTCGACGCGGCCACCGGCGGCCGGCCGCTGTACCTGTCCCGCATCGACGTGCACTCGGCGGTCGTCACCACCGCCCTGCTGGACCTGGTCCCCGGTGCCGTCCCGCGCGAGGACGCCCCGCTCACCGCCGACGCCCACCACACCGTCCGCGAGGCGGCCCTGGCCGCCATCACCCCGGCCCAGCGCGCCGAGGCCCAGCGCGCCGCGCTGACCCACGCGGCCTCGCTCGGCATCGGCTCGGTGCACGAGTGCGGCGGCCCGCAGATCTCCTCCGAGGACGACTTCACCGCCCTGCTGCGGCTCGCCGCCGAGATCCCCGGCCCGCGCGTGGTGGGCTACTGGGCCGAGCGAGACGTCGACAAGGCCCGCGAACTGGGTGCCGTGGGCGCCGCGGGCGACCTCTTCGCCGACGGCGCCCTCGGCTCGCACACCGCCTGTCTGCACGAGCCGTACGCCGACGCCGGCCACACCGGCACCGGCTACCTGGACGCCGACGAGGTCGCCGCCCATGTCGTCGCCTGCACCGAGGCCGGCCTCCAGGCGGGCTTCCACGCCATCGGCGACGCCGCCGTGACCACCGTCGTGGACGGTGTGCGCGCCGCCGCCGAGAAGATCGGCCTCGCCCGGATCCGGGCCGCCCGGCACCGCGTGGAACACGCCGAGATGCTCACCCCCGACACCATCGCCGGCTTCGCCGAACTGGGCCTGATCGCCTCCGTGCAGCCCGCCTTCGACGCCCTGTGGGGCGGCGAGGACGGCATGTACGCCCGCCGGCTCGGCGCCGAGCGGGCCCGCACCCTCAACCCCTACGCCGCGCTGCTCCGCTCCGGAGTCCCGCTCGCCTTCGGCTCCGACAGCCCCGTCACCCCGCTCGACCCCTGGGGAACGGTCCGCGCCGCCGCCTTCCACCGCACGCCCGAGCACCGCGTCTCCGTACGCGCCGCGTTCACCGCCCACACGCGCGGCGGCTGGCGGGCCGTCGGACGGGACGACGCGGGCGTCCTGGTCCCGGGCGCACCCGCGGACTACGCGGTCTGGCGCTCCGGCGAACTGGTCGTACAGGCCCCCGACGACCGGGTGGCCCGCTGGTCCACCGATCCGCGCTCCGGCACCCCCGGCCTCCCCGACCTCACCCCGGGCCGGGAGCTTCCGGTCTGCCTGCGCACCGTGGTGGGCGGCCGGACGGTGTTCGTACGGCCGGGCGAGTGATCTGCCGGTGCGGCGGTCGGGCCGGCCGCCGCACCGGCCCCGCCGCCCACCTGCGCATCCTCCGGGCCTACGGCGGCCATTCCGGCGTTTTCGCAGGTCACAGAGGTGTTGACAGTCGGCGGCCGACGGCCGGTAGGTTCGTTCGAGTCCACCACTGGACGCCCGACCGGGGAACGTTCGCGCGCCTCGCCGCAGCGCCGCTGGGTCAGGGGCGGTGTGCCGCACGGGGCACCGCCACTGGGAGCCAGGCTCAGCGCTCGCGCAGGCGAGGGAACGTTCCGGTGGTCGGCTGGGTGTGACCCGGGTGGGGCCCGGCGCTCAGTAGACAACGGCTCTCGGTCGATCCGCAGCCAGCGGGTCCCAGGTCGGCCCGAAGGGTGCCAGGCCCCCCATCCGCGCGGCAGCCGATGCGGAAAGGCGCATTCTTACCCCACTCTTGTGGAAACGACACCCCCATACGAAGGCGCTGTCACCTCTTCCCAGGCAGCGGCCACTATGGTGGACGCCTGCGTACGACCAGAAGGGGCAGCAGTGAACGACGGCGACGGGACCCTCGCGGCCACAGCCCAGGGGAGGCAGTTCGGCCCGCTCGGCACGGCCTTGGTGATCATTCCGACCTACAACGAGGCGGAGAACATCAAGCGCATCGTCGGCCGAGTGCGCAAGGCCGTTCCCGAGGTGCACGTCCTGGTGGCGGACGACAACAGCCCTGACGGCACCGGCAAGCTCGCCGACGAACTGGCGGCCGAGGACGAGCAGGTCCATGTCATGCACCGCAAGGGCAAGGAGGGCCTCGGCGCCGCCTACCTCGCGGGCTTCCGCTGGGGCCTGGAGCGCGACTACGGCGTGCTGATCGAGATGGACGCCGACGGCTCCCACCAGCCCGAGGAGCTGCCCCGGCTGCTGACCGCCCTCAAGGGCGCCGACCTGGTGCTGGGCTCGCGCTGGGTGCCGGGCGGCCGGACGGTGAACTGGCCCAAGTCCCGCCAGCTCATCTCCCGCGGCGGCAGCCTCTACTCCCGCCTCGCCCTGGACCTGCCGCTGCGCGACATCACCGGCGGCTACCGCGCCTTCCGCCGGGAGACGCTGGAGGGGCTCGGCCTGGACGAGGTGGCCTCGCAGGGGTACTGCTTCCAGGTGGACCTGGCCCGCCGCGCGGTCAAGGCCGGCTTCCATGTGGTCGAGGTCCCGATCACCTTCGTCGAGCGGGAACTGGGCGACTCCAAGATGAGCAAGGACATCGTGGTCGAGGCGCTGTGGCGGGTGACCGCCTGGGGCGCCGAGGACCGCGTCGCCAAGCTTCGCAACAAGGGCAAGTAGCGCCCGGCTGATCAGCCCTTATCCCGCGCTGAGCCGCGCCCGGGCACACTGGGGGCATGACGATTGGCGCACCGACCACTTCTCCGACCACCGCCCGGCCCCGGCGCTCCCGGCTGCGCAGGTATCTGCCGCTGGGAGTCGCCGCGTGGCTGGTGCTGGAGATCTGGCTGCTGACCCTGGTCGCGGGCCTGGCGGGCGGCCTCGCCGTGTTCCTCCTGCTCGTCGCCGGGGCCGTGGCCGGCTCGGTGGTGATCAAGCGGGCGGGACGCCGTGCGTTCCAGAGCCTCAGTGAGGCGGTCCAGCGGGGCGGTTCCCCGGAGCGCGGCGGGGGCAACGGGCTGATGATGCTCGGCGGTCTGCTGTTGATGATCCCGGGCCTGGTCTCGGACGCGGCCGGTCTGCTCCTGCTGCTGCCGCCGGTCCAGCGGGCCGTCGGCCGCTACGTGGAGAACACCCTGGAGAAGCGGCTGCGCAACGCCGCCCCGGGCAGCCTGGGCGACGCCTTCCAGCAGGCGCGTATGCACCGCCCCGACGGCAAGGTGGTCCAGGGCGAGGTCATCCGGGAGCAGCGCGCCGAGGAGCCGGGGGAGCGGCGGCCGCTGACCCGCTGAGGGCCTTGGGGCGCGCCGGGGTCTCCCCGGTCTTTCGGACACACGGAAACCGGGGGGGGGGGGGGGGCCATAACGGGGGGGGCCCCCGGGGGGGGGTGTGGGGGGGGGGGCCCCCCCCCGCCCGCGGGAGAATGCCCCCGGAGGGGGGGGGGGGGGGGGGGCGCCGCTATTTAT
>NZ_JBHXVE010000027.1:66299-113926 GCF_042672505.1 Streptomyces sp. NPDC127190
CCGGGCCCCGGTGGCGGGCCTGGGGGCGCGGGGGGGTCCCCCGGGTCTTGCGCACACCCGCACCCCGGGGGGGCGTAACCCAACTGAGGTCGGGCCCCCGCGGTCTCTTGTATGCGCTGAGTCTCCCGCCCGGTCCCGGAGGACTAGGCCGACTTGCGGCTGTCGCGGGGGTGAACCGCGATGTTCATCGCCCCCGAGCGCAGAACCGCCAGGCGCTCCTCGAGGACCTCTTCGAGCTCCTCACGGGTGCGCCGCTCCATCAGCATGTCCCAGTGGGTACGCGCGGGCTTGGCCTTCTTCTCTTCCGGGCCGTCGCCGTCAACCAGGAGCGCCGTGGCCCCGCAGACCTTGCACTCCCACTCCGGCGGGATCTCCGCCTCGACCGAGAAGGGCATCTCGAACCGGTGCCCCTTCTCACATGCGTACTCCACGGCCTGGCGCGGGGCCAGGTCGATGCCGCGGTCCGTCTCGTAGCTGGTCACCACGAGGCGCGTACCGCGAAGAGCTCGCTCACTCATGAATCGTGCCTCCCGGGCTTGTCGCCCACAGGACAGGTGTCGCTGTCGTCGTCATCCGGTCAACGTCCGGTCGGCGGTAAAGATTCCCGTCCCGTGTCCCGTTCCGGGTCATGCGTCGCCGTCGTAGCCGCAGCCTTGCTGACAAATGTCGTACCCACCGGCGCCCGGTTTGTCACATCTGCTAGCAGATGTCACCCAGCGTTTCGGCATCTTTGACGCGCAGTAACGGTACGCCTGGCAGGCCAAAGGCGTACACTACCGCCCTTTCGGGTTGAACGCTAAATCGGCACTAGGTTGAACGCTAAATCGGCGCTAGATCTTTTCCGGAACCGGGTTGCCCGCCTCGGCGATCGCCTGCCGCACCGGCACCCTGGCGAGCAGCACGAAGCCGATGGCGAAGAACGCCACCAGGGAGACGATCGCGGAGCGATAGCTTCCGGTCAGCTGGTAGGTCACCCCGAACAGCAGCGGCCCGAGCCAGCTCATCCCGCGGTCGCTCAGCTCGTACGCCGAGAAGTACTCGGCCTCCTTGCCCGGCGGCACCAGATGCGAGAACAGCGAGCGGGACAGCGCCTGGCTGCCGCCGAGCACCAGGCCGATCCCGCCGGCCAGCACGAAGAAGAACACCGGTGCCTTCGCGGGCAGGAAGTAGCCGGCCGCGAGCGTGACCGTCCAGGCCACCAGCGAGCCCAGGATCGTGCGCTGGGCGCCGTACGTCCGGGACAGCCGCCCCATCGCCAGCGCCCCGGCGACGGCCAGCACCTGCACCAGCAGCACCGCCACGATGAGCGTCGACTGCCCGAGCCTCAGCTCCTGCGAGCCGTAGATCGAGGCCTGGGAGATCACCGTCTGGATGCCGTCGTTGTAGACGAGGTACGCCAGCAGGAAGGCCAGGGTCAGCGGATGCCGGCGCATGTCCCGCGCCGTGGCCGCCAGCTGACGCAGCCCGGGTGCCGTCGCCGAGCGCTCCACGCGCGCGTGCCGGTCGCGCAGCCTGCGCAGCGGGACGACCGTGAAGGCGCCCCACCACAGACCGGCCGAGGCCAGGCAGATCCGGACCGCGGCCGTCTCGCCGAGGCCGAAGGAGTCGTGCGCCGAGTAGAGCACCAGGTCGGCGACGAGCACCGAGGACCCCGCCGCGTAGCCGAAGGCCCAGCCCCGGGAGGAGACCGCGTCGCGCTCCTCGGGCGGGGCGATCTGCGGGAGGTAGGAGTTGTAGAGCATCATCCCGACGGACTGCGCCGCGTTGGCCACGACGAGCAGCACACCGCCGAGCAGATAGCGGTGGCCGTCGAGGAAGAACATGCCGGTGGTGGCGGCGGCCCCGGTGTACGCGGCGGCCGCGAGCAGCGGCTTCTTACGGCCCGTACGGTCGGCCGCGCTGCCCACGAGCGGCATCACCACCACGGCGAGGATCACCGAGAGGGAGACCGAGTAGGCGAAGAACGAGCCCGCGCGGACCGGGACGCCCAGCGGATGCACATAGCCGTCCGCGTCCGCCGCGTGCTCGGCGACCGAGGTCAGATAGGGGCCGAGGAACACGGTCAGGACGCTGGTCGAGTAGACCGAGCAGGCCCAGTCGTAGAAGTACCAGCCGCGCTGCTCGCGTCTGCGGCCCGCGGTGTCGTCCGCCGCCGGCCGCACGGTGTCGGTGCTCACCCGAGCCCTCGCTCTCCCCTGGACTGCGAAGGCTCGGCCGGTGGCGGCCGGGGCTCAGACCCAGGCGCCGCGGTCCTCCATGACCTTGCGCAACGTGTCGATGTGATCGGTCATGATGCCATCCACCCCGAGATCCAGGAGCCGGTGCATCCGCGCCGGTTCGTTGACCGTCCACACATGTACCTGGAGCCCGCGCGCGTGGGCGGCGCGGACGAAGCGGTGGTCGACCACGGGAACGCCCGACTGGGCCTCGGGAACCTGCGCGGCGACGGCCGACCGGCGCACCGCGGCCGGCAGCCCCCAGGACCGCAGCCGCAGGTTCAGCACCCCGCGGGTGCCGAACGACGTGGCCAGCCGGGGCCCGGCCAGCCGCTGGGCGCGCAGCACGCGCGCCTCCGAGAAGGAGCCCACACAGACCCGGTCCCACGCGGCCGTGCGCTCGATCAGCTCCAGCAGCGGCCGCAGCGCGGGCTCCGCCTTGACGTCGACGTTCCAGCGGACCTCGGGGAAGGTCTCCAGAAGCTCCTCGAACAGCGGAACCGGTTCCCGGCCGCCCACGCGCGCGCGGCGCACCTCCTCCCACGGCAGCTCGGCGATCCGGCCGGCCCCGTCGGTGACCCGGTCCAGGGTCGTGTCGTGGAAGGCGACGAGCCGGCCGTCCGCCGTGGCGTGCACGTCCGTCTCGATGTACCGGTAGCCCAGCTCCACCGCGCGCCGGAACTGCGCCACGGTGTTCTCGATCCCGTCGGCGGCCCCGCCCCGGTGGGCGAAGGCGATCGGGCCGGGATGGTCCAGGTACGGGTGGCGCAGGGGCGGTGTCGTGAGGGTCACGGCCGCAGTATGGCCCCTTCCGGTGTCCCGGCGGCAACCACCGTGCTGCCGCCCGGTGCCGCCGGGACGGCGAAGACCCGCAGGAACAGCTGGGCCAGCGGGCCGATCGACACGGCGTAGAGCACGGTGCCCGCACCGACGGTGCCGCCCAGCGTGAAGCCGGTGACCACCACCGCCACCTCGATCGCCGTCCGGATCAGCCGGAGCGAGCGCCCGGTGCGCCGGTGCAGACCCGTCATCAGCCCGTCCCGCGGACCCGGCCCGAAGCGCGCCGCGATGTAGAGGCCGGTGGCCGCGCCGTTCAGCACGATCCCCGCGAGCAGCAGCAGGACGCGTACGGCGAGGGAGCGGACGTCCGGGACGAGCGCGAGCGTGCCGTCCATGGCGAGCCCGATGACGAAGACGTTGGAGACCGTGCCCAGACCGGGCCGCTGGCGCAGCGGGATCCACAGCAGCAGCACCGCGGCCCCGACGACGATCGACACCACACCGATGGTGAGGCCGGTCAGCTCGGCGAGCCCCTGGTGCAGCACGTTCCACGGCTCCATGCCGAGGTCCGCCCGCACCAGCAGGGCGGAACTGGCGCCGTAGAGGACGAGCCCGGCGTACAGCTGGCTCAACCGCCGCCCGAGACGGCGGCTAGGAATGGACACGACGTACCCCCCTGGGTGGTGGCGGTGGACTGACGCATGTCACTCTGTGGCTTGGGAAGAACCTTGATCCATGGCCAATCCGGGGAAGGTGGACTGATCTCATGGCGCAGTGGACCTCAGCAGTGGGGGCCGCGCAGCTGGCCCGGCTCCTCACCTCCCAGCAGGAGCGCCCGGCCGGCCCCGGCACCCGCCGCCCGCCCGCCTACCGCGCCCTCGCCGACGGCATCCGGCTGCTGGTCCTGGAGGGGCGTGTCCCGGTCGCCGCCCGGCTGCCCGCGGAACGCGAACTCGCCCTCGGCCTCTCCGTCAGCCGCACCACGGTCGCCGCCGCCTACGAGGCCCTGCGCAGCGAGGGCTTCCTCGAGTCACGGCGCGGCGCGGGCAGCTGGACCGCCGTACCGGCCGGCAACCCGCTGCCGGCGCGCGGCCTGGAACCCCTGCCTCCGGAGGCGCTGGGTTCCATGATCGACCTGGGCTGCGCCTCGCTCCCGGCCCCCGAACCCTGGCTCACCCGCGCCGTCCAGGGCGCCCTGGAGGAACTCCCGCCCTACGCCCACACCCACGGCGACTATCCGGCCGGGCTGCCCGCCCTGCGCGAGATGATCGCCGAGCGTTACACCGCGCGCGGGATCCCCACCATGCCCGAGCAGATCATGGTGACCACCGGCGCGATGGGGGCCATCGACGCGATCTGCCACCTCTTCGGCGGCCGCGGCGAGCGGATCGCCGTGGAGTCCCCGTCGTACGCCAACATCCTCCAGCTGATGCGCGAGGCGGGGGCCCGGCTGGTCCCGGTCGCGATGGCGGAGGGCCTGTCGGGCTGGGACGTGGACCGCTGGCGCCAGGTGCTGCGCGAGGCCGCGCCGCGCATCGCCTATGTGGTCGCCGACTTCCACAACCCCACCGGGGCGCTCGCCGACGAGGACCAGCGGCGCCGGCTGGTGGACGCGGCCCGCTCGGCGGGGACGGTGCTGGTCGCCGACGAGACGATGACCGAGCTGTGGCTGGACGAGGAGCTGGGACAGGCCGGCATGCCCCGCCCGGTCTGCGCCTTCGACCCGGCCGGCTCGACGGTCGTCACGGTCGGCTCGGCCAGCAAGGCGTTCTGGGCGGGCATGCGGATCGGCTGGGTGCGGGCGGCGCCCGACGTCATCCGCAGCCTGGTCGCCGCGCGCGCGTACGCCGACCTGGGCACCCCGGTCCTGGAGCAGCTCGCCGTCAACTGGCTGTTCTCCACCGGGGGCTGGGCACAGGCCGTCGAGCTGCGCCGCGCCCAGGCCCGGGAGAACCGGGACGCCCTGGTGGCGGCGGTCCGCCGGGAGCTGCCCGACTGGGAGTTCGAGGTGCCGCGGGGCGGCCTGACCCTGTGGGTCCGGGCGGGCGGCCTGTCCGGTTCCCGGCTGGCCGAGGCGGGGGAGCGGGTCGGTGTCCGGGTGCCCTCCGGCCCCCGCTTCGGCGTGGACGGCGCCTTCGAGGGGTATGTGCGCCTTCCGTTCACGGTGGGGGGAGCGGTGGCGCAGGAGGCCGCGGTACGACTCGCCGCCGCGGCCCATCTGGTCAGGACGGGCGCGACGGGGATGACGGAGGCGCCGCGGACGTTCGTGGCGTGAGCGGTGCGGGGCGCCGGGCGCCCTACGCCGTCTCGGCCCCCACGGCCTCCGCCGCCACCGCGGGCTTCACCAGCGACACCCCCTCGGCCGGCTCCGCCGCCTCGACGGGCTCGGCCTGCTCGGCGTCCGCGGGCATCGTCCGCCCCGGCAGCAACTCCAGCACCGCCTGCCGGTCGGCGTCGCTCGTGGCGTCGTCGTACGGATCGGGGGTGCGCGGCACCTGCAACCGGTGCACCGGGCCGGTGCCCAGCCGGGCGTAGCCGCGCCCCGGCGGGACGTGCACCACCGGTGTCGTGTGCGGCGGCATGCCCAGCACCGCTTCCACCTGCTGCGGCGTCGCGGGCCCGAGCACGACACGCGCGCGCGTGTGCTGCCGTACCGCGTCGCTCAAGGCCTCCGCGCTGTCGAACTGCTCGGCGACCACCACGGTCACGTTCGCCGCGCGGCCGTGCCGCAGCGGCACCTGGAGCAGTGCCTGCGGGTCCTTGCGGCCGTCCGCCGCCGCGAGATGCGCGAAGACGCTCGGGCGGTCCAGCAGGATCCACAGCGGGCGTCGGGTGTCCGCCGGGGGCGGGTCGCCCACCTGCCGTGCCAGATTGATCGCGATGAGCCGCCGTTCCGTCTCCTGTGCGGCCCATTCCAGGCTGGCCAGCGCGCCGGGCAGGGCGCACTCGACGCCCAGCACGCCGTCCCGGCCGGTCAGGCAGGCGTACTCGCCGGTGCCGCCGCCGTCGACGATCAGGATGTCGCCGTACTGAAGGGCCTGGAGCGCCACCGAGCGCAGCAGTGTCGAGGTGCCGCTGCCCGGGTGGCCCATGGCCAGCAGGTGCGGCTCGGTGGAGCGGATGCCGGTGCGCCACACCACCGGCGGGACGTCGACCTGCTCCTCTCCGTAGGCGAGGGGGAGCGTGCGCTGCACCTCGCTGTGGTCGGTGAAGCCGAGGACGGTCTCGCCCGGCGCGGTCACGAAGCGCTGGGCGACGATGTCGGTGGGCAGCGGGGCGAGCGCGGTGACCGTGAGCTGGTTGCCCGCCTCGTCCCACGCGAAGTGGTACTCGCGGCCCCGCCCGGCCTTGGCGGTGAGCAGCTGCTCGATCCGCGCGCGGGCCGGGGGTTCGCCGTCCGGGAAGTAGGCGGGGTAGCGGATCACGAGGTGGCCGACGCGCCCGGCGTCGTCGAACTCGTGCGTGCTGAAGGCCTTCTCCCATTCCCCGCCGTGCGCGTACAGCGGTGCCGGGTCCTCGGGGCTGGAGAAGTACGGCACCAGGGCCTCGTAGAGCGCCTGGAGCCGCTCGGTCTGGGAGTCGTCGGGGCCCTCGGGCGCCGGCGGGGTGCGGTCGCGCCCCTGCCAGGCCGCTGCCGCCATCACGGTGATGACGGCGAGCAGCGGCCCGTACGGCACCAGCGCCACGACCAGGATCAGGGCGGCCACCAGGAACAGCAGTGGTCCGCGCTTGTCCTTGGGGGTGTCCGCCCACTTGCGCCGCCCGGCCGAGGCCAGCCGGCGCAACCCGCGCGTGACGGTGATCAGCGGGTGGAGGACGTCGGTGGCACTGTCGGCCGCCGTCCGGGCCAGCTCCCGGCTCCGGGCGAGCTGCGTCCGGGCGATCTGGGCGCTGTCTTTGCTCAGGATGCGGGGGAGAGGGCGCCGGGCCACTGCTGTCTCCTGACGGTGTGTGCGGGCGGGACGGGCTGGGTCAGAACTTGATGCCGCCGAGCAGGCTCGCCAGGCTCTCGCCGCCTGCCTTGATGCTCGGGGCGATGGCCGTGCTGGAGAGATAGAAGCCGAACAGGGCCGAGACCGCTGCGTGCGAGCCCTTGAGCCCGTCCTTGCGGAAGAACAGGAAGACGATGATGCCGAGCAGGACCACGCCGGACATGGAGAGGATCATTTGGGGCCTCCTGGTGTCGAGGGGGGACAGTCACCATGAGTTCTTCCAGGATCACAGGATGTATCCATACGATAAAAGGTGCAAATGAGTGAAATACGGCAGATTTCCCCCACTTGGTCGAGCTGTTCCTGCCCGTTTGACCAGGACTGTTGACTCCGGCGGAGGTGTTGCTGATCTTTACCTCGGGCACAACGGGTCATGTGCCGCGACAGCCAGTACGCTGACGATTCACTCGTACGGCCGCGTTCAACTCGCTGCCGTACGCTCCAGAGGTTCCCGAAGTACCGACGTGCGCAGGAGAGGCGGTCCGGCCGATGAGTGAAGCCCCCGACCCCGAGGTCGTGGAGCTGGCGACCAAGATCTTCGATCTGGCCCGGCAGGGGCAGACCGAGCCGCTCGTGGCGTACGTCGACGCGGGCGTTCCGGCCAACCTCACCAACGACCGCGGCGACTCCCTGGTGATGCTCGCCGCCTACCACGGACACGCGGACACCGTGCGTGCCCTGCTCGCCCGGGGCGGCGCGGCGGACCACGTCAACGACCGGGGCCAGACTCCCCTCGCGGGAGCGGTCTTCAAGGGCGAGACGGAGGTCATCAAGGCCCTCCTGGAGGGCGGAGCCGATCCTTCCGCGGGCACGCCGTCAGCCGTCGACACGGCCCGGATGTTCGGCAAGAAGGAGCTTCTGGAGTTGTTCGGCGTCCACTGACAAGAACGTCCTGACCAGGTACGACACTGAAAACGGGGGAGGCGGTAAAGGGCCGCCGGAAATACGGTCGCGGCAGCACACACCGCGGGTCATCATGACGTCGTGATTCACGGACGCGATGGCTGGGCAAGTGTTGCCGCACCGCGCGGGCCGTGATGCGGTCCGCATGGGCCACCGACGAGAGGCAGAGAGAGATGGTCTACAGCAAGCAAGAGACGGCGGGCGCTCCGACGTTGTGTCACGCGGCCAGGTAAGTGCGTGTTCCCCGGTTGCGTCGACGCTTGATGTGAGGCTGTTTCCCATGTTCGATCCGGTCATAGCGCCCAGCGGTACGCTGCTCGGCCTGCTCCAGCGGGGCCGCGGCGACGGCACACTGCACGCACTCACCGCCCCCCGCGCGGAAGCGCTTGCCGCCCTGAACCACTGCGTGCTGCGCGATCCCCGCCACGACTGGCAGGTGGAGAACCGCTCCCTGTACTACGCCCGGCTCTACCTCGACCTGAACGGCGAGCTGGACGAGATCGAGGCGCACCTCTTCGGTCCCGAGGACATCCTCGACACCGACGAGTCCCGCACCGGCCTCGCCCTGGCCGTCCTCGGGCACCTCGCCTCCTACGGCCGGCGGGACGCGCTCGCACTGCTGCGGCGCTACGCCGCCACGGGCGCCAACTGGGCCTGGGCCCTGGACGAGCTGGCCCTGCGCGACGACGACGCGGGCCTGCGCGCCCTCGCCGCCCCGGTGCTGGCCCGCTTCACCACCGACCCCGAGGGCGAGGCCGAGCTGGCCGCCGCCGTCCGGGACGCCTTCGAGCCGCGCCCCTGGCGGCTGTGGGCCGACGATCCGCGCGAATCGATCGCCACGCGTGTGCGTGCCGCCCAGGAGACCGGCTGCTTCGACCGCTGGCAGCGGCAGATGCGGCCCACCGGACCGCGCCCGGGATGGAGTGTGCGCGCCGTCTTCGAGTGGGCCCAGCAGGGCATCGACCGCGGCGCCGCGCTCCATGTCCCCGCCGCCCGCTGCCTGGCCGCCGTCGTCGGCCCGGAGGACCGGACCGAGATCCTCCAGGCCGCCCGGGACGGCGGCGACGGAGCCCGCTGCACCGCACTGCGCTACCTCGCCGACGGCAACGACCCCGCCGCCCTCGATCTGATCGAGGCCGCGGTGACCGACGGCTCGTCGCTCGTCGTGGAGGCCGCCGTCGACGCCTTCGAACGGATGCGCAGTGTCGCCGCCGTCGACCGCGCGCGCGGCTGGGCCCAGCGCCCCGACGCGCTCGGCGCCGCCGCCGGACGCGTGCTCGCCTGCCGCGGCGGCACCCGCGACAGCGACCTCGTCCTCGGCGCCCTCCGCGAGGCCGTGCGCGGCGAGGGCCCCGACGCCCCCACCCTGTGGACCCTCGTCGACGGCACCGGCCGTCTCGGCATCGCCTGCGCGGCCCCCGTGCTGCGCCACATCTACCGCGAGACGGCCTCCTCGCACCTCCGCGGCCGTGCCGCCCGCGCCCTGGCCGCGACCGACCCCTCCTTCGCCGCGGGCTTCGCCGTCGAATGCCTGTGGGACTGCGAGGAGACCACCCGCGAACTCGCCGCCCGGCACGCCGAGACCGGTGACACCCGTGTCGTGGAACGGCTCCGCCGGCTGGCCGCCGACCCGGCCGAGGAGGACGAGGTACAGACGGCGGTGCGCAGCCGCATCGGCCCCGACACCGCTGCCGGCTGACCTCTGCGCACAGCCGGCCGGGCCGACGACCGCCCGGCAGGTGAACACGGGATGACCCGCGGGTCAGGCGGTCATGACGGCCGTCTGACCCGCTCGGGTGGCAGCCCAACGCTCATGGGACGTTCCCCGGGCGGAAAGATCGAAGTCGGCGCGGCAACGTCCGGCACGGCGACAACACCCCTATGCGTGTCGTCATCGTGACCGAATCCTTTCCCCCCGATGTGAACGGCGTGTCCCACTGCGCGCTCCAGACCGCCCGGCACCTCGTAGATCGCGGTCACTCCCCGCTCGTCGTCGCACCCGCCCCCGCGCCCGGCAGTCCGCCGGACAGCGACGCCCCCTGCCCGGTCGTCCGCGTGCCCTCCCTCCCTCTCCCCGGCTACCCCCAGGTGCGCGTCGCCCTCCCCAGCCGACGTCTCGCCGCGGCCCTGCTCGACCACCGGCCCGACGTCGTCCACCTGGCCAGTCCCTTCGTCCTCGGCGTCCGCGGGATGGCCGCCGCCGCCCGGCTCGGCGTGCCCGCCGTCGCCGTCTACCAGACCGACCTCGCCGGATACGCCCGCACCTACATGGGCGCCGGAGAGGCGGCCGCCTGGCGGCGGATCCGTTCCGTGCACTCCGCGGCCGACCGCACCCTGGCCCCCTCCAGCGCCGCCCGGCACGATCTGGAGACGCACGGAGTGCCACGGGTACGGCTGTGGCCGCGCGGGGTCGACACCATACGTTTCCGGCCAGATCTCCGTGACAGGGCGCTGCGCCGCGAACTCGCCCCGGGCGGCGAACTGATCGTCGGCTACGTCGGCCGGCTCGCCCCCGAGAAGCACGTCGAACTGCTCGCCGGCGTGTGCGCACTGGACGGCGTCCGCGTCGTGGTCGTCGGCGACGGACCCAGCCACCCCCAGCTGACCGAGGCGCTGCCGGGCGCCGTCTTCCTCGGCCGCCGCACCGGCGCCGACCTCGCCCGGATCTTCGCCTCGCTGGACCTGTTCGTGCACACCGGCCCCTTCGAGACCTTCTGCCAGACCGTGCAGGAGGCCATGGCCAGCGGCGTCCCGGTCGTCGCGCCCGCCGCCGGCGGCCCGCTCGACCTGGTCGCCCACGGCCGCACCGGCCTGCTCGTCCCGCCGCGGGACGCCGACGCGGTCCGGGAGGCCGTACGGGAACTGGCTGCGGCCCCGGCCCGCCGGGCGGAGTACGGCGCCGCCGCGCGGGCCATGGTCGAAGGGCGCACCTGGGCTGCGGTCGGCGACCAGCTGATCGCCCACTACGACGAGGTCCTCGCGGCCCGGAAGACGGTGGTGGCGGCATGACCGGCCAGTCCCTGCGCATCGTCCGGCTCGCCAACTTCGTCGCCCCCGCCTCGGGCGGCCTGCGCACCGCCCTGCGCGAACTGGGCCGGGGATTCCGGGCGGCCGGCCACGAACCGGTGCTGATCGTGCCCGGCGAACGGCACACCGACCGCGACACCGAGCAGGGCCGGGTCATCACCCTGCCCGGCCCGCTGCTCCCCGGCACCGGCGGCTACCGCGTGCTGACCGACCGGCGGCGGGTGGCCGCGCTCCTGGAGGAGCTGGCCCCGGACCGGCTGGAGGTCTCCGACCGGACCACCCTGCGCTGGACCGGCCGCTGGGCCCGCCGCGCGCGCGTGCCCGCCGTGATGGTCTCGCACGAGACCGCCGACGGCGTGCTGCGCACCTGGGGACTGCCCGAGAACCTCTCCCGCCGGGCCGCCGACGCCCTCAACACCCGCACCGCGCACGTCTACTCCCGGGTGGTGTGCACCACGGAGTTCGCCGAGCGCGAGTTCGTCCGCATCGGCGCGCGCAACGTCGTACGCGCCCCCCTGGGCGTCGACCTGATGGAACGCCACCCCGGGCTGCGCGACCCCGGCGTGCGCGCCCGGCACGCGCGCCCGGAGCAGGCACTGCTCGTGCTGTGCTCCCGGCTGTCCGTGGAGAAGCGGCCCGGCACGGCCCTCGACGCCCTGGAAGCGCTGGTGCGGCGCGGGCGGCAGGCGGTGCTCGTGGTGGCCGGGGACGGGCCGCTGCGCGCCCGGCTGGAACACCGCGCGCGGGAGCGCGGGCTGCCGGTGACGTTCCTCGGCCATGTCTCGGACCGGAACGCCCTGGGCGCGCTCCAGGCGTCCGCCGACGTCTGCCTCGCGCCCGGGCCCGCCGAGACCTTCGGGCTCGCCGCCCTGGAGGCCATGGCCTGCGGCACCCCCGTGGTGGCCAGCGCTTCCTCCGCACTGCCCGAAGTCATCGGCTCCGCCGGCGCCACCGCGGCCGACCACGGCGAGGCCTTCGCGGACGCCGTGCAACTCCTGCTGGAGCGCCGCGAGCGGGAGCGACGGGACGCCGCACGCGCGCGTGCCGAGTGCTTCGGCTGGGGTACGGCGGTGGAGGCGTTCCTCGCCGCACACGACGCCCCGGTGACCGACCGCAGGCCCGGTGCCGTCCCGGAGGGCGTGGCATGAGCCCCGTCCGGTTCGTCGCCCTCGGAGACTCGCTGACCGAGGGCGTGGGCGACCCGGCCGGGGGCGGCCTGCGGGGCTGGGCCGCGCTGCTGGCGGCCTCCCTGGGCGAGGGCGCGGAGTTCACCAACCTCGCGGTCAGCGGCGCCCGGACCCACGACGTGCGCGAACGGCAGACCCCGGCCGCCCTGGAGCTGCGCCCCGACCTGGTGTCCGTGATCGTCGGCGTCAACGACACGCTGCGCAGCACCTTCGACATCCGCGCGGTGGCCGCCCACCTCGACCACGTCTACGCGTCCTGCACCCGGCACGGCGCGACCCTGCTCACCGCCTGCCTCCCCGACCCGGGCGCGATGCTGGGCCTGCCGAGCGCCCTGGCCCGCCCGCTGGCCCGTCGGCAACGTGCCGTCAACTCGGTCGTGCACGCACTGTCCGACCGGTACGGCGCCGTCCACCTGCACGGGGCCGAGGGCGACTGGATCACCGACCGGTCCCTGTGGAGCGCGGACCGGCTCCACCCGGGCGAACGCGGGCACCGTCGGCTCGCCGTCCGCTGCCACGCGCTGCTGGTGGAGGCGGGCCTGGCCTGTGGCGCCCCGCCGTCGCCCGAACCCGACTCACCGGCGCCGACCCGGGCGGCGAACCTGTGGTGGCTGGCCACCGCCGGCACCGGCTGGGTGGCCCGGCGCTGCACCGACCTGCTCCCGCAACTGCTGCGCCTGGCCGCCGACGAAGTGCACCACCGGGCCCGGGGCACCGACGCCCGCCTCGACCTCGGCGCCGCAGCGGAGGTCTCGGCCGCGTTGGCGGCCCTCGGGGAGGGCGCGGGTGACGGTGTGGGGGTTCAGCGGCGCGGTGGGGGAGGGAGCCGCGCCGTCGGTTCCCCGGAGGGCGCGGCGGAGGGACGGGGGCTCAGCGGCGCGGTTCCGGTGACGGACCAGGCGTTCAGTGGCACGGTACCGGTGATGGAACAGGCGTTCAGCGGCGCGGTTCCGGTGACGGAACACGCGGTACCGGTGACGGACCAGGCGTTCAGTGGCGCCGTACCGGGATGAACCGCACCGCGGTTCCCGGCACCGCCTGCGCGGCCGCCGGGAGGTCCGCGGCGCGGACCACCGCGATCACCGGGTAGCCCCCGGTGGTCGGGTGGTCGGCGAGAAAGACCACCGGCCGGCCGTCCGGCGGTACCTGGACCGCGCCCAGGACCATGCCCTCGCTGGCGAGTTCCCCGGGCCGGGCGCGCTCCAGCGCCGGGCCCTCGGTGCGCAGCCCGATCCGGTTGCTCGCCGGGGAGACCCGGTACGCGCGCGTGGTGAGATCCCGCAGCGCCCCGGGCGTGAACCAGTCCGCCCGGGGACCCGGTGTCACCCGGAGCACCAGCTCGGCCGATGGACCCGGCTGCGGGGCGCCGTCCACCCGCCCGGGCGGACCGGCCGGGGGACCGAGCGGCAGCACCGCGCCGTCCGTGAGCGGGGCCGGGCCGAGGCCCGACAGCAGGTCCGTGGCACGGCTGCCCAGCACCGGCTCCACCGCGACACCGCCGGCGACACCCACGTAGGCGCGGACGCCGGCCACGGCCGTGCCCACCTCCAGCAGCGCGCCGGCCGGCACCACGACCGGGGCGCCCCACGCGGCCGGACGGCCGTCCACCGTCACCGGACAGGGCGCGCCGCCCACCGCCACGGTCACCGTCGAACGCGGCCGCAGCGCACAGCCGTTGACCGTCGTCTCCAGCACGGCGGCGTCCGGACCGTTGCCCACCAGCCGGTTGACGAGCGCCGCCGCGGGCGGATCGAGCGCCCCCGAGCGCGCCACGCCGAGATGCGCGTACCCCGGCCGCCCCCGGTCCTGCACGGTGGTCAGCGCCCCGGCACGGACCACGACGAGCGCACGGTCGCTCATGCGCCCTCCCCCGCCGCGCGGCGCCGGCCGGCGGCACCCGGCGTCCCTGCCCCGCTCACGCGTCCTCCACCGGTACGAAGCGCACGCGCACCCCCGGAGCCAGCAGCGCGGCCGGCACACGCGCGTGGTCCCACAGCACCGCGTCCGTGCTGCCGATCAGCTGCCAGCCGCCCGGCGAGGAGCGCGGGTACACGCCCGTGTACGGCCCCGCCAGGGCGACCGCGCCGGCGGGGACGGCCGTACGCGGGGTGGCCCGGCGCGGGACGTCGTAGCGGGCGGGAAGGCCGGTGAGATAGCCGAACCCGGGGGCGAAGCCGCAGAAGGCGACCGTGAACTCGGTGCCCGCGTGGATCCGGGCGACCTCCCGCTCGGGGACGTCCCAGTGCGCGGCGACCTCCGCGAGGTCCGGGCCGTCGTAGCGCACCGGCAGTTCGATCAGCTCGCGCGCGGGCGGGGGAGTGGGCGGTACGGCGGACGAGGTCAGCTCGGACGCCCAGCGGTCCGCGTCGGCCAGGCCGTCGAGCAGGACCGTCCGTGCCGCGGGGACGAGCTCCCGCACCACCAGCGAGCCCTCCGCGCGGCGCCGCAGCAGCTCCGCGTGCAGGGCCTGCGCCTCCGTGCCCGAGCCGACCTCGACCAGCAGCGCGTCATCACCCACGGGAAGCGCTTTCATGCGAAGGCCTCCACCCGTACGCCCGCTGCCGTCAGCTGTTCGCGCACCCGGCGTGCGAGGTCCACCGCCCCGGGAGTGTCGCCGTGCAGGCACAGCGAGCGGGCGCGCACCTGGATCCGCGCGCCGGAGTGCGCGGTGACCGTGCCGGAGCGTGCGAGATCCACCGAGCGCTCCACCACCGCCACCGGGTCGGTCACCACGGCGCCGTCCCGGCCGCGCGGCACCAGAGTGCCCTCCTCGGTGTACGCGCGGTCGGCGAACGCCTCCGTGACGACCCGCAGCCCCGCCGCGCCGGCCAGCTCCAGCAGTCGCGAGCCGGGCAGGCCCAGCACCGGCAGCGACGGGTCCGCGAGCAGCACGCCGTCGACCACCGCGCGGGCCTGCTCCGGGTCGTGCACGACCCGGTTGTAGAGCGCGCCGTGCGGCTTGACGTACGCCACGCGTGCGCCGGCCGCGCGCGCGAAGACCTCCAGCGCCCCGATCTGGTAGGCCACCTCCGCCGCCAGCTCGGCGGGCGGCACGTCCATCGCGCGCCGCCCGAACCCGGCGAGGTCCCGGTAGGAGACCTGGGCGCCGATCGCGACCCCGCGCGCGGCGGCCAGCTCGCACACCCGGCGCATGGTGGCCGCGTCCCCGGCATGGAAACCGCAGGCCACATTGGCGCTGGTGACGACGGTCAGCAGCTGTTCGTCGTCGGTCAGCCGCCAGCGGCCGAAGCCCTCGCCGAGGTCGGCGTTCAGATCGATCGCGGTCATGGTGTCGTCGTCTCTCCGGTATCTCGTGGGTCTGCCGCGGGCCGGTCAGTCGAGGCCGACCAGCCGGTACTGCTCGTCGCGGGCATCGGTCAGGAACATCTGGCCCGGGGCGTGGGTGATGGCGAAGGGCGGCCGCGAGGCCATCACCGCCGCCTGCGGAGTCACCCCGCAGGCCCAGAAGACGGGGATGTCGCCCTCGTCGGCGGTCACCGGATCGCCGAAGTCGGGCCGGCCGAGGTCGGCTATGCCGAGCGCCGCCGGGTCCCCGCAATGCACCGGGCCGCCGTGCACAGCCGGCAGCAGGCTGCTCTCCCGGATCGCGGCCCGCAGATGCTCCGGCGGCACCGGCCGCATGGACACCACCATCGGCCCGCGCAGCCGGCCCGCGGCCCGGCACTCCCGGCCGGTCACGTACATCGGCACGTTGCGGCCCTGCTCGACATGGCGGATCGGCACCCCGGCCCGGCTCAGTGCCCACTCGAAGGTGAAACTGCACCCGATCAGGAAGGACACCAGGTCGTCCCGCCAGTGGGCCCGCACATCCGTGGGCTCCTCGGCCAGCTCGCCGTCCTGCCACACCCGGTAGCGGGGCAGGTCGGTGCGCAGGTCGGCGCCCTCGGCGAGGGCGGTCACAGGGGAGCCGGCGTCCGTGACGTCGAGCACCGGGCAGGGCTTGGGATTGCGCTGACAGAACAGCAGCATGTCATAGGCCCAGTCGGCCGGTACGGCGATCAGGTTGGCCTGCGTGTGGCCCGCCGCCACCCCGGCCGTCGGGCCCGTGAGCCCCTCGCGGAACCGGGCCCGCGCCGTTTTCGGGCTCCACGCGTGCGCGTGCGCGTCGACGGCGCAGACGGGCCGGTCCTCGGTACCCTGCGGCCGGGTCATGCCAGTTCCTTCCCGCGCGTCTCCGGCAGCCCGATCAGGGCCAGCGCCGCGAGGCCGTAGCCGAGCGCACCGAACACCAGCGCGCCGCCCACGCCCCAGCTGTCGGCCAGGAAGCCCACCAGCGTGGGGAACACGGCGCCCACCGCGCGGCCCGTGTTGTACGTGAAGCCCTGACCGGTGCCGCGCACCGCCGTCGGGTACAGCTCGCTCAGATAGGAGCCGAAGCCGCTGAAGATGGCCGACATGCAGAAGCCGAGCGGGAAGCCCAGCACCAGCAGCAGGGTGTCGGCGCCGTGCGGGATGTGCGCGTAGGCCAGGACACACACGGCCGACAGCAGCGCGAAGAGCCAGATGTTGTTCCGCCGGCCGAGCCGGTCGGTGAGGTGGCCGCCGGTCAGGTAGCCCAGGAACGCGCCGGAGATCAGGAAGGTCAGATAGCCGCCGGTGCCGACGACCGACAGGCCGCGCTCGGACTTCAGATAGGTCGGCACCCAGGTGGCCAGCGTGTAGTAGCCGCCCTGCACACCGGTGGACAGCAGACTCGCGCAGACCGTGGTGCGCAGCAGACCCGGGACGCCCGCCCGGTCCGGCCGGAAGAGCGCCGTGAAGGAGCCCCGCGCGGGGTCCTGTTCGCGCGCCGCCACCGCGGTGGGCGCGTCATGCACCCGGCGGCGCAGCCAGACCAGGAGCAGCGCGGGCAGTGCGCCCGTCCAGAACATCACCCGCCAGGCCAGGTCCTGGCCGACGAAGGAGAAGACCAGCGTGTAGACGACCGCCGCCAGCGCCCAGCCGACCGCCCAGGAACTCTGCACCGCGCCGAGCGTGCGGCCCCGGTGGCGCGCGGAGGCGTACTCGGCGACCAGGATCGCCCCGACCGCCCACTCGCCGCCGAACCCGAGTCCTTGCAGAGCGCGGAAGACCAGCAGCGTCTCGTAGGTGGGCGCGAAGCCGCAGGCCACGGTGAAGACGGCGTAGGTGGCCACGGTGATCATCAGGGCCCGGACCCGGCCCACCCGGTCCGCGACGACACCGGCCAGGGCGCCGCCGACCGCCGAGACGACCAGCGTGACGGTGGTGAACAGCCCGGTCTGGGCGCTGTCCAGGTGGAAGGAGGCCGCGAGCGCCACCATGCTGAGCGGCAGCGTGAAGTAGTCGTAGGAATCCAGGGCATATCCGCCGAAAGCTCCGGCGAACGCGCGTCGTCCGTGCGGGCCGAGGGCGCGCAGCCAACCGAACGCGCCGTCTTCCGGGGCGCGTTCGCCCTTGCCCGGGCGAGGGTCGGAGTTGAGGGCCGGTGGGGGAGGGGTCGTGCTCATGGGCACCTCGCAGAAGGGGGACGGAGGGTGCGGGGGGCGAGCAGTTGCCGTACGGAACCAGGGCCGTGCCGAGCACCGTAGAGGATCGTTCAACGATCCTTCAATACCCGCGTTGTTTCGTTCCGGTGTCTGCGATTGAATTCCGGGCATGGCAGAGCAGCTGACGGGACTGGCCGACGACCGCGCTCTCCTGGGGCGTACCAGCACGGCGGAGCGGGTTGCGGACATCCTCAGGAGCCGCATCGCCGACGGATACTTCCCGCCCGGCACCCGGCTGTCGGAGGACGGCATCGGCGGGGCGCTCGGCGTCTCCCGCAACACCCTGCGCGAGGCCTTCCGGCTGCTCACCCACGAACGCCTGCTCGTCCACGAGCTCAACCGGGGCGTGTTCGTGCGGGTGCTGACCGTCGAGGACGTCGAGGACATCTACCGCACCCGCGCCCTGGTCGAGTGCGCCGTGGTCCGGGGGCTCGGGGAGCCGCCGTACCCGCTCCACGGGCTCGCCGCGGCGGTGGCCGAGGGGGAGCAGGCGGCCGTCGAACACGACTGGAAAGCGACGGGCACGGCCAACATCCACTTCCACCAGGAGCTGGTCGCCCTCGCCGGCAGCGAACGCACCGACGAGCTGATGCGCAGCGTCTTCGCCGAGCTGCGGCTGGCCTTCCACGTGGTGGACGACCCCCGCCGGCTGCACGAGCCCTACCTCGTCCGCAACCGCCGGATCCTCCAGGCGCTCGAGACCGGGGACCGCAGCGGGGCGGAGCGGCTGCTCGCGACCTATCTCACGGACTCGCTGGAGCGGATCGTGGAGGTGTACCGCAGGCGGGTCGGCGAGGAGGGCACGCAATAGGTGCCTTCCACGGCACGCCATAGACGCCTTCCACGGCCCGCCGTAGGCGCTTCCCGCGTCCCGCCTCAGGTGCCTCCCGTGGCGCCGCCCCGCCGCGAGCGGTCCGTACCCGGAGAGCCGCCGCGCTCCCCGGCCTCCCGGCCGAGTCGTCCTGCGTCGTTTGGGTGGATGTCAGACCCAGGACCTAGGCTGTGCACCGTGACTTCGCCTGCATCGACGGACAGCGCTCCGCCCCAGCTCAGCGCGGCGCCGCGCCCTGCTCTGGGCCCCGCGGCCGACGAGGGGCTGGCGCGCCGGCTGCGCGCGCTCGCCTGCACCGCGCCGCTGCACGACCTGGACGCGCGCAAGGCCAACCTGGCCGGCGAGTACTCGGTGTACGGCATGGCCGAAGTGGCGCTGGCCGCCATCGACCTCGTCACCCTCAACATGGACTTCGACACCGGCGCCGACCACGAGCAGATCGTCGCCCGCCTCGTCCCGCGCATCGCCGCCCAGGCCCCGCACCGCCCCGCCGCCGAGCACGAGCGGGTGGCCCGCTGGGTCCTGGAGAACCTGATCAACGTCGGCAGCGTCGACCGGGGCTTCCGCGCGGTGTACGGCACCTTCGCGCCCGACGGCACCTACGTCCGCCGGGACTACGACTTCAAGCTGATCGAGGAGGTCCCGGGCCCCGGCGGCACGGTCTATCTGCGCACCACGGACGAGGCGGTCAACGTCCTCGTCGGCGCCCTCGACACCGACGTCACCAGCGCCCAGATCGCCGCCGAGGTCAAGCTGGAGGTGCTGATCAGCCGAGGCCGGCTCGCCGACGCCCAGCTCGCGGCGGAACAGGCCCGCTACCGCACCGTCCAGTACTCCGAGACCCTGCGCCGGGCCCTGGAGGCCACCCGGCGCAACGTCCGCGCCGTCGACTGGCTCAACACCGTGCCCGACATGATCGCCGAGGCCCTGGACCACGTCGCCGAGCGCTACCGCCACGAGAACGCGATCCTCACCAACATCCGCAAGGCCCGCGACGAGACCGAGGAGCCCGAGCACAAGCGCCGCGCCGCCGAACTGGTCGACATCGTCAAGGACTGCATCCGGCGCCACACCCAGCTCCAGTCGCGCCTGCTGGAGGCGGGCCCGCTGTTCCGCGCGGAACAGGACCGGCAGGCCTTCGCCACACCGACCACGACCTCCGGCACCGACCTCTACGGCCATCTGCTCGCGCCGGTGCTGCCCCTGCCCGTGGAGCAGGCGGTCCGGGTCACGGACGCCTTCTTCGCGCACGGCACCGGGCTGCGGACGCCGGTGTCCGTGCGGGTGGTGGACCTCGTCGGCATACTGCTCACCCCGCCCGTGGAGCGGGAGCACCTGGGCGCCGAGATGCCCGAGCCCGACCTGATCGCGACGCCGGACGACAGCCGGTTCAGCGAGGAGCAGCTGGCCGCGGCGAAGGAGCTGCTCGACCTGCCGGCCGACGCGCCGCGCAGACTGTCCGGCCTGCTGGCCGAGGCGCGCGCGTCCGGCGGCTTCGATCTCGCCTACCTGGTCGCCCTGCTGGCGATCCACGCGGCCAGCCCCGCTGTCGGCACCGCCTACCGGCAGGGCGAGGAGAAGCTGCTGTTCGCCGTGGACGACGGCACCGAGCTGGACGACCCCGACTTCGGCGGCGCCGATCTGATCGTGGGCACGGCCCTGCTGGACGCGGCGGGCATGGCGGCCGACCGGACGGAAGCAGCATGAGCACCCGAGAACGCGACAAGGAGTCCCAACCGTGAGCGAGCACGTCGAGTGGAGTGACACGGAGCCCCCGGCCCCGTCGGCATCCGCCGCCGTCACCCCCGCCGACGCCGCCGACGCGGCGCGGCTCGTCGCCTTCGGGCTGCAACCCAAGTTGCAGCCCGCGCGCGACCAGGAGTACACCGAGCTGCTGCGCCGCTACCGCGACGACCCGGCGTTCGCGCGCCTCGCCGACGCCGTCGCCGCCGGGCTGGGACTCGTCGTGCTGGAGGTGTCCCCGCGCGCGGGCATGGCCGTGACGGCCGCGGAGGACTCGGTGTTCGCCGTCCGCATGGGCGACTACGCGCGTCGCACCGCCGCCGACTCCAACGACCGCTTCCTGCACGGACTCGCCCACCTCGCCGTCGCCGCGCTGGCCTTCCCGCGCCCCGAGGACCTGGCCGACGACACCTACATCGGCCGGGTCACGGTCAACGGCGTCGACGCCTTCGTCCGGCAGGCCTGCCGCCGCCTGGAGGAGCGTGCCGAGGAACAGGGCGAGAACACCGACCCGGCCACCGACGCCCCCGGCCTGGAGGCCGCCTGGCGGATCTGGGCCAGACGCAGCGCCACCGGCGCCACCAAGGACGCCCGCCGGCCGGCCGCCTCCACCACCGGCATCGTGGCCAAGGCCCTCGCCTTCCTCACCGACTCGGGCTTCCTCCAGCGCACCGGCGACGACCACGGCGGCACCTACCGCACCACCGCCCGCTACCAGCTCCAGGTCCGTGACCTCGCCGGCAGCGCCGCGCTGACCGAACTGCTGGACCTGGGCGTGGTCCCGGTGACCGACGGCACGGCCAGCCTGCTGCCCGCCGAGGACACCGAGGACCTGGAACTGGTGGCCGACGCCGGGCTGCCGTTCCACTCCTGAGCGCCGGCTCAGCAGAACCCCGAACCACCGCACCTTTCACCAGACTTACGAGAGTCCGCCATGTACGAGCTGTCCCGGGTCCGCCTCTACTCCATCGGGCCCGCCGGTGCGCGCTACGCCGACACCGTGCTTGACCTGCGGGGAGTGGGCGCGCCCGTGCCCGACCCGGCGCCCACGCAGGCGGAGTTCTTCGAGGAGGAGCCGTCCGGGCCGCCGCGCCGGCCCGCGCCCGCCGGCGTGCTCTTCCTGGAGAACGGCGGCGGCAAGTCCGTCCTGCTCAAGCTGATCTTCTCGGTGATGCTGCCCGGCCACCGCAACACCCTCGGCGGCGCCAGCTCCGGCGTGCTGCGCAAGTTCCTGCTCGCCGACGACTGCGGCCATGTGGCGCTGGAGTGGCAGCACGTACAGACCGGCGAGTGCGTGGTCGTCGGCAAGGTCAGCGAGTGGCGCGGCCGGCAGGTCTCCAACGACCCGCGCAAGTTCGCCGAGGCCTGGTTCTCCTTCCGGCCCGGCCCCGGGCTCAGCCTGGACAACCTGCCCGTCGCCGAGTCCACCGCCGTACGGCCGCCCGTCGAGGGCACCTCGGGCGCGCAGGGCCGCCGCCGCACCATGAAGGGCTTCCGCGACGCCCTCATGGAGGCCGGCAAGGCCTACCCGCACCTGGAGGTGCACTGGGAGGAGATCCACGAGCGCTGGACCGAACACCTCGGAGAGCTCGGCCTCGACCCCGAACTCTTCCGCTACCAGCGGGAGATGAACGCCGACGAGGGCGAGGCGGCCGGTCTCTTCGCGGTCAAGAAGGACTCCGACTTCACCGACCTGCTGCTGCGCGCGGTGACCGACACCCGCGACACCGACGGCCTCGCCGACCTCGTCAGCGGCTTCGGCAACAAGCTCGGCCGGCGCGCCGAACTGATCGCCGAACGGGACTTCACCGCCGGTTCGGCCGATCTGCTCGGGCGGATCGTGGAGGCCGCGGAGGCCCGCTCACGCGCGCGTGACGTGCACGGCGCCGCCGAGCGCCGCACCCGCACCCTGGCCCGGCGGCTGTCCGCGCGGGCCGTGCAGGAGCGGGTCCGGGCCGCCGACCTCGCCCAGCGGGTCACCGCCGCCGCGTACACCGTCACGCATTCCGAGGGCGCCCGCGAGCGCAGCGCCCTGATCGCCGCCGAACTCGCCTACCGGCACGCCTCGCTGGCGCTCGCCGCCGCCGAGAAGGCCGCCGCCGCGCAGAAGCGCGAGCTGGCCGACGCCCGCACCCTGCACTCCGCCTGGCAGGCCGCCGAGGCCGTGCTGCGCCACCGCGCCGCCGCCGACCGGGTCGCGCGCGTGTCCGCCGCCATCCAGGAGGCCGAACGGGACGCGGCCCCCGCGCTCGCCGCCCGCGCCAAGGCCGCCGTGGACCTCGTACGGGCCCTGCACGCCGCCGCCGGGAGCGCCGAGAACCTCGCCAACGAGGAGGAAGAGCGGTCCGCCGCCCTCCAGGAGGTCAGCGACTCCGCCTACCGGGACTCCACCACCGCCGCCACCGAGGCACAGCGCGCCCGCAGCGAGGTTGGGCACCTGCGCCAGCGCCTCGCCGAGGTCGAGCAGGAGACCGCCGAGGCGGTCCGCGCGGGCTGGCTCGACGACAGCGCCCCGGACGCCGACCCGGCCCGGGCCGCGCTCGCCGCCAGCGACGCCGAGAAGACCGCCGTGGCCGCCTGGGACCTCGCCCGCGAAGCCGCCCGCAAGGCCACCGAGCACGCCCGCGAGGCGGCCGCCGCGGAGTCCCGCGCCGAGCTGACCGCGGCCCGCGCGGCCGACGCGGCGACCGCCGCCGCACGCGCCTACGACGCCGAGCGCCGCCTGGCCGAGGCACTGGCCGCCGAGGAGCGCCTCGCCGAGCTGCTGAGCCTGCCGGGCGCACCCGCGCGCGTGGCCGTGCCCGCGCCCAGGACGGAGGACGCCGGCGGCACCGCGCCGGCCACCGCCACCACCGAGGGCTCCCTCACCCCCGAAGAACTCGACCGGTTCGCCGACGAGTTGCGCGAACTGCTCGACGACGCCGTCACGACCGCCGAACGGCACCTTTTCGAACTGCGTACGGCCGCCGCCGACGACGCCCGGATCCTCGGCGCCCTCGGTGACGGCGGGCTGCTGCCGCCCGGCCCGGACGTGCTGGCCACCGTCGAGTTCCTCGGCGAGCACGGCATCCCGGCGCTGCCCGGCTGGCGCTACCTCGCCCAGGCCGTCGACCCCGCCGACCACGCACGGGTGCTCGCCGCCCGGCCCGAACTGGTCGACGGCGTGATCATCACCGACCCGGACACCCACGCGCGGGCCCGCGAGGCGCTCGGCGACGCCGCCCTGCTGCCCCGCTCCGCCGTCGCGGTCGGCACGGCCGCCGCCCTGCTCGCGCCCGCCCCGGCCGCGGACGCGGCCTCAGGGGACGTCTTCCTGGTGCCGCCGAACCCGGCCATGCACGACGAGCACGCCGCCGACGAGGAGCGGCAGGCCCTGCGCGTGCGGGCCACCGAGCGCGACGAGGAGATCCGCGCCCTCGCCGCCCGCCTCGGCAAGGACCGCGAACTGGCCGCCCGGCTCACCTCCTGGCGCACCGGCTGCCCCGCCGGACGCCTCACCGAACTGGCCGGAACCGCCCAGGAGGCACGCACGTTCGCCGAGGAGGCCGAGGCCGAGCTGGCCGAGGCACGCACCCTGCGCGCCGAGGCCGACGAAGCCGCCGCCGAGGCCGCACAGATCCGGGACGAACGGCAGGAGACCGCACAGAAGGCCCGGCGCGCCGCCGACGCCCTCGCCGGCCTCGCCTTCCGGCTCCGCGAGCGCGCAGGCTGGCAGGCCCGGCTGCGCGAACTCGCCGACGAGGCCACCGAGTCCGAGGCCCGCGCCCAGTCCTGCCTGGAGCGAGCCCGGGCCGCCGACGAGGACCGCCGCGCCGCCCAGCGCGCCGCCGACGACGCCCGCCGTACCGCGCGCGCCCTGCGCGCCGAGCGCGCCGAGATCGCCGGCGCCCCCGACGACCTGCCCGAGCCCGAGGGCGACACCCCCAAGGCCTCCCTGCCCGCCCTCCGCGAGGCCTACCGAGCCGCCTCCCAGCTGTACGAGAAGGTCGGCGTCGGCGCGGACCTGCGCGCCGAACAGGCCCGCGCGGAGAGCGACGAGAGCGCCGCCCGCGCCGAACTGGACCGGCTCAGCAACAAGGTCCGCACCCGCGCCGAGCAGCTGCTCGAATCGCCCGACGGCTCCGACGGGCCGTCCCGGCAGGCCGCCGCCGCGCGTGCGGAGGAGCTGGTGCAGCTCCTGGAGACCCGGATGTCGACCGCCAGCGAGCAGCTCGGCCGGCTGCGCGGCGAGGCCGAGCGGCTCGCGCCCGAGGACGGCGAGGCGCACACCGCGCTGCCCGAGGAACTGCACCCGCGCGACGCCGAACACGCCCAGGCCCTGCTGCGCACCGCCACCGCCGAACTCGCCACCCGCACCGAGGCGGTGGCCGAGGCCCGCGAGGCGCACACGGAGCTGCTGGACGCCCACCGGGCCGCCGAGGACGCGGCCGGCGGCTTCGACGAGATCGCCGCGATGCTCCGCGACCTGCTGCGCGAACACACCCCGGAGGAGGAGCCGGAGGAGCCGGAGCCCTACCCCGGCACCCTGGAGGAGGCCCGGCACTCCGCCGCCGAGGCCCGCCGCTCGCTGCGCGGCTGCGCCGCCGACCTGTCCGCCGCCGAGGCGGCCGTACGCGAGGCGAGCGACGTCCTCGTCCGGCACGCCAACTCCACGCGGTACGAGCAGGTCCGCACCCCCGCCCGGCAGCAGATCCGTGAACTGCCCGCCTCCGCGCTGCCCGAGCACGCCCAGAAGTGGGCGGACGCCTTCGCGCCGCGCCTGCGGGTCCTCACCGACGAGCTGGCCCAGCTGGAGCGCAACCGCGACTCGATCGTGGACCGGCTGCGCGGACTCGTGGAGTCCTCACTGGCGACGCTGCGCTCCGCCCAGCGGCTCTCCCGGCTGCCCGAGGGCCTCGGCGAGTGGTCCGGGCAGGAGTTCCTGCGCATCCGCTTCGAGGAACCCGACCAGGCCACGCTCACCGAGCGGCTCGGCGAGGTCATCGACGACGCCACCCGCGCGGCCGTGAAGAAGAACTCCGACCTGCGCCGGGACGGCATGTCCCTGCTGCTGCGCGGAGTCGCCGCGGCCCTCGAACCCAAGGGCGTGGCCGTGGAGATCCTCAAGCCGGACGCCGTACTGCGCGCCGAGCGGGTCCCCGTCGGACAGATGGGCGATGTCTTCTCGGGCGGCCAGCTGCTCACCGCGGCCATCGCCCTGTACTGCACGATGGCCGCCCTGCGCTCGAACGACCGGGGCCGCGACAAGCACCGCCACGCGGGCACCCTGTTCCTGGACAACCCGATCGGCCGCGCCAACGCGACGTACCTGCTGGAACTCCAGCGGGCCGTGTCCGACGCGCTGGGCGTGCAGCTCCTGTACACCACCGGCCTGTTCGACACGACCGCGCTCGCCGAGTTCCCGCTGGTCATCCGGCTGCGCAACGACGCCGACCTCAGGGCGGGTCTGAAGTACATCAGCGTGGAGGAACACCTCCGGCCCGGTCTGCCGCAGCAGCCCCAGGCCGGAGAAGCGGGGCACAGCGAGATCACGGCCACCCGGATGTTCAAGAGGCCGGCACCCACCGCGTCCTAGGGCGCGCCGGACGCACCGCGCCCTTCTCGGCTCCCGCCGGCCCTCACCGGCGGGACCCGGGCCCCTGGGGGCGGCCTCAGGAGTGCGACAACTGCCCCGCACCGCCCCGCCGGCGTATCCGCTCCTGCTCCCGCAGGGCCGCCCGCTCCTGGCGCCGGCGGGCCCGCCGCTCGCGCCGCAGCGCCCGGGCCGTGCTGCTCGGCTCGGAGACCACGCCGTACCGCTGGTTCCAGACCTGGCGGGTCACCCATACGTCGACCACCGACCACGTGGCCACCATGGTGCTCGCCACACTGCTGACCACCATGGGGAACGCCAGCCAGGACCCGGCCATCGTGCACAGGAACGCCACCATCGCCTGGATCAGCGTCACCGAGATGACCAGGACCGCGCGCACCGCCGCCGTACGCACCGGGTCCGGCAGTGGGTGCCGTTTCGCGGGCTCCTCGATCCACAACGGCCGATAGCTCTGCCGCTGTTCGGTCCCGGCCGACTCCCTGGCGCGCTGTGGCGCCGGAATGCCGCGGTCCGGCATCTCATGACCCCCTCGCGCCGAGCGGTCCGCCACGCTCTTCCCGGGCGCCTTGCGCCGCTCCGCCGTGCCCATCACCGTGTCACTCCCCACCGCCGACAGACCGCTCGCCCCGGCGCCCGCAGGCCCCGACTCCCCAGTGGCTGCCCGGCTTGCGCAGTTTTACGCCGCCGGGGTGCGGGATACGGCTCCTGTGGCCCATTCCGCCCCCATTTCCCGTAGAGAAGGACGAACGGGATCCCCCGAAGATTCCCGGCCGCCGAAAAAAACCAGCCAACCAGCCAACCTGACGGCGGCATCCGCCCGGTGACGGGCCGCCGAATCACGGGGGCAATCTCCCGCAATGCCCGGACAACTCGCCATCTCTCGCCGCCGGTGCGGAAGTTCAGCCTCCGGACATGTCTTCGAGTTATCTGTGAGGCGGTAGTAGGCTCGCGCCGTTTGTTGACGCACATGACACCCGCGGGCCGGCGGGGGGCGAGCTGGGGGAGGCCATGCGGTTTCGCGGGAAGTCGATCCGCCGGAAGATCGTGGCGCTGCTTCTCGTGCCCCTGGTGTGCCTGACCGCGATCTGGGGCTTCGCCACGGTCCTCACGGGCCGCGACGTCGCCCAGCTGTTCCATGTGTCCGACGTCGTCCAGGAGATCGGCTACCCCACCGAGGACACCATCCGCGTCCTCCAGCAGGAGCGCCGCCAGACCCTCGTCTATCTCGCCGACCCGCGGGCCGCCGACGCCCTCTCCGCGCTGCACCGCACCCGCACCGCCACGGACCGGGCGATCACCACGCTGCGCACGAACATCAAGGACCACGACATCTTCGGGGGCCTGGGCGCCGGCGACACCGAGCGCCTGGCCGCCGTCCTGGACGCTTTCGACGGCCTGGACTCCCTGCGCCGCAACGTCGAGCAGGGCACGGTCACCCGCGCCCAGGCCTTCGACCAGTACAACCACCTCGTCGACCCCTGCTTCGCGGTGCTCGACGACCTCGACAGCCCCGACGACGTCACGATGGACCGCCAGGCCCGCTCCCTGGTCTCCCTGATCCGCGCCCGCGAGCTGCTCTCCCGGGAGGACGCCCTGCTCGGCTCCTCCCTCGTCGTCGGCCGGCTCACCCATGACGAGACCCGCGCCATCTCCGGCCTGATCGCCCAGCGCACGCTGATCTACGACATCAGCCTGCCGCTGCTGCCCGACTCGGAGCGGGAGCGCTACGAACGCTTCTGGGGCAACGCCACCACCGCCCCGCTGCGCGCGGCAGAACACAGCATCACCGGCATGGACTCCGGCGCGCCCCGCGAACTGACCGCCCGGCGCTGGGACTCCGCCGCGGCGGGCACCCTCGCCGGACTCGGCACCCTGGACGACCAGGCCACCGACCGCTTCCAGGACCGTATGCGCTCGGTGGCCATGGGCGTCATCGCACAGGCCGCCGTCGCGGGCCTGCTCGGCCTGGTCGCCGTACTGCTGTCCATCCTCCTCTCCGTCCGGATCGGCCGCGTCCTCATCCGCGATCTGCGGCAGCTGCGCCTGGAGGCGCACGAGGCGTCCGGCGTCCGGCTGCCCAGCGTGATGCGCCGGCTCTCCGCGGGGGAACAGGTCGACGTCGAGACCGAGGTACCGCGCCTGGAGTACGACAAGAACGAGATCGGCGAGGTCGGCCAGGCGCTCAACACGCTCCAGCGTGCCGCCGTCGAGGCCGCCGTGAAACAGGCCGAGCTGCGGGCCGGGGTCGCCGAGGTCTTCGTCAACCTCGCCCGGCGCAGCCAGGTGCTGCTGCACAAGCAGCTCACGCTGCTCGACACCATGGAACGGCGGACCGAGGACACCGACGAACTCGCCGATCTGTTCCGCCTCGACCATCTGACCACCCGTATGCGCCGGCACGCCGAGGGCCTGGTGATCCTGTCCGGCGCCGCACCGTCGCGGCAGTGGCGGCGCCCCGTCCAGCTGATGGACGTGGTCCGGGCCGCCGTCGCCGAGGTGGAGGACTACGAGCGCATCGAGGTCCGCCGGCTCGCCCGGGTCGCCGTCACCGGCCCGGCCGTCGCCGACCTGACCCACCTCGTCGCCGAGCTGCTGGAGAACGCCACCGTCTTCTCACCCCCGCACACGGCCGTCCAGGTGATCGGTGAACGGGTCGCCAACGGCTTCACCCTGGAGATCCACGACCGGGGTCTCGGGATGACCGCCGAGGCACTGCTGGAGGCCAATCTGCGCCTCGCCGAGACCCCCGAGTTCGAACTCTCCGACACCGACCGCCTCGGTCTGTTCGTCGTCAGCCGGCTCGCCCAGCGGCAGAACGTACGCGTCTCCCTCCAGCCGTCGCCGTACGGCGGCACCACCGCCGTCGTCTTCATCCCCGACGCGCTGCTCACCGACGACGTCCCGGACACCAACGGGACCGGCTTCCGCCTCGACCGGGACCGCCCGGCGAAGGGCGGCGACCGGACGGCGGACCGGCCCGCCGGCTCCCGCACGCCCCTGCGGCTGCCCGGCCTGCCGACCTCCCTGCTCGACGGCCCCGTCGAGCTGGAGGCGCCCGTCGATCTCGACGCCGCCGACGACTTCCCCGGCGCACTGACCGACGAGGACAGCGAGCGCGGCGGGCTGTTCCGCCCGCGCCGTCCCCTCGCCCGCGCCGCCGACCCGGCCACGGACGAGCCCGAGGACGAGACCGGCGATCCCGCGCCGGCCCTCCGGGCGACCGACCGCCCGGCGCGGTACGGAACCGGTGACCGCGGCCCCGTCCCCCTGCCCCGCCGGCAGACGCCCAAGCTGGTCAGCTCGCACGGCAGGCCCGTCACCGACCAGAGCTCCCGCCGGGGCGAGACGGAACCGCGGCCCGACGACGGCCCCCGCGACCCCGAGACCGGCGGACTCGCCCCGCTGCCCGCCCGCCGCCGCGGTACGCCCTCCCGGCGCCCCGCCGGACTCTCCGGCCGGACCGAGGAACACGACGCCTCCTCGGCCGACGGCGCCCACGAGACGCCCGAGGCCCCGCCGCTGCCCCGGCGCACCCGCCCCGAGCCCGCCCCGGGCGGCCCCGGCCGGGACGGCACCGGCCCGCAGCGCGGCGGCACCGCCCCGCCCGCGGGCGACACGACCTCGCCTGCCGGCGACACCACGCCGCCCACCGGCGCCGGAGCGGACCCGGCCACCGGGCCGCTGCCGCGGCGCGTACGGCAGGCCAGCCTGGCTCCGCAGCTCAAGCAGGACACCGAGCGGCGCGCACAGCGGTCGGCGGAGCCGGCCGCCGACCGCGACGCCGACGAGGTCCGCAGCCGAATGGCCTCGCTCCAGCGCGGCTGGCAGCGCGGCCGGGAGGAGAACGCCGCGGGCGACAGCGCCAGGAACGGCACAGCACAAGGAACGACAAAGGGGGACGGTCGATGACCGAACCGAGGGCCACCGGCCACACGGCGACCGACAAGGGAGAACTGAACTGGCTGCTCGACGAGCTGGTGGACCGGGTCGCCAGCATCCGCAAGGCCGTCGTCCTGTCCGGCGACGGTCTGCCCACCGGGGTGTCCAGGGACCTGAGCCGGGAGGACAGTGAGCATCTGGCCGCCGTCGCCTCCGGCTTCCACAGCCTGGCCAAGGGCGTCGGACGGCACTTCGACGCGGGGAGCGTGCGGCAGACGGTCGTCGAGCTGGACGACGCCTTCCTGTTCGTCACCGCCGCCGGCGACGGCAGCTGCCTGGCGGTCCTCTCGGACGCCGACTCCGACGTCGGCCAGGTCGCCTACGAGATGACCCTGCTGGTCAAGAGGGTCGGCGTGCATCTCGGCACCGCTCCGCGCACCGATCTGCCCGCAGGCGGGTAGTGGGATGGCATGAGCGGAGACGGTCAGGGAAGCAGCCACTGGTTCGACGACGACGCCGGACCGGTCGTCCGCCCCTATGCCATGACGCGCGGCCGCACCACGAGTCCGGCCCAGCACCGCCTCGACGTGATCGCGGTGGTCGTCACGGAACCCGACGCCGACGACCCGGAAAAGGACCCGACGCTGTCCCCCGAGCACGTGGACATCGTCGGGCTGTGCCGGGAAGCGCCGCAGTCGGTCGCCGAACTTGCCGCGGAACTCGACCTGCCCATCGGTGTGGTCCGTGTGCTTATCGGCGACCTGGTGAACGCGGAACTCGTCCATGTGACGCGCCCGGTGCCTCCGGCCGAGCTGCCGGACGAGAGTATTCTGCGCGACGTGATCAACGGCCTGCGGGCGCTGTGACCGGCGCGGAAGCGGAGTGGTGACGTGACAGGCTGGCAGTTCTGGGTCGACCGCGGCGGCACCTTCACCGATGTCGTCGCGCGTCGCCCGGACGGCCGGCTGCTCACCCACAAACTGCTGTCCGACAACCCGGCACGGTACGCCGACGCGGCCGTCGCCGGGGTACGCGCGCTCCTCGACGGTTCCCCGGAGCCCGTCGAGGCCGTCCGCATGGGCACCACGGTGGCCACCAACGCACTGCTGGAACGCACGGGCGCGCGCACCCTGCTGATCGTCACCCGCGGCTTCCGCGACGCGCTGCGCATCGCCTACCAGAACCGCCCGCAGATCTTCGCCCGCCGCATCGAACTGCCCGAGCTGCTGCACGAGCGCGTCATCGAGGTGGACGAACGCGTCGCCGCCGACGGCACCGTCCTGCGCGCACCCGACCTCGACGCCCTCGCGGGCCCGCTGCGGCAGGCGTACGACAACGGGATCCGCGCGGTCGCCGTCGTCTGCCTGCACAGTCATCTGTACCCCGGCCACGAGCGTGCCGTCGGCGAACTCGCCGCCCGCACCGGCTTTCCGCAGATCTCGCTGTCCAGCGAGGTCAGCCCACTGATGAAGGTGGTGCCGCGCGGGGACACCGCCGTGGTGGACGCCTACCTCTCGCCGGTCCTGCGCCGCTACGTGCGCCAGGTCGCCGACGCACTGCACGGTGTCCGGCTGATGTTCATGCAGTCCAACGGCGGGCTGACGGAGGCCGGGCGGTTCCGCGGCAAGGACGCCATCCTCTCCGGGCCGGCCGGGGGCATCGTCGGGATGGCCCGGATGTCGCAGCGCGCCGGCTTCGACCGCGTCATCGGCTTCGACATGGGCGGCACCTCCACCGACGTCTCGCACTTCGCCGGAGCGTACGAGCGCGTCTTCACCACGCAGATCGCGGGCGTCCGGCTCCGCGCCCCGATGCTCGACATCCACACGGTCGCCGCCGGAGGCGGCTCCGTGCTGCACTTCGACGGCTCCCGCTACCGGGTCGGCCCCGACTCGGCCGGCGCCGACCCGGGCCCCGCCTGCTACCGCGCGGGCGGCCCGCTCACCGTCACCGACGCCAACGTGATGCTCGGCCGCATCCAGGCCGCCCACTTCCCCGCGGTCTTCGGCCCCGGCGGCGACCAGCCCCTGGACACCGCCCTCGTCCGCGACCGGTTCGCCGCCCTCGCCGACGACATCCACCGGCAAACCGGCGACGACCGCACCCCGGAGCAGGTCGCCGAGGGCTACCTCCGGATCGCCGTCGCCAACATCGCCAACGCCGTGAAGCGGATCTCCGTGCAGAAGGGCCACGACATCACCCGCTACGCGCTGACCACCTTCGGCGGCGCGGGCGGCCAGCACGCGTGCCGGGTCGCCGAGTCGCTCGGGATCCGCACCGTCCTGGTACCGCCCATGGCGGGCGTCCTGTCCGCGCTGGGCATCGGTCTCGCGGACACCACGGCCATGCGTGAACAGTCCGTCGAAGCGCCCCTGGAAGCCGCCGCCATGCCCGGCATCCGGCAGACCGCCGACGACCTGGAGGCCGCCGCACGCGCGGAACTCGCCGCCGAGGACGTCCCGCAGCACACCATCGAGGTCACCCGCCGCGCGCAGCTCCGCTACGACGGCACCGACACCACCCTCACCGTCGAGCTGACCGAGCCCGCCACCATGAAGCGGGCCTTCGAAGAACGTCATCGCGCCACGTACTCCTTCACGCTCGACCGCCCGATCGTCGTCGAAGCCCTCTCCGTCGAAGCCATCGGCATCACCGCACCCCCCGATCTGTCCGCCCTCGCCCCCTACCAGGGCCGCCCTGCCGCACCCGAGACCGTCCGCCTGCACACCGGGGGCGCCTGGCGCGACGTACCCCTCCACCGCCGCGAGGCCCTTCCTCCCGGCGAGACCGTCACCGGCCCCGCGATCATCACGGAGACCAGTGCCACGACCGTCGTCGACGACGGCTGGCGGGCCGTGGCGACCGACGACGGGCATCTGGTGGTGGAACGCACGGCGATCACGCAGAGTTCCGATCTCGGCACAGAAGCCGACCCGGTTCTGCTGGAGGTCTTCAACAACCTCTTCATGTCGATCGCCGAACAGATGGGCGCCCGGCTGGAGTCCACGGCCCAGTCCGTCAACATCAAGGAACGCCTGGACTTCTCCTGCGCCCTCTTCGACCCCGACGGCAACCTGGTCGCCAACGCCCCCCACATCCCCGTCCACCTGGGCTCCATGGGCACCAGCGTGAAAGAGGTCATCCGTCGCCGCGGCACCGCGATGCAGCCGGGTGACACCTACGCGGTCAACGACCCGTACCACGGCGGCACCCACCTGCCCGACGTCACCGTGATCACCCCGGTCTTCGACACCGACGCGGCAACGGACACGCAGCGTGACCCGCGGATCCTCTTCTACGTGGCCTCCCGCGGCCATCACGCCGAGATCGGCGGCATCGCTCCGGGCTCCATGCCGGCCAACAGCCGCACCATCGAGGAGGAGGGAGTCCTCTTCGACAACTGGCTCCTCGCCGAGCGGGGCCGGTTCCGCGAGGAGGAGACCCACCGCCTGCTGACCGAGGCCCGCTACCCCTCCCGCAACCCCCGCATCAACCTCGCCGACCTGCGCGCCCAGATCGCCGCCAACCGCAAGGGGGTCGACGAAGTCCGCCGCATGATCGCCGAGTTCGGCCTCGATGTCGTGCAGGCCTATATGCGGCACGTCCAGGACAACGCCGAGGAAGCGGTCCGGCGTGTCATCGACGCCCTGGGCGACGGCAGTTACGCCTACGAGACCGACGCGGGCGCCGTCATCCGCGTGCGCGTCCGTGTCGACCGCGCCGAACGCCGGGCGACGATCGACTTCACCGGCACCTCGGCACAGCTGGCCACCAACTTCAACGCCCCCTTCGCCGTCGTCAACGCGGCCGTCCTGTACGTCTTCCGCACCCTGGTCGCCGACGACATCCCGCTCAACGACGGCTGTCTGCGGCCGCTGGACATCGTCGTCCCGCCCGGTTCGATGCTCGCGCCCGAGCCGCCCGCCGCCGTGGTCGCGGGCAACGTCGAGACCTCCCAGGCCATCACCGGCGCCCTCTACGCCGCGCTCGGGGTCCAGGCCGAGGGTTCCGGCACCATGAACAACGTCACCTTCGGCAACGAGAACCACCAGTACTACGAGACGGTCGGCTCCGGATCCGGAGCCGGGGACGGCTTTCCCGGCGCCGCGGTCGTCCAGACCCATATGACCAACTCGCGGCTCACCGACCCGGAAGTCCTGGAGTGGCGGCTGCCGGTCCGGCTGGAGGAGTTCGCCGTCCGCCCGGGAAGCGGCGGCGCCGGGCGCTGGCCCGGCGGCGACGGCGCCGTACGCCGCATCCGGTTCCTCGAGCCGATGACCGTCTCCACGCTCTCCCAGCACCGCCGCGTGCCCCCGTACGGCATGGCCGGCGGCGCGCCCGGAGCGCTCGGCGGCAACCGGGTGGAGCGAGCCGACGGCACGGTCACGGACCTCGGCGGGAGCGGCTCCGCGGACGTCGGTCCCGGCGACGTACTCGTCATCGAAACCCCCGGTGGCGGCGGCTACGGCCGACCGTCGCCCGACCCCCAGCGAGCAGGAGAAGAGACCGATGATCTTCGGGCGTTCTGAGCGCGGCAAGCCCCCGGTCGAGCCCGTCACGCTCAAGATCCTGGTGGCCGGCGGCTTCGGCGTGGGCAAGACGACCCTCGTCGGCGCGGTCAGCGAGATCAGGCCGCTGCGCACCGAGGAGCTGCTCACCGAGGCCGGACGGCCGGTCGACGACACGCGGGGCGTGGAAGCCAAGCACACCACCACCGTGGCCATGGACTTCGGCCGCATCACCCTGCGCGAGGACCTGGTGCTGTACCTCTTCGGCACGCCCGGGCAGGAACGGTTCTGGTTCATGTGGGACGAGCTGTCCGAGGGCGCGCTCGGCGCCGTCGTCCTCGCCGACACCCGCCGGCTGGAGGACTGCTTCGCCGCCGTCGACTACTTCGAGCGGCGCTCCATACCCTTCCTCGTCGGGGTCAACTGCTTCGAAGGCGCCGCCCGCTACCCGGCGGAGGCCGTGCGTCAGGCCCTCGACCTGGACGACGACGTGCCCGTCCTGCTGACCGACGCCCGGGACCGGGAGTCGGTCAAGGAAGTGCTCATCGGAGTCGTCGAGCACGCCATGGAGTACGCCGCGGACCGCCGCCGGGCGGTCGTCGGCTGACCGGGGCCAGGACGCCACGGCACGGCCCGCACCCCCGCCGACCGGGGTGCGGGCCGTGGTCCGGTGCGCGGCACGCGCGCGTACGGCGATTCCTGCGCTCCCGGCAGGCCGAGGAACAGGACGAGTCCATGGCGCATTGCCTGATAACACCGAGAATGTACGGCGATGTCGGCTGACACCGGGAAGTGTTCACCGGTGCCACGGGGGCGTCAAGGCTGTCGACGGCGACGGTGACAGCGGGCGCCCCGGCCCGGACCGCACCCCGGAGGCCGCCAACGGGTGGGCCGTGCAAGGAGGTTCGTCATCCCGGCTCGGCCGTCGCGTACCCGGTCTGTGTCGGAGCCGCTGCCGGGCTGCCACGCCGGACCTCGTGGCCGGGCAGCCCGGCGCGCCCGAGCACCCAGCTCATCCCGGCCAGGGCCTTCGCCGTCTGCTTCAGCGGAGCCAGCCGGGCGGCGGCCTGCCGGTGGTCCCGCACGCTGTCCGGAGCGCACACCACGGTCGCCAGCGAGAGGGTGACCGGCCGGCCGCCGGCGGACCAGGATGTGTCGAGCACGGCGGTCACCAGCGGTTCGAGCGCCTCCTCGTCGGCCAGGACGAGGAAGTCGTCCCCGCCGATGTGACCCACGCGCGCGTGGCCCGCGGCCGCCTGCGTGAGCGCCCGCCCCAGGGAACGGATCAGCTCGTCGCCCGCGGCGAAACCGGCACCGTCGTTCACCTGCTTGAAGTGGTCGATGTCCAGCCAGCTGAGCGCGAACGTCCGCCCGTCCGCGATCCGCCGGTCCACCTCGCTCGTGATCACGTCCGAACCGGGCAGCCGCGTCAGCGGATTGAGACCGGCCGCCTCCTCGACCCGGCTCTCCGCCAGTGCCCGCACCAGGTCGGCGAGGCGTACGACCCCCACACACCGGCCGCGCGCGTCGACCACGGCGACGTCGTCGGAGGTCCGGTCCCGGCCGCCGACCGCCACCACGTCCAGCACCTCCCACGCCGTGGCGTCGATGCCCACCGTGCGCGGCACGTCGCCCAGCTTGAAGGCCGGCCGGTCCGCGTACAGCGCATGCCCGTAGCGGCCGGACATCGACAGCAGGAAGCGTGAGCGGTGCACCGACCGGACGGGCCGGCCGGCCTGGTCCACCAGCAGCACACCGGAGACGTCCGGTGACCCGGTGAGCAGCGCCCGCACCTGCCCCGCCGCCGCGGTCACCGGCAGCACGGCGGCGGGCCGCACGAACTCCCGCACCGACGGCCCCGACCGGGGGGTGGCCAGGACGGCGGGGGAGTGGGCCGGAATGTACACGTCCGCCGCGGGGATCCGCGCCGGCGGCGCGAACAGCTCTCCCTGTGCCAGCTGCGCGCCGGCCGACAGTGCGGACGCGTACTGGAGTTCCGTCTCCACGCCCTCCACCGCCACCAGGGCGCCCAGCTCCTCGCACAGGGTGCGCATGGCCCGTACGGCGGCCGGCCGGGCCAGCAGAGAGGCGTCGAGCTTGACCAGGTCCGGGCCGAGGTCGGTGAGCAGCCTGAGCGGGACGTCGCCGTCCCCGATCCCGTCGGCGCTGATCCGGAACCCCTGCTCGCGCAGCGCGGCCACCGCCTCCAGCAGGGCCCGCTGCGGCACGTGCGTGCAGGGCGGGACGATGTCGAGGGTCACCTCCCAGGGCATGCGCCCCGCCGCGCGAACGGCGTCCCGCAGGGGGGTGAGGCCGCCGAGATCGGCGAGCGTGGCCGCGAACACGTTGAGGTGCAGCGGCAGCAGCGTCTCCTTCCGCGTCGCCGCGCGCAGCGCCAGCACGGCGAGTTTCGCGTCGAGGTCCGGATCGCGGCGGGCCTCGGAAAGGACGTCACCGGTTTCCGGGCGGGCGAGCGTCTCCAGAGCGGCGACCACGCCCGTCCTCAGGTTGACCACCGGCTGGAAGGCGAAGCGGAGATTATCCGTCCAGGAGTGCACGGGAGCATGATGGCTCCGCGGGCGTACCCCCAGGCGCAGTTCATAAGACGTTCACGCAGCATTCCGAGGTGACCGCGGAGCGTAGGCAAACACATGGGTCACAGCCGCCACCGCAGTCACATGACGCAAGCTCGCGCCCTCTCTCATCTCACCGCGATCACCGCCGACCCATGCCCGAAGAGCCCCTGGTTGGCGCTGATCCCCACGCGCGCACCAGCGATCTGGCGGTCGCCCGCCGCGCTTCTCAGCTGCCAGGTCAGTTCGCAGACCTGGGCGAGGGCCTGCGCCGGCACCGCCTCCCCGAAGGAGGCAAGACCGCCACTGGTGTTGACGGGTGTCCGGCCGCCCGGGGCCGTCACGCCCTCCCGCAGCAGTTTCGCGCCCTCCCCCTCGGCACACAGCCCCAGATCCTCGTACCACTGCAACTCCAGCGCGGTGGACAGGTCGTACACCTCGGCCACGGACAGGTCCTCGGGGCCGATGCCTGCCTCCTCGTACGCGGTCCGGGCGATGGACGCCCGGAAGCTCTCGCCGGCCGGTTCGACGGCGACAGCGGAGTCCGTGGCGATGTCCGGCAGGTCCAGCACCGGGTTCGGGAAACGCGGGGTCACCGTCGACACCGCGCGGATGCGCACCGGCCGGTCCGCGCCGTGCCGCCGGGCGAAGTCCATGCCGGACAGCACCAGGGCCGCGCCGCCGTCGGAGGTGGCGCAGATGTCCAGCAGTCGCAGCGGATCGGCCACCACCGCCGAGGCCGCGACCTCCTGGGCGGTGACCCGCTTGCGGTAGCGGGCATACGGGTTGAGCGCTCCCATGGCCGCGTTCTTCACCTTCACCAGGGCGAAGTCCTCCGGCGTGTCGCCGTGCACCGCCATCCGCCGGCGCGCGTACAGCCCGAAGTACGCCGGATTGGTCGCGCCCAGCAGGCGGAAGCGCAGCCAGTCCGGGTCGTCCGGACGATCACCGCCGGCGGGCCGGAAGAACCCCTTCGGCGCCGCGTCCGCGCCCACGACGAGGACGACGTCCGCGAGCCCGGCGAGGATCTGCGCCCGCGCGGTGGCGATCGCCTGCGCCCCGGACGCGCAGGCGGCGTACACGCTGGAGACTCGCGCCCCCTGCCAGCCCAGAGCCCGGGCGAACGTCGCACCGGCCACATACCCGGGATAGCCGCCACGCACCGTGTCCGCGCCGACGACGGAGCCGACGTCCGCCCAGTCCAGACCGGCGTCCGCGAGAGCCGCACGGGCCGCCGCCGTCCCGTACTCCACGAAGGACCGCCCCCACTTGCCCCAGGGGTGCATGCCGACGCCGAGCACCGCCACGTCCTTGGTCACACCGCCACCCCCGTCGGCCGCCACTGCCAGGTCGTCCAGGCCGTCTCCGCGTCCTCGTGGAGCACCCCGGCGACGACCTCGACCTCCATGCCCACCGTCAGATCGGCGACGGTGACCCCGGGAGCCGCCTGCCCCAGCACCACCATCCGCTCGGCGGCCAGCTCCACCGCGATCAACGCGTACGGCACCCAGGGAAGTTCCGGATTGCTCACATAGGGTGACGGTGGCCGATAGCGGCTGTCGGTGTACGACCAGATCCGCCCCCTCCGGGACAGCGGCACCTCCTCCAGCGTCCCGCCCGGGCAGGAGGGGTTGCGGCAGTGGCCGTCCTCGCGCGGGAAGAAGACCGAGGCGCAGGACGAGCAGCGCGTGCCCAGCAGCCGGAAGCCGTCACCCTCACCGGTGAACCATCCGGCCACCTCGGGCGTGTGTCTGCGTGGCAAAATCCCTCCCCACCGAGGAATCTGACGAAGCGTCAGAAGTCTGCCACGGAAGGCAGTAAAAGGGCAGGGCGCCCGTGTGAACCGAACGTCCGCTCCCGGCGTCCTGGTACAGGAGGGGCGGCCGGGGTCGACGGGGGTGATTCCGGCCGCCCCTCGCGCGTGCCCTTCGTTTCTCGGCATGCCGCGACCGGAAGACGCCCTTCCTCTGATCGGATACAGTCCGCGCGTGTCCGAAACTCAGCAACCCACTGCCAACTCCGTACCGGACTCCCACTGTTCGCGCTGCGGAGCGCCCTATGGAGAGGGCGTCATCGGCTGGCCGCGCACCTGCCCTTCCTGCGGCGGCGTCGCCTACCGCAACCCGCTGCCGGTCGCGATCGCGCTCCAGCCCGTGTACGACACCAGGGGCACGTCCCTGGTCGTCATCACGCGAACCATCGCACCCGCGCGCGGAGGCACAGCCCTGCCCGGGGGCTACATCGACGACCGGGAGGACTGGAAACAGGCCGTCGTCCGTGAACTCAAGGAAGAGACCGGGATCGACGCCGCCGCCCGCGACGTGCGGCTCGTCGACGCCATGAGCTCACCCGACGGCCATCTGCTGCTCTTCGGACTCCTCCCGGAGCGTCCGGCCGAGGGGCTGCCGCCCTCCGGCCCCACCGACGAGACCGAGGGCTGGCACCTGCTGCGCAGGCCCGAGGAACTGGCGTTCCCGCTGCACACCGCAGCCGTGCGGGCCTGGTTCGAGGGCCGGTACGTCTGAGCCGCGCGGCTCACCCCAGCCCCCGCACGCGAACGGGGCGATCCGGCTCGGCCGCCCCCTCCTCGCGTTCCCTGGTGACCACCACCCGCCGGCCCTGCCAGCGGGCGGCGTAGCGTTCGAGCTCCGGCTCGTCCCACCCGTCGCCCGCGTCCGGCACGACCAGCCCGCCCCCCGTCCGGCCACGGGCCGGCGCCCACACCTCGAGTGCCGGCGCACCGTCGGCCTCGCGCACCGGAATCACCGATCCCGCGCGCGCGAACACCGGTATCCGGGACAGCGGCGCGTCCACCAGCACCTGCGCCGGGCCCTCGTACGCCGCCTCCGTCGCCGTGTCGTACCAGCGGCCCCGCGGCAGCTGCACCGCACGCCGGACGGCCCCCGGCTCCAGCACCGGAGCGACCAGCAGACCGTCGCCGAGCAGAAACGTGTCCTCGCAGTCCCGCAGCGCCCGGTCCTCCGGCGCCCCCCACCACACCGGGCGCACATACGGCGCCCCGGTCCGCCGGGCGAGATGCGCGACCGTCACGAGATACGGCAACAGCCGCCGGCGCTCCAGCAGCGCCACGCGCGCGTGCTCCAGCACCTCGGCACCGAACTCCCAGGGTTCCCGCCGCCCGGCCCGCAGGCCCGCATGGGTGCGGAACAGCGGCAGATACGCGCCCAGCTGGAACCACCGCAGATACAGCTCGGGCGACGGACTGCCGTCGAACCCGCCCACGTCCGGACCCGAGTACGGCACCCCGCACAGCCCGAGCCCCAGCACCAGCGACAGGGACGCCCGAAGCCCTGGCCAGCCCGTCGCCACATCCCCCGACCAGGTGCCGCCGTACCGCTGCATGCCCGCCCAGCCCGAGCGGGAGAACAGGAAAGGCCGCTCCTGGGGCGACAGCTCGCGCAGTCCCTCGTAAGCCGCCCGGGCCATGCACAGCGCGTACACGTTGTGCGCCTCCCGATGGTCGCCCCCACGCCCCTCCAGCGCGTGCCGGGCCGAGCGCGGCAGCGTCGACTCACCGAAGGCGTTGAACGAGGTCGGCTCGTTCATGTCGTGCCAGAACCCGGCGAACCCCTGGCCCAGCCGCTCCTCGTAGAGCCCGCCCCACCACGCGCGCACACGCGCGCGCGTGAAGTCCGGGAAAACCGATTCTCCGGCCCACGCCACGCCCCGCACCTCGCGCCCCGTGGCGTCCCGTACGAAGGCGTCCAGGGCGGAGCCGCTGTCGTACACGGCATTGCCCGCCGCCGCCTTCACGGCCGGATCCACGACGGACACCAGCCGGATCCCGTCCCGGCGCAGCTCCTCCGCGAGCACCGGCAGCTTGGGGAAGCGCTCCTGGTCGACGGTGAACACCTGATGGTCGTCGTAGTGATCGATGTCCAGATGGACCGCGTCCAGCGGCAGATCACGCTCCTGGTAGCCCGCGACGATCCGACGCACCTCCTGCTCGCTGCCGAAGCCCCACCGCGCGTGCTGGTAACCGAGCGCCCACGCGGGCGGCAGCGCGGGCGCCCCGGTCAGCGAGGCCCACGTGTGCAGCACGCGCGCGGGAGTCCCCGCCATCACCCAACAGCGCAGCGGACCGCCGTCCATCCGCACCTCGCAGCGTCCCGCCCGGTCGTGCCCGGACCCGGCGCCTTCCTCGCCCTCGCGCAGGACCACCACGCCGTCCCACGTGGTGTCGTGGAACACCAGATGCGTGCCGGCGTCCGCGACCACCAGCTGCACCGGCATGGTCAGATACAGCGGATCGTCAGCCGGGCCGAACGCGCGCCCGGGATCGGTGTTCCACAACCGGTACGCCCCGTCCCGCAGCCGGGGCCCGGACGCCCGTCCGCCCAGCCCGAAGAACCGGGCGTCCGCCGCCACCTCCGACCGCTGCATCCACCGCGCCGCGCCCCCGCCCACCGGCTCCCACCAGCGCGGCGGCAGATCCCGCCGCAAGGTCACACCGCCCGGCGTGCACACCTCCACCGCGCCGTGCCGCGAGACCACCACCGTCACCCGCTCGGCCACGACCCGCCAGCCGCCGTCCTTGTCCGGCTCCAGCACCGCCCGGGGATCCGGCTCGGGACACTTCCCGGCCAGCGCGTACGACGGATGCGGGTCGGCGCCGTCCCACCCCCAGAACACCGCCCCGTTCACCGCCACGGTGATCCGCAGCTCGGACCGGCTGAACCGGATCACCCCGCCCCCGGGCCCCGGCTCCACGGCCTCCACCCGACCCGGGACCCGCGCCCGCTCGGCCCCCCGCCGCGGCAGCCCGGCGGCATCGATCCGCCTCCTGCGCCACGCGGCCCGTACGGTACGCAACCCCCGAACCGCCCTCCCCGAACCAACCACACTCACCGAACGCACCAGGTCACGACCGTCCATGCTGCTCACCCTGCCACCCCGCGACCCGCCCGCGCGTGTCGTTCAACTGCCGTTCACCCGTGCTGGCACCACATCTTCAAGAGGGGGACTATGTGGGGCACACCCTGGTGCAGAAGTCGATCACATGGCATCGTCCCTGTCAGCCGTGTCACGCGCACACCCCAGCCCGTGCGCGGACGACGCACACGACGCGCACAGCCCGGGAGCCGCCCCCATGTCGACCGCGAATCCTCAGCCGCTCTGGCAGCCCGATCCCGCGCGGATCGCCCAGGCCCGCATCACCCGCTTCCAGGCATGGGCCGCCGAACACCACGGCGCCCCCGCCGAAGACGGCTACCCGGCTCTGCACCGGTGGTCCGTCGACCAGCTGGAGACCTTCTGGAAAGCCGTCACCGAGTGGTTCGACGTACGGTTCTCGACCCCCTACGCGCGCGTGCTCGGCGACCGGGCCATGCCGGGCGCCCAGTGGTTCCCCGGAGCCACCCTCAACTACGCCGAACACGCCCTGCGCGCCGCCGCGGACCGCGCGGACGAACCCGCCCTCCTCCACGTGGACGAGACCCACGAACCGCGCCCGGTGACCTGGTCCGAACTGCGCCGCCAGGTCGGCTCCCTCGCCGCCGAACTCCGCGCCCTCGGCGTCCGCCCCGGCGACCGGATCAGCGGCTACCTGCCCAACATCCCCGAGGCCGTCGTCGCCCTCCTGGCCACAGCCGCCGTCGGCGCCGTCTGGACCTCCTGCGCCCCCGACTTCGGGGCCCGCAGCGTCCTGGACCGCTTCCAGCAGGTCGAACCCGTCGTCCTCTTCACCGTCGACGGCTACCGCTACGGCGGCAAGGAACACGACCGCCGCGAGACCGTCGCCGAGCTGCGCCGCGAACTGCCCACCCTGCGCGCCGTCGTCCACATCCCGCTCCTCGGCACCCCGGCACCCGAAGACGCCCTGGACTGGTCGGCGCTGACCGCCCGGGACACCGAGCCCGTCTTCGAGCAGGTGCCCTTCGACCACCCGCTGTGGGTGCTCTACTCCTCGGGAACGACCGGCCTGCCCAAGGCCATCGTCCAGTCCCAGGGCGGCATCCTGGTCGAGCACCTCAAGCAGCTCGGCCTGCACTGCGACCTCGGCCCCGAGGACCGCTTCTTCTGGTACACCTCGACCGGCTGGATGATGTGGAACTTCCTCGTCTCCGGCCTGCTCACCGGCACCACGATCGTCCTGTACGACGGGAGCCCCGGCTACCCGGACACCGGAGCCCAGTGGCGGATCGCCGAACGCACCCGCGCCACCCTCTACGGCACCTCCGCCGCCTATGTCATGGCCTGCCGCAAGGCCGGCGTCCACCCCGCCCGCGACTTCGACCTCTCGACGGTGAAGTGCGTCGCCACCACCGGCTCGCCACTGCCGCCCGACGGGTTCCGCTGGCTGCACGACGAGGTCCGCGACGACCTGTGGATCGCCTCCGTCAGCGGCGGCACCGACGTCTGCTCCTGCTTCGCCGGAGCCGTACCGACCCTCCCGGTCTACACGGGCGAACTCCAGGCGCCCGGCCTCGGCACCGACCTCCAGTCCTGGGACCCCAGCGGCAAGCCCCTCCTCGACGAGGTCGGCGAGCTGGTCGTCACCAACCCCATGCCCTCCATGCCGATCCGGTTCTGGAACGACCCCGACGGCAGCCGCTACCACGACAGCTACTTCGACACCTACCCCGGCGTCTGGCGCCACGGGGACTGGATCACCCTCACCACCCGGGGCACCGTGATCATCCACGGCCGCTCCGACTCCACCCTCAACCGGCAGGGCGTGCGCATGGGCTCCGCCGACATCTACGAGGTCGTCGAACGTCTGCCGGAGATCAAGGAATCCCTGGTCATCGGCGTCGAACAGCCCGACGGCGGCTACTGGATGCCGCTGTTCGTCCATCTCGCACCGGGCGCCGTCCTCGACGAGGCACTCCTCAACCGCGTCAAGCAGGCCATCCGCGAACAGCTCTCACCGCGCCATGTACCCGACGAGATCATCGAGGTACCCGGCGTCCCGCACACCCTCACCGGCAAGCGCATCGAGGTCCCCGTCAAGCGTCTTCTCCAGGGCACCCCCCTGGAGAAGGCGGTCAACCCGGGGTCCATCGACAACCTCGCCCTGCTCGGCTTCTACGAGGAACTGGCTCGCAAGCGCGCCTGATTCCCCGGACCCAGCGCCCCATCGGCCCACTCGGCGTCACCACCGTCATCGGGAGCCGTCCACTCGCCCGGACGGCTCCTCGGTGCCGCTACCGCCGTGACCTGCGTAAACCCGCACCGCCTGGTCCGCGACAGGCTTCAGCCGTCCCCGTTGTCAGTGCCGTCGGTTACGGTGAGTGAGCATTGATCGACTGCGCACTGGGGGAATCATGGCGCACACCGACCACCTGAGCATGCGACGCGTCCTGCGCCGCGAGATCGCCGGCACCATCGGCCTGCTCACCGACGAACACGACTTCCGGGCGATGCGGCGCTACCGCAGCTTCACCTTCGACGACCACAGCACCTACCTCCGACAGGTGGAGGCCCTCCTCAAGACCCGAGCCGCCCAGGGCAGCCACACCACCCTGGCCCTCTTCGACCCCGAGGACTACGCGGCATTCTGCGCCGACACCGGCCTCGACCCCGACCAGCCCGCCAGCCGGACCCGGTTCACCGCGGAACTCGCGGCCACCGGCCCCACCATCCCCTACGACGGCCGCCCACTCGCCACCCTCCTGCCCGCCCTCGTCGACGAAGCCGTACGCCAAGCCACCTGGGAGTACGCAAGCACCCTGCTCACCCGCCTCGGCCCCTGCCCGACCTGCGGCGAGGACATCGGCAGGGCCGCCTTCACCCGGGCCTCCGAACTCCTGGTCCGCATCCTCGACACCGCACCGGCCGGCGACCGGCACCTCGTGTGCAGCGTCTCCGGACCACCGGACACCCTCATCTCCGCCCTGCACGCCGACCAGGACCAGCAGGGCGCCCTCCACCTCGACGAGGCCGAGGCCCTGGAATTCACCAGCGTCCTCGCCCTCGGCCTCGCCACCCGCAGCCCCGGCGGACTGGTCCTGCGCACCACCGCGCCCGGCAACCCCGACCGCGTCTACGGCTGGCGACTGCGCGCTGGCGGCCTGGAGCCCCTCACCGCCTCCGAGGTCTTCGACGCCTACTGCACCGACGCCATCTCCGGCGACCTCATCCCACCGGAGTCCGGCGTCGACTACGGCGAGCCCCCGGACCTCGGAACGGAAGGCACAGCCGCCGAGCACCGCCACTGAGCACCCAGCGCAGACCCGCCCGGCCCCACCAGCCCGGACACGCCAGGGGCGTCCCACCCGAAGGCGGGACGCCCCTGAAACCCCGGCACACCGGCCCGACCGACTACTCGCCGGACAGCACCGCCTGCGCCGCACTGCGCGCATCCGCGGCGCTGTCCGCCGCCCGCGCGGCAGCCGCGGCACGCTCGCACTGCGCCAGCGTGTACTTCGCCAGCGTCGCCCGCACATACGGAATCGACGCCGCACCCATCGACAGGGAGGTGACACCCAGACCGGTCAGCACACACGCCAGCAGCGGGTCGGACGCCGCCTCGCCACACACACCACAGCTCTTGCCCTCGGCTCCGGCCGCCTCGGCAGCCATCGCCACCAGGTCGAGCAGCGCCGGCTGCCACGGATCCTGCAACCGCGACACCGCACCCACCTGCCGGTCCGCCGCGAACGTGTACTGCGCGAGGTCATTGGTCCCCAGCGACAGGAACTCGACCTCCTGCAAGATCGAGCGCGCCCGCAGCGCGGCCGACGGGATCTCCACCATCGCACCGAACTTCGCCCGCAGCCCCGCCTCACGGCACGCGTCGGCGAACGCCCTCGCATCCGCACGGTCCGCCACCATCGGCGCCATCACCTCGAGGTAGACGGGCAGACCCTCGGCGGCCTTCGCCAGCGCGGTCAGCTGCGTACGCAGAACCTCGGGGTGGTCGAGCAGCGTCCGCAGACCCCGCACACCCAGCGCCGGGTTCGGCTCGTCCGCCGGAGTCAGGAAGTCCAGCGGCTTGTCCGCACCCGCGTCCAGCACCCGCACGACCACACGGCCCTCGGGGAACGCCTCCAGCACCTGCCGGTACGCCTCGACCTGCTTCTCCTCGGAAGGAGCGCTCTTGCTGTCGTCCAGGAACAGGAACTCGGTACGGAACAGACCCACGCCCTCGGCCCCGGCCTCCACGGCCGCGGGGACGTCCGCCGGGCCGCCCACGTTCGCCAGCAGCGGCACCTTGTGCCCGTCCGCGGTCGCACCCGGACCGGTCGAGGCGGCCAGCGCGGCCTTGCGCTCGGCAGCTGCGGCCTCCAGGGCCGCCTTCTTCTCCTCGCTCGGGTTCACAAAGACATCACCCGTGCTGCCGTCCACCGCGACGACCGTGCCCTCGGCCAGCTCACCGGCCCCCGGCAGCGCCACGACGGCCGGCACACCCAGCGCCCGCGCCAGGATCGCACTGTGACTGGTCGGCCCGCCCTCCTCGGTCACGAAACCGAGCACCAGAGACGGGTCCAGCAGGGCGGTGTCCGCAGGCGCCAGGTCCCGCGCCACGAGCACATACGGCTCGTCGCTGTCCGGCACGCCCGGCATCGGCACGCCCAGTAGCCGGGCGACGATACGATTCCGCACGTCATCGAGGTCGGCCACCCGGCCGGCGAGGTACTCACCGGCAGCCGCCAGCAGCTCCCGGTACGCGGCGAAGGCGTCGTACACCGCACGCTCGGCCGTGCTGCCGACGGCGATCCGCCGGTCCACGTCCGCCATCAGCTCGGGGTCCTGGGCCATCATGGCCTGCGCCTCGAGCACCGCCTGGGCCTCGCCACCGGCCAGGTTGCCACGCGCCATCAGGTCGGCGGCCACCGCGTCCACGGCCTGGCGGGCGCGCCCCTGCTCCCGCTCGGCCTCTTCCGCCGGGATCTGCTTGGCGGGCGGCTCCAGCACCGCCGTACCCATGTGCCGAACCTCGCCGATCGCCACGCCATGGCTCACGCCGACGCCTCGCAGCGTTGTCTCCATCTCACCCGTCTCCGATAGTGCGGCGGGTCCCGCCGCCGCGATGGTTGTCCTGTGTGCCGTCATCACGACGGCACTGCCGTCAGTTCCAGGTGAAGAGGCTGTCGCCGGCCTTCACATCACCGCTGTCCCGCAGGTCGGAGAGGGCCTCGGCCGTGGCCTCGAGCGCGACGACGGGGCAGACCGCCGACTTGCCGGCCGCCTCGACCGCGGCGGGGTTCCAGCGCACGACTGCCTGCCCCCGGGCCACGGTGTCGCCCTTGTTGACGAGCAGCTCGAAGCCCTCGCCATTGAGCTGCACGGTGTCGATGCCGAGATGCGTAAGGACGCCGTGTCCGTTCCCGTCGACCACGACGAACGCGTGCGGGTGCAGAGAAACGATGACGCCGTCCACGGGCGCCACGGCTTCGGAGGGCTCGCGCACCGGGTCGATGGCAGTGCCCGGGCCGACCATGGCCCCGGAGAAGACCGGATCCGGCACGGCGGCCAGTCCGATGGCGCGTCCAGCGAGCGGGGACGTCACGGTGGTCATGGGAAGCCTCCAAGGAGTGGAGCTGCCGGCACTGAGCAGCAGCGTATGTCATATGAAGGGGCCGTTCCGTCTGGAAGCTACCAGGAAGTGGTCTAGACCACCAACCTCATGGATTTGCACCGTCTTCCGGGCTGGGTGTACATTCGTAACTCCTGCTGAGGCGGAGGGGCGCGAAAGCGACCACGCTCGGCAGTACCCAAACTCGTCGGATCCTAACTCTGGATCCCCTTCTGCATGTCCGCAGCAGGGTGGTCAGAGGGCCGGAAAAACCCTGATAGAGTTTGGAACACCGAAGGGAAGCGCCCGGAGGAAAGCCCGAGAGGGTGAGTACAAAGGAAGCGACCGTTCCTTGAGAACTCAACAGCGTGCCAAAAATCAACGCC
>NZ_JBHXVE010000028.1:0-3136 GCF_042672505.1 Streptomyces sp. NPDC127190
CCACTTTCGGCGCCCGCTAATTTTTTTTAAACCCCCCCCCCCCCCCCCCCCCCCCCCCCCCCCCCCCCCCCGCCCGCCCCCCCCCCCCCCGGCGGGGGGGCCCGCTGCCGTGCTCGTGGGCCGCTCCTGCCGCCCGTCAGGCCTTGTAGCAGGCCACCAGGGTGTCGTAGTCGCCGAGCGGCGTGACCTCCGTACGGGCGAAGCCGGCGTGCTCGGCGTAGCCGACGATCTCCGCGGCCGGGTACTCCGAGCCCCCGTCGGTGACGAGGAGCATGTCGAGGCTGATCACCAGGTTCTCGGCGTGCTCGGGCTCGTCGTCCAGCATCCGGTCGTAGACCAGCAGGGTGCCGCCGGGGTTGACCGCGTCGAAGGCCTTGTGGACCAGCATGCTCCGCTGTCCGGGGTCCCAGTCGTGCAGGACGTGGCCGAGGATCACCACGTCGGCCGAGGGCAGCGGGTCGGTGAAGAAGCTGCCGCCGTGGAACTCCAGCCTGCCGCCGAGGCCCAGCTCCTCGATCAGCTCCTTGGCGAAGGGCTCCATCTCGGGCAGGTCGAAGACGTGCCCGGCGAGGTGCGGCCGGGCCCGGACGATCTGCGAGGCGAGGTTGCCGCGGGCACCGCCGACATCGAGCACCGAGGCGTGCCCGGACCAGTCGTACGCCTCGATCAGCTGGGCGCCGAGCACGTTGGTGAAGGCGTCCATGCTGCCGATGAACTGGCGCAGGATCGCCGGGTTCTGCGTCACCTCGTCGTAGTGACTGCCGGACTGCTGCTGCCCGGTGCGCAGGGCCTCCTCCAGGCGGCCCCACGCCGGGTAGAGGTTGCGGCTGGAGCGCAGCAGGAAGCCGCCGATGTACTCGTCGGCGCCGCGCACCAGGTGCCGTTCGGTGCCGGGGGCGTTGCGGTAGCGGCCGTCGGTGCGCTCCAGGATCCGCAGCGCCACCAGCAGGTCGAGGAAGTCGCGCAGGCCGCGTCCGTGCAGCCCGAGCGCCTGCCTGACCTCGCCCTCGTCGGCCGATCCGCCCGGGGCGTTGTGCAGGTGGGTGAACAGGTCGAGCTCGACGGCGGTCAGCAGGGCCTTGGCGTCGCAGAACGCGTTGCCGAGGCGCAGGATCCCGGCGGCAGTGCCGACGTCCGGGGCCGTGGTCGTCATGATGAGGACTCCTTCCTGGACGCCTGCCTGCCAGGCGCCGCACCTGTCGGCCTGAGAGGCTGTCAGCAGGGCGTGGAGAGGGCCTCGAAGCTCCCTGGAGGCCCGCGGCCCGGCCGCCGCACCCGACGGCGCCCGACCGCGAGGCCAGGAATCCTCGAGGCACCGCCGGTAACTCTTGGTCCGGTCGCAGTGCGGCGGATCAACCGGCACTGTTCGTCTGTTCATGAGGGGACACGCATGTATGACGTGAACATCCCTGTGCTGATCGTGGGAGCGGGGCCGGTCGGCCTCTCCACCGCCCTGTTCAGCGGGCGGCACGGGATCCGCACCATGGTGCTGGAGAAGCGCGACGGCACCTCGCTGCTGCCCCGCGCCCCGGGCCTCCAGGCGCGCACCCTGGAGCTGTTCCGGGCGGCCGGCATCTCCGCGGACATCCGGGCGCTGGAGATGGGTGACTCGCACCCCTACTTCGAGGGCGGCATCATCCAGGTCGACACGTTCTCCGACATCGACGACGCCGTGGTGCTGGAGTCGCCGTCGCTGGACGGCCCGACCGTCAGCCCGGAGCGGGTGATGGGCTGCGGCCAGGACCGGTACGAGAAGGTGCTGGTGGAGAAGGCCCGGGAGTTCGGCGCCGACGTCCGGTTCGGCACCCGGCTGGTGGAGTTCACCCAGGACGCGGACGGGGTGACCGCGGTCGCCGAGGAGAACGCCACCGGCCGGCGCTTCACCATCCGCGCCGACTACCTGGTGGGCGCGGACGGCGCGAACAGCAGCGTCCGCCGGCACCTCGGGGTGGAGCGCGAGGGGCGCGGCACGGTGTTCAACGCGCTCAGCATCTACTTCAAGGCGCCCGAGCTGGAGACCGTGCTCAAGGGCCGCAGGTTCATCCTCTGCTACGCGAAGGTCGACGGCACCCTGATGGGGCTGTCCCGGCTGCACGGCTGCGACCCGTACCTGGCCGCGCCGATCTACCACCCCGAGCGCGGCGAGAAGCCGGAGGACTTCACCGACGAGCGCTGCGTCGAGATCGTCCGGACCGCGGCGGGCAAGGCGGACCTGGCGGTGGAGATCGTCGACAAGGTGCCGTGGCAGGGCGCCCAGCTGGTCGCCGAGCGGTTCCGCACCCAGCGGGTCTTCCTGGCCGGCGACGCCGCCCATCTGCACCCGCCCGCGGGCGGCTTCGGCGCCAACACGGGCATCCACGACGCCCACAACCTGGCCTGGAAGCTGGCGGCCGTGCTCAAGGGCTGGGCGGGCGACGGACTGCTCGACAGCTACCACGACGAGCGGCACGCGGTCGGCTCCGCGATGGCCGCGCAGGCGATGGTCCGCAACCGGATCCGGCACGGCCACGCCACCGAGCAGGACCACGCGGAGATGGTGGACGACATCATCATCACGCTCGGCTACCGGTACACCTCGCCGTCGATCGTCAGCGACACCACCGGCCCGGTGCTCACGCCCAAGCTGCGGCTCACCGGGGAGCCGGGCACCCGCGCCCCGCACGTGTGGGTCGAGCGCGACGGCGCGATCGTCTCCACCATCGACCTGTTCTGGGACGCGTACGTGCTGCTCACCGACGACGCCGGGACCCCCTGGGCCGAGGCGGCGGTCGCGGCGGCCGAGCGGCTCGGCGTGCCGCTGCGGGTGCACCGCGTCGGCCCGGCGAGCGAGCTGCGGCCGAAGGACCGCGACTGGGCCGAGGCGTACGGGGTCGGCGCCGGCGGTGCCGTGCTGGTCCGCCCGGACGCCTTCGTCGCCTGGCGGGCCACCGGCCCGGGCGGCGCGGACGCCGGGCAGGTGCTGGCGGACGCGCTGGGCCGGTCGGCCGGCCTGCGCTGACCGCACACGCCGAGGGGCCCGCGCCCGGAAACCCCGAGCGGGCCCCCCCGGCCGCGCGCGCAGAGTGCCCGGGGCGCCCGCAGCCCCACCCAGGCGCTTATACACAACACCCAGCCCACCCCACGGTAAGCAATGCGG
>NZ_JBHXVE010000028.1:3146-15677 GCF_042672505.1 Streptomyces sp. NPDC127190
GCCCGCGCGGGGGCGCGGCCGCCGCGCGGCGCCTCGCCCCGCGGCCGGCCCCCCGCTCGCCGCCGCGCGGGCCCGGCCCCCCGGCGCCGTCGCGCTCAGAGTGCCGCGTCGGCCAGCAGCCGCACCTGTGCGAGGTCCGCCGTGCAGGGCAGCAGGATCAGCTCGTCGCAGCCCGCCTCCGCGTACGCCTGGGCGGCGTCGCGGATGCGTCCGGGGTCGGTGAGGACGCCGGCGGCCGTCCGCTCGGCCTTCGGGCCGACGAACGAGTAGTAGGCGCGCAGGTAGTCACCGGCGACACGGGCGGCGTCCGGGCCGAGGTGGGCGTAGAGGATGGCCACCATCCGCGGGCGCTCGGTGCGGCCCGCGTCGATCCAGGTCTGCCGCGCCTGACGGACCAACTCGGCGTACGCGGTGACGGAGTTGCCGCCCGCGATCCAGCCGGTGCCGAACCGTGCCGAACGCAGCATCGCGCGCGGTGAGTGGCCGCCGACCAGCAGCGGTACGCCCTCCGGGCGGACCGGGGCGGGGCCGATGCCGGGGACCTTGCCGCGGCCCGCCCAGATCTCCCGCAGTTCGGTGAGCGCGGCGTCCAGGCGTGCCCCGCGGTCCCGGTAGCCGGTGCCGGTGGCGGCGTAGTCGTCCTCCCGGCCGCCGGCGGCGACCCCGAGCACCAGCCGGCCGCCGGAGAGGGCGTCGATGGTGGCGGCCTGCTTGGCGAGCAGTGCGGTGTCGCCCCGGTAGGCCGCGATCAGGATGGTGGTCAGCAGTCTGATCCGCTCGGTGACGGCCGCCGCCGCCGCGAGCGAGATCAGCGGCTCGTAGTTGGCGTACACCAGCCGGTCCAGAACGCCGAGGCTGGCGAAGCCGCACTCCTCCGCACGGCGGGCCCACTGCGGCAGCGTGCGGCCGTCGATGTCGGGGACGGTGGTGGGCAGACCCAGTCCGATCTCCACGGTTCTCTCTCCTTCTGGTGTGCGCTCAGCGGACGGCTGCCGCCCGCGTGTCGGTGAGCCGCTCCAGCGCGGCGACCAGGTCGGCGGGGGCGGGCCGCTCCCGGTTGCGTTCGGCGAGGCGCCGGGCGGCGGCGCGCTCTTGGCCGCCTTCGAGCAGCCGCCGGATCTCGCCCCGCAGCCGGTCCGGGCCGGCCTCGTCACGGCTGAGCACCTCGCCGGTGCCGGTGGCCAGCACCCGCGCCGAGTGCCCCGCGTGGTCCGGGAGCTGGGGGACGAGCAGCAGGGGCACGCCGGCCTGGAGGGCCGTCAGTACGGTGCCGGCGCCGCCGTGCGCGACGACCAGGTCGGCGTCGGCGAGCAGCTGGTGCAGCGGGGTGTCCACGGTGACGGTGATCTCGGCGGGGAGGTCGCCGAGGAGCGGGACCTGGTCGGCGGAGACGGCCAGCACCACGTCGGTGTCCGGGCCGTGGGCGGCCAGGGCCGCTTGGGGCGCGAAGAAGTGCGCCGGGGACAGCCGGGCCATGGTGTGGCCCCAGGTCACCACCACCCGGCGCCGGCCGGGCCGGGGCGGTGCGACCGGGGCGTTGGCGCCGGGCCCGTTGAACGGCACGTAGCGCACGGCCAGCCGCCGCTGGTCCGCCGGGAGCTGGAACTCGTCGGGGCACGGGTCGACGGTGAGGTCGCCGAACGGGTCGAAGGCATCCACGCCGTTGCGTGCGGCGAGCGGCGCGAGCACGTCGGGCAGCAGGGTCCGGGCGCGCAGCATCAGGTCGGTGCCGTAGAGCAGCCGCACGGCCGGGACCCCGGCCGCGGCGGCGGCGATCGGACCGGCCAGGGCGGTGGGTTCGTACACCACCAGGTCGGCCCGCCAGTCGCGGGCCAGCGCGGTGAGGTCGTCGACCATGGAGTCCGCGTGGGCGTGGAACATGCGCAGGGCGCGCGGGCCGCGTGCCTCGGGTCCGGCCGGAGCGGCCGGCGCGGGAACGGTCCGCGAGGGCAGCAGATAGCCGCGGACCAGCCCGACCGCGTCCACGTCGTGCCCGACCGTCGCCGCGGGCAGTCCGGTCCGGACGGTCTCGTCGTGGATCCCCGGCTGGCCGGCGACCAGCACCTCGTGCCCGGCCGCCCGGCAGGCCCAGGCCATCGGGACCAGCCCGTACAGGTGCGAGGGCCACGCCCAGGTCGTGAACAGTACCCGCATCGATCCGCCCCACCCTCTTCTGAGGTTCAGCTGACGGTCCGGAAGGTCCCTCATCGGGCTCTCGGATGGATCGCGGCCTGCTCGAGCTGCCGTCCAGGAGTTCGCGAGAACGGCGCGGGAGGGTGGCACGGCCCTGTACGGCCCGGGCACGACGGCAGCGGAAGGGGACTCGGATGGATCAGGGACTCGCGGGCAAGCGCGTACTCGTCACCGGCGGGACGCGGGGCATCGGGAGGACGACGGCGCTGGCGTTCGCCCGTGCGCGGGCGCGTGTGGTGGTCTGCTCGCGCACCGCCGGCGCGGACGCCGACTCGCTGGTGCGCGAACTGAAGGAGACCGGTGACGGGCACCTGGTGGTCCGGGCCGACGTGACCACCGGCGAGGGCGCGGCGGAGCTGGCCGAGCGGGTGCGGGAGTCGCTGGGCGGCCTGGACGCGCTGGTGAACAACGTGGGCGTGGACGGGCAGGTCTGGTTCGAGGAGCTGCCCGAGGAGGAGTGGCACCGGGTGATGGACGCCAACGTCACCTCGGCGTACCTGGTCACGCAGGCCGCGCTGGGGCTGCTGGCCGACGGTGCGTCCGTGGTCAACGTCGGTTCGTCGGTGGCGCTGCGCGGCCGGGTCCGCGGGGTGCACTACACGGCGTCGAAGGCCGCGCTGATCGGGCTGACCCGGGCGCTCTGCAAGGAGCTGGGGCCGCGCGGCATCCGCGTCAACACCGTGGCGCCCGGCCTGACCGAGACCGAGCCGGGCGCCGGGCTGCCGCCGGAGGCGGTCACCCGCATCGTCGGCATGACCGCCCTCGGCCGGATCTGCCGGCCCGAGGACGTGGCCGGCGCGGTGCTGTTCCTGGCCGGCGACACCTCGTCGTACATCAGCGGGGTGACGCTGAACGTCGACGGCGGGGTCTAGGCAATCCGGTCCGCGGGCTCCCGCCGCCCCGCCGAGGGCGTGCGGGAGTCCGGGGCCGGGACCAGGGGGGCGGGGCGGAGGTCGTGGACGATCCGGGTGACGGTCATGGCACCGCCCGTGCGCAGGGGGCGCAGCCTGCGCCGGTGCTCGACGTGCTCCGCGCTCAGCTCGAAGGCGCGGAAGCTCGCCTCGTCGGCCCAGTCGGTGAACACGTGATAGACGGGCCGGTCCTGCTCCTCGTCGCGGACCAGCACCTGGCCCCGGTTGGCCGGCTGCCGGGCGATGATCGTGCCGATCTCCAGCCAGACCGCCTCGAACTCCGCCTCCCGGCCGGGGGCGATCTCCATCCGCAGGACCACCCGCACCGGCCCCCGCGCGTGCTCGGTCATCTCCACGCTCCCCTCGCTCGTGCTGCTCGTCCGCTCGTCGGGCGGGTCTTGCCGGCCCGCCCGCGCTGCCAGGCTGCCCGGCGCGACTCGAATCGCGCTCGATGGGGCTCCTCTTGAGCCGTCCTCGATGCCCCGCGCCGATCCTCGGGCCCCCCGACACCCCCCGCGGAGGAGATTCCGGATGACCGAGCAGCCACAGGTACCCGTACTGGTCGTCGGAGGCAGCCTGGTCGGGCTGTCGACGGCGCTCTTCCTCGCCCGGCGCAACGTGGCCTGCCTGGTGGTGGAGCAGCGCGCGGGCCTGTCCACCCACCCGCGCACCCGGGGCGTCAACCCGCGCTCGATGGAGCTGCTGCGCGCCGCCGGGCTGGAGGCCGAGCTGCGCGCGCTGCCGTCCGCGCGGGCGCTGGCCCGCAACAGCGGTCTGCGGCTGGCGAGGTCGCTGGCCGGGCCGGAACTGGGCGCGTTCCAGGAGGAGTACTACCGCGAGGTCTCCTCCGACCTCGGCGCGCTGTCGCCCACGAGCTGGTGCCTGTGCCACCAGAACGAGCTGGAGAACGTGCTGCGCCGGGCCGCCGCACGGGCCGGGGCCGAGTTCCGCTTCGGCAGCGAGCTGGTGTCGTTCGCACAGGACGCCGACGGGGTGACCGCCCTGGTGCGCGACGGCGCGGACGGTACGACGAGCCGGCTGCGGGCGCGCTATCTGGTGGCGGCCGACGGCGCCCGCAGCGGGGTGCGCCACCGGCTGGGCATCCCGTTCGACGGCACGGGCGGGCTGGGCCGCTTCCTCGCGATCCACTTCCGCGCCGATCTCGCCGAGCAGCTCGGCGAGCGGCGGTTCGTCATGTGCTACACGTTCAACGACCGGGTCCGCGGCGCCCTGATCCCGCTGGACAACGCGAGCGAATGGCGGCTGGACGTCATCCTCGGCCCCGACGGCCCCGGCACGGCCGAGGAGGTGCTCGCCGCCTTCCCGGCCGAGCGGTGCGTCGAGCTGGTGCGGGCCGCGTCGGGCGTGCCGGATCTCGCCGTACGGGTGCTGGGCACCGTGCCGTGGGAGGCGGCCGCCAGGGTGGCGCGCCGGTTCCGGGCCGGCCGGGTCTTCCTCGCCGGGGACGCCGCGCATGTGATGCCGCCGAGCGGCGCCTTCGGCTCCAACTGCGGTGTCCAGGACGCCCACAACCTGGCGTGGAAACTGGCCGCGGTGCTCGCCGGGCAGGCCTCCCCCGAGCTGCTCGACAGCTACGACGCCGAACGCCGGCCCCTCGGCGCGGCCACCGTGCACCAGGCGGTGCTGCGCCAGCGGGACCGGCCGCGCGGCGGGAGGCGCGGGGCCCGGCGGGTGCTGCCGCCCGGCCTCGTGGAGGACATCACCCTCTGGTTCGGCTGGCGTTACGCGGTGGACGGCGACGTCTGGGTGACCGATCCGCGGGGCCTGCCCGGCACCCGGGCCCCCCACGTGCCGTTGCAGCGGGACGGTGCGGAGTGCTCGACCCTGGACCTGTTCGGGGACGGCCCGGTGCTGCTGACGGGTTCCCGGCCGGGACGCTGGCCGGCGGTGGCCGAGGCGGCGGCGCAGCGCCTCGGCGTGCCGCTGCGGGTGTACGGCATCGGCGGCGCCGGGGCGTACCGGGACCCGGACGGCACCTGGGCGAAGACGTACGGCACGACGGACGCGGGGGCGGTGCTGGTGCGCCCGGACGGGGTGGTGGCCTGGCGCTCCCCCGGGGCCCCGGACGGCGCCGGGGACACCCTGCACGCCGCCCTCGCCCGGATGCTCGGCCGCTGACACCCGCCCGGGGCGGCCGGTCCGGCTCAGGTGTGCTCGATCAGGACCGCGGCGTCGCCGTCGCCGTCCCCGGCCTCGACGACGGTGGCGAAGCGGGCCCGGACGGTGTCGAGCACGGGCATCTCGACACCGGTCCGCGCCGCGTCGGTGACGGCGAGGCGCAGGTCCTTCTCCATCAGCGCCGAGCGGAAGAAGGCCGGCCGGTAGCTGCCCTTGCGCATCAGCTCGGCGCGGAACCGCATGACCTCGGAGCTGAATCCGGTCCCGGCGATGGTCGCGAGCAGCCGGTCCCGGTCGAGGCCGGCCCGCTGGCCGTACGTCACCGCCTCGGCGAGCGCGGCGACCTGGGCGCCGAGCAGCAGGTTGAGGATCAGCTTGGCGGTGGCGGCGGCGCCCGGCGCGCCGAGCGGCACGACCTCGGAGCCGATGGTCTCCAGCACGGGCCGCACCGCCTCGATGTCGGTGTCGTCGCCGGAGACGAACACCCGCAGCCGGCCCTCCCGGGCCTGGAGCGGATTGCCGACGACGCACGCCTCGACCCGGCGCAGCCCCGCCTCGGCGAGCCGGGCCGCGCTGTGCCGGGCGTACTCCGGGGAGACGGTGGAGGTGTCGATGACGGTGCTGCCGGGCTCCAGCGCGGGGACCACCTCGCCGAACAGCACCTTCTCGACGGCGGCCTCGTCGCTGAGGCTGAGCAGCACGGTGCGGACGCCCGCCACGGCCTCGGCCGGGGAGTCCGCGACCACGGCGCCCTGGGCACGCAGCGGTGCGGCCTTGGCCGCGGTCCGGTTGTGGACGGTCAGCCGGTACCCGGCCCCGAGCAGGCGGTGTGCCATGCCGCCGCCCATGCTGCCGAGTCCGATGAAGGCCAGAGTGGTGGGGCTCATCGTGCCGCCTTCCTTCGTGGAGTGGGTTGCCGCGACAGTGGCTGTCCCCGGCGCCGGGGGACGGACGCCGGGGACAGCGGTCGCGGGGGTGCGGGGTCGTTCAGTAGGCCGCGTCGACCTGGTAGACCGCGAACGGCGTGCCGGTGCGGGTGTCCCGGTAGGGGCGCAGCGGCGCGGTGTCGTCGCGGTGTTCCGGACCGGCCTCCCAGTCCTGGAAGGCGGCCAGGCTCGCCCAGCGGCTGACCACCACGAGGGAGCCCGGGTCGTGGAGCCGGCTGAGCAGTTCGTTGCCGAGCATCCCGGGCACCTTGGCGAGCCGTTCGCTGACCTGGTGGTAGGCGGCGCGTACGGCGGCCAGCTCGTCGTCGTCGCGGGCGAACTGGTACACCAGCACCCGCACCTCAGGCATCGGCGCTCGCCGCCGGCCCGGGGATGTGGGCGGTGACCTCCATGGTGTGGAAGGAGCCGCCGCTGCGGTACGGGTGCAGCTTCGCCCGGTGTTCCAGGTGGGCGGGGCTGTTCTCGAAGGCGCGGAAGCGCGGCTCGTCCAGCCAGTCGCTGACGATCCAGTAGACGCCGTCCACGCCGGTGTCCTTGCACAGCCACTGCCCGAGGTTGGCCGGGTGGCCGGTGACCGCGTCGGTGCCGCGGTTCCACTCCTCCACGAAGGCCTGCTCGGCGCCGGGCTTGATCTCCATCCGCAGGGTGACCCGGAACGTCATCAGGAGATCCCCCCGTCGACGCTGACGGTGGAGCCGGTGACGTACCGGGACAGGTCGCTGGCGAGCCAGAGGACGGCGCCGGCGACCTCGTCCGGGGTGCCGAGCCGGCCCAGCGCGGTCTTGGCGCTGTAGCGCTCGACCATCAGCTTCTGCTGGTCCTCGGGGAGCTGGTGCAGGTTCTCGGTCTCCACCACGCCGAGGGCGACGACGTTGAACCGTATGCCCTGCGCGCCGAACTCCTTGGCCAGCGACCGGCTGAGGCCGACCAGGGCCGCCTTGGTGGCGGTGTAGTGCGAGCGCAGCGGGATGCCGGCCTCCACCGCCTTGGAGCCGATGCTGACGACGGACGAGCCCGCGTGCAGCAGCGGAAGGGCGTGCTGGATCACGAGGTGGGCGGCGGTGACATTGGTGGTGAAGATCCGCTGGAACTCCTCCACCGGCAGGTCGGCGTAGGGGATGTGGCTGATCGTGCCCGCGTTGTTGACGACCAGGTCGAGGCTGCCGTACGCCTGCTCGGTCCGCTCCACCAGGGAGGCGACCTCTTCCGGCCTGCCGAGGTCGGCCCGCAGGACGTGGTGGTCACCGCCGGTCTCCTTCAGCTCCCGTTCCAGCGAACCGACGTAGTCGCTGGGCTGCCGGTAGCAGGTCACCACGTCGACGCCGGCCCGGGCCAGCGCGAGCACGATGCCCCGGCCGACGCCTCGGGTGCCGCCGGTGACGAGGGCCTTCTTGCCCTCCAGGGCCAGGTTCATGGGTCTCCTCCGTGAGACTGGTCGGTGGGTGCGTCAGAGCAGGACGGTCAGTGCGCCGCAGTTGGCGGCGAAGGCGAGGACGGCGAGCGCGCTGCGCCGCCGGTTCCACGGGCCCCAGACCGGGCGCGGGTCGACTTCGGCGAAGTTCTCCGGGAGCCGGCCGGGGTCGACGCCCTGGATCCACCGGTTGATGGGGACGTTCTTGACGAGCGAGATGGTGACGGTGGCGGCGGCGAGCACCGCGCCGGCCAGGTACAGCAGCCGGGCCGTGGGCTGCGGGCCGCCGGCCGCCAGCGCCAGGTCGCCGACGACCGTGCCCAGCAGGAAGATCGGCATCGCCGGGTCGTACCGGGTGGCGAAGAAGGCGTGCGCGTGGACGTAGCGGTCGGGCGGCAGGGTGGCGAGCAGCGGCCAGCCGCCGAGCTGGGTGCCGAGCAGCACCCCGGCGCCCAGACCGTTGAGCAGCACCACCAGGGGTGCGAGGACGGCGGTCACCGCGACCCACTGCGGACGGCGGCCTCCACCTTGTCCTTGATCAGCTTCATCTGGACCGCGGTGTTGCGGTTGAGGTGCTCCGTCATGCCCGCGTCGTCCACGGGGGCCTGCGGCTTCATGTGGAAGTCCTGGATCCAGCGCATCCGCACCGCGCCGTTCTCGGCGGTGTACTCCCAGCGGATGTCCATGAACTCGAACGGCCCGGTCTCCACCCGGTACGCCTCGACCGTACGGCTCTTCGGGTCGGGGGTGCGGCGCGAGACCCAGCTCCACACGGTGCCGTTCTCGTCGGGGTGCATGGTGAGCCGGAAGGTGACGGTGGCGCCGTCGCGCTCCAGCACCTCGACGGCGGCGTACTCGCTGAACAGGCTGGGCCAGTTCTCCAGGTCGTTGGTGATCTCCCAGACGGTCTCCAGGGGTGCGTCGATGAGGATCGAGTTGTCGGTGTGGCCTGCCATGGGTGCGCCAGCCTTTCGTCAACGTCCGAGGACGACTGCCGAGTTGAAACCGCCATGGCCGCGGGCCAGGACCAGGGCGCGGCGCAGCGGTGTGGTGCGGGGTCCGTCGGTGACCAGGTCGAGGTCGCAGCCGGGGGCGAGATGCTCGACGCCGGGGGTGTGCGGGACGACGCCGTCGCGCAGCGCGAGCAGCGCGGTGACCACGTCCAGCGGCGCGCCGCCGCCGTACAGCCGGCCGGTGAGCACCTTGGGCGCCGTGACGGGTACGGCCCCCGGGCCGAACACCGCGCTGATCGCCCGGGCCTCGGCGAGGTCCTCGGCGGGAATGCCGGCGGCGTCGGCGAAGACGACGTCGATGTCGCCGGGGTCCAGTCCGGCGTCCGCGAGCGCCCCCTCGATGGTGCGGCGCAGCGCGGGGGGCCGGTCGGAGCCGGGGGCCGGGTCGAAGCCGGCGGCGTAGCCGAGCACGGTGCCGTACCGCTGCCCGGCCCCCCGCTCGGCGGCTCCGGCGTCGCTCTCCAGCACCAGGATCGCGCCGCCCTCGCCGGGCAGGTGGCCGGCGGCAGAGCGGTCGAAGGGCAGGTAGGCGCGGGCCGGGTCGGCGACGGTGGAGAGCTTGCCGGTGGCCAGCTGCGCGGCCAGGCCGTACGGGCACAGGGAGGCGTCGGTGCCGCCGGTGAGCACCAGGCGGGCGCCGCGCCGGGTGAGCCGGCGGGCCTGGCCGAGGGCGTCGAGTCCGCCGGCCTGCTCACCGCAGAGCACCCCGCACGGGCCGCGCATCTTGTGCCGGATGGACAGCTGGCCGGTGGTCGCGGCGTAGAACCAGGCGACGGACTGGTAGGCGCCGACCCAGTCGGGCTCGTGCTGGTAGAGCGCCTCCATCTCGTGCTGGCCGAACTCGGTGCCGCCGGAGGAGCTGGACGTGACCACGGCCATCTCGTACTCGGGCAGCGCGGCGGGGTCGGCCCCGGCGTCGGTCAGGGCGGACTCGGCGGCGGCCAGGGCGAGGTGGGTCCAGTGGTCGGTCTCGCGGGCGACCCGGCTGGTCACCCAGTCGGCGGCACTGAACCCGCTCACCTGGCCGGCGTGCTGCACCGGGTAGGGGGTGGGGTCGAACCGGGTGATCCGGTCGATGCCGGACTTGCCGGCCAGCACGGCGGCCCAGTGGGCCTCCACGCCGAGTCCGGTCGGCGCGGTGACGCCGATACCGGTGATCACCGGCGGCGGCTGCTCGGTGGACATGGTCAACTCCTCCCGTGGGCGACCGCCCCGGGCCGGGCCAGGACCATCGCGCTCTGGAACCCGCCGAAGCCGCTGCCGACCGTCAGCACCACGTCGGCGCGGTGCTCGCGGGCGGTGCGCGGGACGTAGTCCAGGTCGCACGTCGGGTCCGGGTTCTCCAGGTTGGCGGTCGGCGGTACCACCTGCCGGTCCAGCACCAGCGCGCAGGCGGCCACCTCGATGGAGCCGATGGCGCCCAGCGAGTGGCCGATCATCGACTTGATCGAGCTGACCGGGACGCGGTACGCGTGGTCGCCGAGGGCCCGCTTGAAGGCGGCGGTCTCGTGCCGGTCGTTCTGCTTGGTGCCGGAGCCGTGGGCGTTGACGTAGCCGACCGCCGTCGGGTCCAGGCGGGCCTGGTCGAGAGCGGTGCTGATGGCCTCCGCCATCTCGCGGCCGTCCGGCTTCAGGCCGGTCATGTGGTGGGCGTTGCTGCGTCCGGCGCTGCCGACGATCTCGCCGTAGACATGGGCGCCGCGCGCCTCGGCGGCCGCCTTCTCCTCCAGCACCATGACGGCGGAGCCCTCGCCGAGGACGAACCCGGCGCGGTCCCGGTCGAACGGCCGGGAGGCGTGCTCCGGATCCTCGTTGCGGGCGGTGGTGGCCCTGATCGCGTCGAAGCAGGCCGCGCTGATCGGGGAGATCGGCGCGTCGGTGGCACCGGCCAGCGCCACGTCGGCGCTGCCCTCCTCGATCAGCTGGACGGCGTGCGCCACGGCGTCGATGCCGGAGGTGCAGCCGGTGGAGACCAGGGAGACCGGGCCCTCCGCGCCGGCGGCCCAGGCCACCTCGACCGCGAGCGTGGAGGGGACCATGTAGCCGTACAGGTGCGGGACGACGTACTCGTGGTCGACCAGCCAGTTGCGGCCCTGGTCGCTGAGGACGGTGTACTCCTCCTCCAGGCCCATGGTGCAGCCGACGGCGCTGCCGAGGCCGACCGCGATCCGCTCGGGGGGTACGGCGGCCAGGTCGAGTCCGCTGTCGGCGATGGCCTCGCGGGCGGACACCACGGCGAACTGGGCGGCGCGGTCCATGCGCCGGATCTCCCGGGCGGTGAGACCGGCGGCGGCCGGGTCGAAGTCCACCTCGGCGGCGACCTGGGAGCGGAACTTGGCGGGGTCGAAGAGGCTGAGCCGGCGGGTCGCGGTACGGCCCTCGGTGAGCAGCTGCCAGAACGCCTCCCGGCCGACGCCGCCGGGCGCCACCACGCCGATGCCGGTGATCACCGCCCGGCGCTCGCCGCCGCCGCTCATGTGCCGCCCCCCACCCGGGGGTTGTCCGCCTCCGGCACCCGGACGGCCTCGGTGTCGACGTGCCCGAGCTCGGGGCGCGGCGCCAGCGGGGACAGGTGGAAGACGCACCTGGCCGTCGCGGTGCCGGTGTTCACCAGGCGGTGGCGGACGCCGATCGGCACCAGCAGCGAGTCCCCGGCCGCCAGCCGCACCGGCCGGCCGTCCAGGGTCATCTCCAGCTCCCCGTCGACGACGTGCAGGAACTCCTCGGAGTACGGGTGGTAGTGCTCGGTGATGTGGTCACCGGCCACCAGGGTCAGCGTGCCGCCGAAGCCGGAGGCGCAGCCGACGGTCTTCGGGCTGAGGGTCACCCGGATGTCGCCGCCGCGCCGGGTGTTGGCCTCGACCTGACCGGCGGAGACCTTCACGGTGCGGGTGCCTGCGGTGCGGTCGGTGCCGGTCACTGGATCCGCCCCCCGTCCTTGGTCCACACGTAGAACGGGGTCGCCATGGCGTCCTTGGGTTCCTTCCAGTCCGGGTCGTAGGGGCGCACGCAGGACGCCAGCCGGGTGTTGATGTCCTGGTAGAGCGGGTGGCTGCGGGCCTTGTACAGGTCCGGCGAGATGTCCTGGTCGGCCTCGACCAGGTGGAAGTACAGGTCGTGGAAGCGGAACAGGGTGCGTCGGGAGACACCGACCAGGTGGGGCAGCTCGGTCGCGTCGGAGTCACCGAAGATGCTGGCGATGTCATCGGCCTTGCCCGGATTCAGCCGGGCCACGATCAGGGTGCGGTGCACTGCTGTCCTCCTGCGGATAGGTGCCGACACCGACAGCCAGACTGTCCCCGGGGATCCTGGAGACCGGCTCAAGTACGGGTCCAAGCGCGGCACTTGAGGCGAACGCGAGTCGCGGGTGCTGGCATCGTGGCGTCCGGTGCGCCGACCTGTGGAGCGAACCCATGCCCTTCGCCGCCATCACCTACGACATCAAGCCCGGCTGCGAGGCCGAGCTGGCCGAGATCTTCGGCACCTTCCGCCGTGTGCCGTCCGACCGGGTGCCGGGCGAGGGCGGGCAGGACGCCGGCCGCATCCTCGCCACGGCCGTCTTCCTCCGGGACGACACCCTGGTGCGGGTCATCGAGTACGAGGGCGACCTGGACGCGGTGGCCCGTCACATGGCGTCCCAGCCGGGGGTGCGCGAGGTGGAACGCAAGCTGAAGCCGTACCTGACCCGGCCCCGGGACACCGACACCGTCGAGGGGTTCGTCGCGACCTTCCGGCGCAGCCTGCTGCGCACGGTGGCGCAGATCTCGGTACGGGACGTGCCCGCGGCGTCCTGACCGTACGCGGGTGGGGGGGGGCCCCCGCCCCCGGGGGGGGCCCCCCACCCCGCCGCTGGGGGGGGGGCCCCCCACTGTGTGGGGGGGCCCCCCCCCCCCCGGGGGCGCGCGGCCGCTCGGAGG
>NZ_JBHXVE010000028.1:15687-106946 GCF_042672505.1 Streptomyces sp. NPDC127190
CCTGCCGCGGTCGGCTGCGGCGCAGGCGCGCCTAATTCTGTGGGGGGCGGGGGCCGGGGGCTCCTCCGCCTGCGCGGTGGGGGGGCGGCCCCCGGCCCGGGGGCCCGCCCCGATCCGTCAGCCGTGCAGTGCCGCCACACTGTTGAGGGCGAGCGCCAGCACCGCGAGGGCGCAGCGCAGCAGATGCCATCGCCGCCACAGCGGGCGCGGGTCCGTCCAGTCGGCGGGCAGCCGTTCCGGGTCGGTGACGGCCTTGACCCGGCGGTTGATCGGCACGTTGCACAGGTGGGACACGGCGGAGACCCCGAGCAGCAGGACGGCCGCCGCCCCGGCGGGCACTCCCCCGCCGCCGGACACCGCCCACAGGATGTCCGCCAGCGTCGAACCGAGGACGATGGCCGGCATGGTCGGGTCCCAGTTCCGGCCCAGCAGCTGATGTGCGTAGACGTAGGTGCTGACCGGCATCGCGAACAGCGCGGGGAGCACGCTCAGCGCGACGGCGAACAGCACTCCGGCGGTGACCCCGCTGCCGAGCAGCGCCAGCACGCCCAGTGTCGTGGACATGGGCCGCCCCTCAGCGCCGGGACGGATGGGTGTCCACGGTGAGCTGGGCGATGGGCCGCATGACGGCGTCACGGAAGTACGCCGCGAAGCCCTCGGCGCTGCTGGTGTCCCGCTCCTCGGCGAGGTACGGGGCCAGCCGCTCCTCCAGCACGTGCACTCCGCGCTGGGCGGCCATGTGCCGGCCGACCGCGGCGAAGTCGCCCTCGTAGTGGATGACCCGGACCAGGACGTCGTCCTTGACGAACACACCGGTGCCGAGCAGCCGCCCGGCGAAGCTGCCGTCCTCGGCCGTGTAGTCGGGGGTGTCGACCCGCTGGAAGTCCGCGAAGATCGCGGCTATCTCGTCCTCGTGGCCGGGCTTGACCCGGTAGGTGATCGCTGCGTACGGCATCACGCGGCTCGCAGACCGAGAGCGTCGTTGATGATGCCGAGGAACAGCCGGGGCGTCTCGACGGCGATCACCTCGTCGTCGGACAGCTTGATCCCCAGCTCCCGGTCGAGGACACCGGTGACCTGGAGCAGGGCCAGGGAGTCGTAGCCCAGCTCGATGAACGGGACGTCGGTGACGTCGTCGGTGTCGAGGTCGTAGGTGTCGCTGTCGCCGGCGCACTCGCGCAGCTTCTCGATCAGCTCGGGCAGGGTGAACGTGCTCATCGGGCACCTTCCTGAGGGAGGGATGGGATCGGACGAAGCTCAGATGGCGCGCAGCAGCCGGGTGGAGCCGGGGCTCTGCGGTGCCAGGGCGAGGGCCGGGTCGGCCTCCAGCAGGGCGCTCTGCAACTCCCGCAGCTCGGGGGAGGGATCGAGTCCCAGTTCACGGCTGAGCAGGGTGCGCAGGCGCTGGTAGGTCTCCAGGGCGGTGCTGCGCCGCCCGGCCCGGTACAGGGCGATCATCAGCTGCGCCTGGAGGCCCTCGTGCAGCGGATATTGGGCGCACAGGCCCGCCAGTTCACCGAGGAGTTCGTGATGGCGGCCGAGCCGCAGATCGGCCTCGATGCGCCGGCTGAGGATGCTCAGCCGGGACTCCTCCAGGGCCCGTGCCTCGGCCTCCAGCAGCGGGCCGCACTGCACGTCGACCAGGGCGGGCCCGCGCGACAGCGCCAGCGCCTGCCGGAAGACGGCCGAGGCGGTCACACAGTCACCGGCCTCCATCGCGCAGTGCCCGCGCCGGGCGAGCAGCTCGAACTCGGCGCTGTCCACCGTGCCGCCCTGGGTGTCGAGCAGATAGCCACCGGGCTCGGTGACCAGCACGCTCTTCGAGCCCAGCGGCAGATCGGCGGGCCGCTGCCCGTTCAGCGCGGCGGAGATGCAGCCGCGCAGCTGGAGCACATACGTCTGGAGAGTGGTCTGGACACTGCGCGGCGGGTCCTCGCCCCAGACCTCCTCGATCAGCGACTCCACCGACACCAGCCGGTCCGCCCGGCAGGCCAGCAGGGCCAGCACCTTGCGCGGCTTGGCGGCCGTCGGTACGACGGACACCCCCGACTGGTCGACCCGGAGCGGGCCGAGCAGGCCGATATCCATAGCGCCTTCTCCCTTCGCGGTTCGCGGTGGTGCCGGGCTCAGTCAATGGCGGCGAGCACCTGCTGATCGGCCAGCAACTCGCCGAGAACGCGCGGAAGTTCACCGTCGCGGACGAAGAAATGGCCGCCGGCCAGGGTGCGGAAGCGGAAGGTGGAGGTGGTCCAGCGCTCCCACTGGGCGACGGCGCCCGGGGTGGCGACCCGGTCGCTCTCCCCGGCGAACGCCCAGATCGGGCACGGCAACGGGGTACGGGCTCCCTCGCGCAGCGCCTGGCCGAGGCTGAGGTCGGCACGGGTGGTGGCGAGCATCTCGCGCAGCCACGCGGGGCGGCCGAGGAGTTCCTCGGGCACCCCGCCGAAGGACGACAGCAGCGCCAGCAGCGCCTCGTCGTCCAGATGCCGGGCCCCGATCAGCGGATTGGGCAGGTCGGGCGGCATGCAGGCGCCGACCACCACACCGACGGGCGCCTGTCGCCCGGAGCCGATGCGGTGCTCGGCGAAGCGGTACGCGACCAGGGCACCCAGGCTGTGGCCGTAGAAGGCGTACGGGCCCTGTTCCAGCAGCGGGCCGAGGTGCTGGTCGAACTCGTCGAAGAGCGAGTCGACATCGGTGATCCGGGCTTCACCGAGCCGGTTCTCCCGGCCCGGCAGGCGCACCGGCACCACCGAGACCTGGGGGCCGATCCGGCCGGCCCAGCCGGCGAAGGCCATCGCACCGGCCCCGGCGTGGTGGAAGCAGAACAGCCGAAGTGGCGCCCCGTCCCGCGGTCTGGCTGCGAAATACCGGTTCACGCGGCCTCCTTCGCCCCGTCGGCACCACCGGAAGGCAGTGCCAGACGATGGTGGCCAAGGGCTCTGGAAGGTCGCTGGACATGAACTGGAGAAGCGATCGAAGGGGACTTCGCAGGACCGGGTGGGTCACACGGCCAGGCTGCCCCGGACCGGCATCACGGGGGCCACGCCCTCCAGGCCGTAGTCGTCCACCGGCTCGCCGCGCAGGATGGCCCGCTGGAGGTGCTGGAGCACGGCGGACGGCTCCAGGCCGATCTCCTCTATCAGCGTCTCGCGCAGCTGGCGGTACACGCCGAGCGCCCGGGGTGCGCGGCCGGCCCGGTACAGCGCGACGATCAGGTGCGCGTGGAGCGCCTCGTCCAGCGGGTGGTGCCCGGTCAGCGCGGACAGTTCGCCGATCACCTCGTGGTGCCTGCCGAGCCGCAGGTCGGCGCGGATCCGCCGTTCCAGCACCCCGAGCCGGGACTCCTCCAGACGGGTGGCCTCGATGCGCAGCTGGGATCCGTGCCGTACGTCGACGAGGACCGAGCCGCGCCACAGCGCCAGGGCCGCGCCGAGCAGGGCTGAGGCGTCCTCCATGTCTCCCGCGCCGAACGCGGCGTGGCCGGCGGCGGACAGCCGGTCGAACTCGTTCGCGTCGACCGCGGAGGGCGCCGCCTCCAGGACGTATCCGCCGTGCCGGGTGGCCAGCACGTGCTCGGCGCTACCGGGCAGGCCGCTGCGGGCGGCGGCGGCACGCAGCAGCCGGCGCAGCTGGAGGATGTAGGTCTGCAACGTGGTGGCGGCGCTGCGGGGCAGGTCCGCGCCCCACAGCTCCTCCATCAACTGGGCCACCGACACGACGCGGTTGGCGTTCAGCGCGAGCAACGCGAGGATCTGACGCGGCTTGGCGGCCGTCGGGACGATGGACCCTCCACGGACGGCAGCGGTCAGTGGGCCCAGCACCTGAATTTCCATTCGTGGCTCCCCCATCTCGTTCCGCGAATGCCGAACCACTGGTGCGTCCGGTCATTCGGGATCGTGGCACGGGGAGCGCGCCGGGAACAGTGAGATCTTCAGGAGTCGGACAGGAGTGTGCGCCTGCGGGAAGAGGTGAGATTTTCACGTGGCGGACGTGAACTCCGCACTGGCGCCACCCGGCCGGCCACCGGATGATGGTTGTGTCATCAACTCCGCCAGCAGCCCGTCGGACACGCGCAGGGCGTCAAGACCGTCTCCGCCCACGCCGAATCCGGCGTCGTACAGGGCGACACTGACCGTGTAGCGCCCTCCCACCTCGCAGGTGTGGAAACTCCACTCCTCGCCGGTGCCGGGCGAGCCGTCCGGGAGCAGCACCTCCCGTGCCTGACGGTCCTGCGGCCCGAAGCCGAACTCGGTGAAGCGGAACCGCATGCCCTGGCCGATCGCCTTGCTGTACGCCTCCTTCAGGGTCCACAGCCGGACGAGGGCGCGGTTGCGCGCGTCCTCGGGCAGCTTCGCCAGCTCGGCCAGCTCGTGCGGGGTGCACATCTGGGTCTCGGTGCCGAGCCCGGTCATCCGGCGGTCGCTCAGCTCGCAGTCGACCCCGATCCAGCCCCGCCGGGTGAGCCCGACCACGATCAGGTCGGCGGTGTGCGTCAGGCTGATGTCCAGCTGTTCATGACCGCGCAGATACGGCCGTCCGCCCAGCTTGTAGGCGAGTTCCAGCGCCTGTGCGGGCTCGCCCAGCACCGCCGAGGCGGTGTGCTTGAGCATCAGCCGGGAGGCCACGAACCGGGCTCTCACCGTGGGGTGCCGCATGCGCCGGAAGCGGGCGTGGTCGTGCCCGAGCCGCTCGGCCAGGCCGGGGTCGCCGAGGTCGGCCGGCAGCCAGTCGTCCAGCCGGGCGTGCACCAGCGCGCTGCCGTGCCGGGACACCGCCTCGCGCACCTCCTCCCAGGGGCCGTCCGGTCCGCGTACCTGGATCGGACGGGCGAACACGCGCCGGGTACGCGGGTTGACCACCGGGTCCAGTGAGGAGACCATTCAGACCGCCCCCACCGCGGCCAGCCTCCGGGTGAGGAGCCTGAGGATCGAGCCGACGGTGCGCAGCTCGGGCAGGATCTCCGGCATCGACAGCTCGCCCAGTTCGGGGAACCGCTGCTCCAGCCGTCCCTTGAGTTCCAGCAGCATCACGGAGTCGAAGTCGAGGTCGTCCACCAGCTGGAGCTCCTCGTCCAGTTCGCCGTCGCACGCCGCGGGCACGTCGCCGTCGAGCAGCTCCGGTGTCATCCCGCTGACGCCGAGCAGGGCGAGGCGCAGCCTCGGTACGACCGTGCCGTCGGTGGTCGCCTGGGCCGTCATGACGCGGCCCGCCCGCCGCGGCCTCGCCCGGCCGCCCGGTCCGTCAGGTACGCGGCCAGGCCGCCCACCGTCTCCGGCGCGTAGATCTCGTCGGGCTCCAGCTCCAGCCCGAAGACCTCGTCCAGCTCGCCGATCAGGCCGAGCAGCCGCACGGAGTCCAGGCAGAAGTCGAGCAGCGGCCGGCCGGGGTCGTCCGCGCGGACACCGGGCGGCGCCCCCGCCTGGAGCCGTGCCCCCAGCCATGCGTGCGGTTCGTGCTCGGTACCGTCCAGCGCGGTGAGCACCAGGCACTCCCGGTGCCGCGTCCCTCGGGTCATCGGTCCTCCCTTTCCTCTCGTCCCTCTCGCTCTGCTCCCGAGGCGCCCGGGGCGCCGGCCAGGGGTGTGTCGTAGAGGTCGTAGCTGCGGTGCTCGCGGTACCTCGCCAGGACCTCGGCGAGCAGCGGCTCCTCGTGGTCGGGCGTGGACTTCGGCAGGGTGGTGCCGAGGCGTCGCAGCACCCGGGCGAGCGCCGTCTCCAGCCACTCCGGGCGCGCCAGGAAACCGCTGCCCGCCGACCGCTGGTGGCGCCACACGCCCAGGCAGGCGGCACCGGCCAGGATCAGCGCGTAGCGCTCGGCCAGGGCGTGGGCGCGTGGATCGCCGAGCGCGGAGCGGCCGTCCCGGTCGAGTGCCGCGCAGCCGTCACGGAGCAGGGCGAGCTCCCCCGCGAGCAGCCGGACGAGTTCGGCGGGCCGGTCGTCCTCGGGGCCCGGGGCGTCGGCGGCGAGCGCCAGCGAGGCGGCCAGCGGGTCGCCCCCGGCCGCCGGGCTGAGCCGCCCGAGATCCAGTGGGGGCAGCCCGCCGGCCTCCAGCCCGAACAGGCCGTCCACGGGCGCCGCGGTGGCCGCGGACCACGCGGTGCGGGCCAGCCGGGGCAGTTGGGGAATCACCGTGGCCCGGCAGGCCGCCGAACCGGCCGCGCCGAGGCCGATCATCGGCAGGTCGCGTACGTTCTTGCGGAAGGCGGCGTACGCGCCGTCCCGGGCGTGGAAGTCGGAGCCCAGCAGGGTCGACAGCTCGTAGGAGGTGTCGGTGAGCAGCTGGGGCAGCAGGTACTTGGCGGCCGCCGCGTACAACCCGGCGTCCTCCGGCACCAGATGGACGGCGCGGGTCGCCACCAGGGCCAGGCAGTCGCACAGCAGCAGGTCGACGAAGGCTCCGGCCAGGGTGCTCCGGGCGTGCGAGAGGCGCTGCGGGCCGGTGGCGTCGTCGGGCCCGTCGTCCACCACGCCGTGGTCCACGGCACAGGCGACCGCTGTGCGCAGAGCGGTGTCCGCGCAGCCGAGGGCCGCGGAGGCGCCGACGCTCCGGGTGACGGGGAAGATCCGCAGGGCGAGTTCCAGTCCGCGTCCCGGCTCGCCGACCAGTGCGTCGCCCGGCACCAGGCACTCGCCGAACTCGACGCCGGCCACCTTGCAGCCGCGGATGCCCCGGGTCCGGTGCCGGGGAAGCGCGGTGACGCCGCCCGCGGGCAGCGTGTCCCGTTCCACCAGGAGCGCCGAGTGGCTGAGCCGGCCGGTGCCGGTGCGGGCGAACAGGACCAGGGCGGCGGCCCTCTCGACGTTGTTGAGCGCCTCCTTGCGTCCGCTGAGCCGGAAGCCGCCCGGGCCGTCGGCGGCCGCGGTCAGCTCGTTGGACAGGAAGCTGCTGCCGGCCGCCAACTCCGGGTAGGCGGAGACCAGCCGGCCACCGGCGAGCAACAGACGGGCCACGGTCCGCCGCTGCTCCGGGCTGCCGACCGCCCACACCACCACGGCGGCGAGGAAGCTGGTGATGCCGTAGCCGAGGCCGAGGGCGGCGTCGCGCCGGAAGACCACCCGGGTCACCCGGGCGAGGGTGTCCAGTTCGGTCAGCCGGCCGCCGAGGTCACGGGGTACCAGCTCGCCGTTCAGACCGAATTGTTCGAGCAGCCGCTCGGCCGCCGCCAGGGGCTCCTCGCGGGCGTCGGCGTCGTGGAACGCCAGGGTGCCGACCGGGTTGCCTGCGTCGGCGGGGTCCCCGAATCCGCGCTCCAGCTCGGCGATCCGCCGCCGCACCTCCCACTCCTGCTCGCCCACGGCTGCCCTCTCACCTTCGGGTCCGGTCCGGCGGGCCGCCCGCCGTCGCACGGACGAAGTCCACGGCGTGCAGCGGCTTGATCCGGCCGCTGAGGAACAGCTGACGCATCGCGGTGCGCCGCAGCTTGCCGCTGGTGGTGCGCCGTACGGTGCCCGGCCGCACCAGCAGGACGTGCTGCACGGCGATGCCGAACTCCTCGGCCACGCAGCTGCGCACGGTGTCGGCCAGCGCGGGCACGTCCTCACCCCCGCCGCGCGCGCTGGTCCGCACCTCCTGGACCACGACGACCTGGTCCTGCTCCTCCCCCACCGCGAAGGCGGCCCCCGATCCGAACAGCACGCTGAGCTTCTGCACCTGCTGCTCGATGTCCTGGGGGTAGAGGTTGCGCCCGGCGACGACCAGCACCTCCTTGAGCCGGCCCGCGACGAACAGCTCGCCGTCGTCCAGGAAGCCCATGTCGCCGGTGCGCAGATAGCCGCCCTCCTCCGGACCGGCCCCGGCCGGAACGGCCCCGAACACCTCGGCGCTCTCCAGGGGACGGTTCCAGTACCCGCCGGCCACGCTGCTCCCGCGCAGCCAGATCTCGCCGACCTCACCCGCGGGCAGCGGGCGCAGCGTCTCCGGGTCGACGATCAGCGCCTCCACCTCGTCGATCACCGGGCCGACGGGCACGAAGGTGCGGGACGGCCGTCCCGGCGCGGCCGGCTCGATCCGGCCCGCGCCCAGCGCGGCGGCGTCCACCGTGCGCCGGGGCGGCCGAGGGCTGGGGCCGCCGACCGCCACCAGCAGGGTGGCCTCGGCCAGGCCGTACCCGGGGCGCAGCGCCTGTGGCCGCAGCCCGGCCGGGGCGAACCGCGCGGCGAAAGCATCCAGGGTGTCGGCCCGGACCGGCTCCGCGCCGCTGACGGCCACCTCCCAGCGCGACAGGTCGAGTTCGGCGGCCTGCTGCTCCGTGACCCGCTCGACGCACAGCCGGTAGGCGAAGTCGGGCGCGCCGGAGACCGTGACGCCGTACCGGTCGATCATCCGCAGCCAGCGCAAGGGTCGCAGGGCGAAGGCGCGCGGCGGCATCAGCACGGTCGAGGCACCGAGGAACAGGGGGTGCAGCAGCTGTCCGATCAGACCCATGTCGTGGTGGAACGGCAGCCAGCCGCCGAACCGGGACTCCTCGCCGGTGCCGAGGGCGCGCTGGATGGCCGCCTGGTCGGCGAGCAGCTGGGCATGGCTGACCACCACCCCCTTGGGCTGGCTGACCGAGCCGGAGGTGTACTGGAGCAACACCGGCTGGTCGGGCCGGACGGCGGGGCGTTCCCAGGCGTCGGGGTCGCCCAGGAGCGCGCGGTCGGTCGCCAGACAGGGGATGTGCGCGTGACCGGCCGCCGCGAGCAGCTGGGAGACGGCCGGCGCGTGCTGGGTGTCGGTGAGCACGAGCGCGGCGGCGGCGTCCTTGAGGATGCCGACCAGTCGCTCGGCCGACTGCCGGGTGCCGGTCGGCGCGGGTGCGGGGACCGGTATCGCACCGGCGTACAGGCAGCCCAGGAAGGCGGGCAGGAAACCGCCGTTGTCGCCGTGGCAGAGCACCACCGGCCGCCCGGCCGGCCGGTGGTCCTGGAGCCGGGAGGCGATCCCCTTCGCCGTGCGGTCCAGCAGGCCGTAGGTGACCATGACGTCGTCGCCGTCCCCGGTGAGGCGGTACGCCTCGCGGTCCGCCAGCTCGGCGCCCCGGCGAAGCAGCAGGTCGGTGAAATCAGCAGCTCTGGCCACCACAACTCCTCCACGTCGGGTCTGCCTGCACCAGTCGAGCGTGTGTGCCCTCGCTCAAGCCCGGCTCGAAGTCCGGGGGACCGCATCCGCCCTGGTCACCAACCCTTCAGCCAGGACAGCACGCGTACTCGGCGCAGTTGCCGCGACAGCCCCAGTTCGGCCTCGCTGAGCGGGCGGTCGTCGACGACCTTCTCGGGGTGGGCCGCCCCGGGCGGACGGCGCAGCCCCGGCCCGCTCGGCGGGCTCACCAGCTGGGCCATGACCGGGGCGGGCGGCATGAAGCCGTACATCGCCCCCAGGGTCGCGAGCTGCCGCAGCAGGCCGGCCAGGGCACGCTCGGTGGCAGGCGACATGGTTCCTCCTCCTTGTACGTGGCTGGTGGGGACCCGGTCGGGTCCGCAACAGGCTCGCACCAGGCGCTCAAGTCGCACTCAGGCCGCGCGCTGCCGGCTCAGCCTCAGGCCGCGCGCTGCCAGCTCAGCGGAGACCGGTACGCCGCCGGGCGCGGGATCGGCAGGCGCACGGGTGCGCACGGCCGGCGGTCCGCGGCGAGACGGGCGGCCAGTACGGCGGTGAGCGCGGCGAGTTCCTCGGCGGTGGGCGTGCCGCGTTCGATGCGCAGGTCGAACATGGTCGGATCTCCCCTCACATGGGCTGGTTGCCGTGCTTGCGGCTGGGCAGCTCCGCGTGCTTGGCGCGGAGCATGGCGAGTGCGGCGGCCAGCACGGCACGGGTCTCGGCGGGGTCGATGACATCGTCCACGAGACCGCGCTCGGCCCCGTAGTACGGGTGCATCAGCTCGCTCCGGTACTCCTTGATCCGCTGGGCCCGCATCGCCTCCGGGTCCTTCGCCGCGGCGATCTCCCGCCGGAAGATCACGTTCGCGGCGCCCTCGGCCCCCATGACGGCGATCTCGTTGGTCGGCCAGGCGTACGCCAGGTCCGCGCCGATCGAGCGCGAGTCCATCACGATGTAGGCGCCCCCGTAGGCCTTGCGCAGGATCACCGAGACGCGCGGGACGGTCGCGGCGCAGTAGGCGTACAGCAGCTTGGCGCCGTGCCGGATGATGCCGCCGTGCTCCTGGTCGACGCCCGGCAGGAAGCCCGGCACGTCCAGCAGCGTCACCAGCGGGATGTTGAAGGCGTCGCAGGTCTGGACGAACCGCGCCGCCTTGTCCGAGGCGTCGATGTCCAGCACGCCCGCCAGCGACTGCGGCTGGTTGGCGACCAGGCCGGTCACCTGGCCGTCGATCCGGGCGAGGGCGCAGATGACGTTGGTCGCCCAGTGCTCGCCGACCTCCAGGTACTCCCCGTCGTCGACGATCTCCTCGATCACCTGGCGCATGTCGTACGGGCGGTTGCCGTCGGCGGGCACCAGGTCCAGCAACGCGTCGTTGCGGCGCTCGACGGGGTCGCCGGACGGCAGCACCGGGGGCGCCTCCCGGTTGTTCTGCGGCAGCAGCGACAGCAGATAGCGCACCTCTTCGATGCAGGACTGCTCGGTGTCGTGGACGAAGTGCGACACCCCCGAGACCGAGGAGTGGACGTCGGCGCCGCCGAGCCCGTTGTGGGAGATCGTCTCGCCGGTCACCGCCTGGACGACGTCCGGACCGGTGATGAACATCTGCGAGGTCTCACGCACCATGAACACGAAGTCGGTCAGCGCCGGCGAGTACGCCGCGCCGCCCGCGCACGGGCCGAGCATCACGGAGATCTGCGGGATCACCCCGGAGGCACGGGTGTTGCGCTGGAAGATGCCGCCGTACCCGGCGAGGGCGGTGACCCCCTCCTGAATGCGGGCGCCGGCGCCGTCGTTCAGCGAGACCAGCGGCGCGCCGGCCGCGATGGCCATGTCCATGATCTTGTGGATCTTCTGCGCGTGGGCCTCGCCGAGCGCGCCGCCGAAGATCCGGAAGTCGTGCGCGTACACGAACACCGTCCGCCCGTGCACCGTGCCCCAGCCGCCGATCACACCGTCGGTGTACGGCCGCTTCGCCTCCATGCCGAAGCCCTGCGCACGGTGCCGGCGCAGCGGCTCGACCTCGTGGAAGGAACCCTCGTCCAGCAGCAGACCGATCCGCTCGCGCGCGGTCAGCTTGCCCTTGGCGTGTTGCGCCTCGGTGGCCTTGTCATCGGGGCCCCGCAGGACCCGCTCCCGGATCTCGTGCAGCTCGGCGACCCGTTCCCGTGCGGTCATGGCATCCTCCTCCGCGCGACGGCTGCGGTCACGCTGGGAGAGGCACCTCGGAACAGGCTGGAGACCGGGTCGACAGGGCGGTAGTGCGGGGCTCCTGACCCCGCTGTGACTTTTTCACGGTGCGGCCGTGAGAGCGGCACTGGTCAAGGATCGCTCGGATTTCGTTTACTCCTTGCCTGAACACAGCTCCAGCGCCCATCGACTCGCGGCCGGATCCGGCCCGATCAACGGAGGAAGAGCATGTCCCTCGACAAGGACTGGCGTTTTGCCGAGCTGATCGTCCGCGCCTGGAACGACCCGGGCCTCCGCCTCCGGTACGAACAGAACCCCGACCAGGTGCTGGCCGAGGCCGGCCTCCGGCCGCTGCCCGGGGAGAGCGCGCCCACGCTGCCGCTGGCCGAGGAACTCGACGTGGTCGTGGACCGCTTCGAACTGCTGCCCACCGACGCCCCGGCAGCAGGTTTCTGCCTGAGCATCTGCGACATCCAGACCGGCACCGTCCGCAGCGGCGCGGAGGCCCTGACGATATGACCGGACGCAGGGGGAACGAGCGGGCACCGCTGATCGGTTTCAAGCGCCACCTGCGGCTGGAGGTGATCTCGGGGGACGCCGTCTACCTGATGTCGGAACACGGGGTCACCGCGGTCCGCGGCCCCCACCTCGCGGCCCTCGCACCGCTGCTGGACGGCACGCGCGACCTCGCCGGCCTGCTGGAGGCCGCGGCGCCCGACGTTCCCCCTGCGCAGGTCGCGCAGATCGTGGGGCAGCTGACCCGCTGCGGTCTGCTCGGCCACCGCCCGCCCCGGGAGAGCGGCGCCGAGGACCTTGCGGCCCGCGCCTACTGGGACCTCGCCGGCACCGAGGCGCCGGACGGCACCGGGACGGTGAGCATCGTCACCGTCGGCGACCTGGACGACGCCGGGCTGGCCGCCGCGTGCCGGCGCACCGGCATCACCGTCGCCGAGCCCGGCGCTCCCGCCACCCTCGACCTGGTCGTCTGCGCCGACTACCTCGACCCGCGGCTGGCCGCCGTGGACGCGGCCCACCGCGCCGACGGCCGCCCCTGGCTGCTCGCCAAGCCGTGCGGCACCACTGTGTGGGTGGGCCCGGTGTTCCGGCCCGGCACGGAGGCCGGCGCCTGCTGGCACTGCCTGGCCCACCGGCTCCGTGCGCACCGGTGCGCCGAGGCTCCGGTCCGGGTGGCGCGCGGCGGGGCCGCGGTGGACGTACCGCACGCCGGACTTCCGGCCACCCTCGCGCTCGGCGCCCAGATCGCCGCCCTGGAGTGCGTCAAGTGGCTGGCGGAACACCGCGGCGCGGAGCACGACCGCGTGGTCACCCTCGACACGCTGACCCTGACCAGCCGGACGCACCCGCTCACCCGGCGCCCGCAGTGCCCCGACTGCGGGGACCCCTACCTGATGGCCCGCCAGGCGGCCCGGCCGGTCGTCCTGACCGGCCGCCACCCCACGGTGCGCACCTTCGCCGGCCACCGCGCCCTGTCCGCGCAGGCGATGCTGGACCGGTACGGCCACCTGGTCGACCCGGTGACCGGCGTCGTGAAGGAGATCCGCCGCGACCGGCGCGGCCCCGAGCTGCTCAACGTCTACCGGGCGGGACACAACCTCGCCCTGACGCCCCGCCATATGGCGGAGCTGAACTCCTCGCTGCGTCAGGAGAGTTCGGGCAAGGGAAGGACGGCACTGGACGCCCAGGTCAGCGCGCTGTGCGAGGCGTTGGAGCGGGTCAGCGGCCGGTGGCAGGGCGACGAGTTCGTCGTACGGGGCTCGCTCCGCACGCTCGGACCGGACGCCGTGCACCCGGGCGACTGCCAGCTCTGGCACGCGCGCCAGTTCACCGAGCGCGCCTGGTGGAACGCCGGAGGCCACCCGTTCCACCAGGTGGCCGAGGCGTTCGACCCGGACGCGGAGCTGGACTGGTCGCCGGTCTGGTCGCTCACCCGGGAACGACACGTCCTGTTCCCGGCCGCCCTGCTCTACTACGACGTCCCCGACCCGGTCGGCCGGCGGATGGTCCGCGCCGACTCCAACGGCTGCGCGGCCGGCAGCTCGCTGGAGGACGCGGCGCTGCACGGGCTGCTGGAGCTCGTCGAACGCGACGCCGTCGCCCTGTGGTGGTACAACCGCACCCGCCAGCCGGGCGTCGACCTGACCGCGTTCAACGACCGCTGGACCGCCGAGGTGCTCCGGACGCACCGCGAGCTCGACCGTGACATCTGGGCGCTGGACCTCACCTCGGATCTCGGCGTGCCGGTGTTCGCCGCGCTGTCCCGGCGCACCGACCGCGCCGCACGGGGCGGCCCCGAGGACATCGTCTTCGGCTTCGGCGCCCACCCGGACCCGGCGATCGCCCTCTCCCGGGCGGTCACCGAACTGAACCAGATGCTCCCGCCGGTCCTCGACTCCCGCCCGGACGGCACCGGGTACGCCTGCACCGACCCGGTCGCCCTGCGCTGGTGGCGCACCGCCGCCCGGGACGCGATGCCCTACCTCGCACCCGACCCCCGCCTGCCCGCTCGCACCCCGCTCGACTACGGATGGAGCGGCGCCGGAGGCGTGCTCGAGGAGTTCCGGAACCTGCGCCGAACCCTCGAAAGCAAGGGGATGGAGGTGTGCATACTGGATCAGACCCGCCCCGACCTGGGCCTGCCCGTGGTGCGGACCCTGGTCCCCGGCCTGCGGCACTTCTGGCCCCGGTTCGCCCCCGGAAGGCTCTACGACGTCCCGGTGTCCCTCGGCAGAGTGCCCGAGCCGACGCCGTACGAGGGGCTGAACCCGATACCCCTGTTTGTCTGAACCATGCCGAGCCGCGCAACGCCAAGCCCCGAGCAGGAGCGATCGTGCCACCCGTGCACCCCCCGGGCAGTTCAGCGCCCACCCCCCCGATCGAACTGTGGTCACTGCGCGAGGAGACCCTGCTGGAGGAACTCCCGCAGGGTGTCGCCCTGGTGCTGCACTCCCGGTGGGGCGACCTGCGCATCCCGCGCCCCGGAGCGGTGCTCACCGAGACGCTGCGCCGCATGCTGCTCGGCCCCGTCCAGCTCGACAACGTGCCGGGCCTCGACGAACTCGCCACCCGGCTCCGCCTGCTCAACGCGTTGCGGCAGCTGACCGGGCTCGTCGTACGCTCCGTCGGCGCGCCGGACGGCGAGCGGCCCCTGCTGTCCGTGGTGCCGACGGCCACCGGCGCCCGGCTCGAACCGGTGCCGGTGCCGGCCGGGCGCATGATGCGGCTGTCGCGGTTCGCAAGCTTGCGTTCCAGCGGGCACGACATGGTGCTGGAGTCGCCGCTGTCGCAGTTCCGCGCCGTCTTCGCACGGCCCGAGGCGGGATGGCTGATCAGCTCGCTGAGCCGGCCCGTCACCCTCGAACGCGCTGCCGAACGGCTGCCGTTGGCCGCCCCGGTCGTCGAGGCGGTCGTCTCCCATCTCGTCGCCACCGGCATGGTGGAGATCGCGCAACAGCCGACGGCGCCCCACGACGCCGCCTTCCCCGAGGACCAGGACCCCGCGCTGCTCCCGTGGTCCGCCGACGACCTGCGCTTCCACTGGAGCAGCCGCCCCGGCGGCCGCGACGGCGACTTCGGCGCCACCTACCCGCTGCGGGGCCGCCAGGAAGAACCGCCCCTGCTCAAGCAGCCACCGGCCGGACCCCGGATCAAGCTGCCCGGGCCGGGCCCCGGCGTCCCCGACTGGGACACCTCCCTGACCGACATCCTGGAGCGGCGGCGCTCGGTGCGCGACCACGGCCCCAGGGATCTCACCCTCAGCCAGGTCGGCGAGATCCTCTTCCGCTCCCTGCGCGTCCGGGAGCCCGCCGGTCCCGGCGCCCCGCACGAGCCGCCGAGCCGCCCGTACCCGAGCGGCGGCGCGGCGTACGAGCTGGAGTGCTACCTGACCGTCGGCCGGTGCGCCGGCCTGGAACCCGGCGTCTACTACCACGACCCCCTCGACCACGCGCTGGTCCGGCTGCCCACCCCCGAGCATCTGGCCGGCACACTCCTCGACGAGGCACAGGTCGGCGCGGGCATGAGTGCCCGGCCCGCACTGCTGCTCACCCTGACGGCCAGGTTCGCCCGGGTCTCCTGGAAGTACAGCGGGCTCGCGTACGCGCTGACGCTGAAGCACGTCGGCGTGGTGCAGCAGACGCTGTATCTGCTGGCCACCGGCATGGGCCTGGCACCCTGCGCGCTGGGCACCGGCACCACCCAACTGTCGGCCGAAGCGTTCGGGCTGGACTGGCGGGAGGAGTCGGCGGTCGGTGAGTTCATCCTCGGAACTCTCCCGGAGGAACGCGAAACATCCGCAGGGGAGTGACCAATAACCGTCATACCACGCATAGTTGGGTCAACGTCAAGTACAACTGTGCCATCGGCCGTTGCCCCGATCCGGTGTGACCAGAGGGAGAGCCATGACAGACCGGTACATGGAAAGCCCAGTCAGACAGGAGCCGGGAGTCCGGGTCCTCGGCATCGAGGCCCCGGCGCCACGGTTCGCAGTGGTCGTGGTCTGGACGGTCATCACGGCGTTCCTGACGATGCAGATCGTCGACATCCTCGAAGAGGCGCTCACCGCGGTCACCGTCGTGTGCAGCGTCACCGTGCTGCCCGCGATCCTCGGCCTCCAGCTGGTCCACACCCTCCCCCGGTTCCGCCGGGTGCGCGCGAGATACGGACGGTGGACGCTGCTCGCACAGGCGCTGCTCACCGTCGTGCCCGCCCTTTTACTCGGCTGGCCGTGGGGCGGGATGGGCGGCTTCACCGGCGCGTCCATGCTGATCCTGCTGCCCCGACGGGTGGCGGTCCCGGCGTTCGGCGCGCTGATCGTGGCCATCGGCGTGGGCACGGCGGGCAGCGGCCAGGGCACGGTCGTCAGCGTGCTGTACATGATGATGTCGACGCTGGTCACCGGCATCATCGTGTACAGCCTCACCCTGCTGTCCGACCTCACGCTGGCCGTGCGCGAGGCGCAGGAGGACGTCACCCGGGTCGCCGTCATCAGGGAGCGGCTGCGGTTCGCCCGGGACCTGCACGACCTGCTGGGCTTCACCCTGTCGGCGATCACCTTGAAGAGCGAGCTGGCCCACACCCTGGTCAACCGCTCGCCCGAGCGGGCCAGGACGGAGCTGGAAAGCATCGTCGAGCTGTCCCGTCAGGCCCTGCGGGACGTCCGCGAGGTGGCCCGGAGCTACCGTTCGATGTCGCTCCTGACGGAGCTGTCCTCGGCCCGCTCCGTGCTGTCGGCGGCCGGCATAGACGCCCATCTACGGGTGGACTGCGGCCGCTTGTCGGGGAGCGCCGACACCGTTCTGGCGACGGTGCTGCGCGAGGGCGTCACCAACGTCATCCGGCACAGCAAGGCGTCCCGCTGCACCATCGAGGCGGTCGCCCAGGGAGGCCTGATCAGCCTGCACCTGGCGAACGACGGCGTACCGCCACGGCTGCGCGAGCTCGGCCGGCGCCGCCCGGAGCTGCTCACCCGGGGCAACGGCGGCCTGTCCAACCTCGCCCTGCGGCTCTCCGAGGTCGGGGGCACCTTCTCCGCCGAGGTGCGCGAGGACGGCTGGTTCCACGTGGAGGCCTCGGCCGCGGCGGACGCCCACGAGACACCGGAGCCGGAGCCGGACGCGGACGCCTCCGGCGACGAGAGCCTGGTGGGCTGAGCGCAGGGTCCTCCGGGACCGTGTCCGGTCAGGGGACATGGTCCGGTCGAGCGGCGCCGGGGCGACAGCCGCCCCGCCGCCGCTGACCCCGCCGCACAAGCGAGGCCGGTGTGATCGGCAGGACGTCCCTACAGCCAGCCGGCCTCGCGCGCGATCCGTACCGCGTCCAGCCGGTTGCGGGCGTTCAGCTTGACCGAGGTCGAGGTGAGGTAGTTCCGCACGGTGCCCACCGACAGATAGAGCCGGCCCGCGATCTCCGCGACCTCGGCGCCGTCCGCCGCCAGCCGCAGCACCTCCGTCTCGCGCTCGGTCAGCGGGCTGTCCCCGCTGTCCCACGCGGCCACCATGAGATCCGGGTCCACGACCCGTTCGCCCTGGGCCACCCTGCGGATGGCCTGGGCGAGTTGACGCGGTGGCGCGTCCTTCAGGATGAACCCGCGCGCCCCCGCGGCCAACGCCCGCCGAAACGTTCCTGGACGGCCGAGGCTGGTGAGGATCAGCGTCCGGCACTCCGGAAGCGCGTCACGCAGCTGGGCCGCCGCGGTGAGTCCGTCCATGCCGGCCAGATCGATGTCGAGGACCGCGACGTCGGGCCGCTGCTCCAGGGCCGTGGGGACGATCTCGTCGCCGTTCGCCAGCTCCGCGATGACGTCGATGTCCTCTTCCAACTCGAGGAGCGCCACCAGGGCGCCTCGCACCATGTGCATGTCCTCGGCAAGCAACACCCTTATGACCAACGCAAGTCCCCCCAGCCACGCTCGCCCGCGAGGGCAGATGTTACTCCGGCCATGGGGCCCGCCAGCCCCCTAGAAAAGAGTCCGCCCCTTGGGCCGCGGTTCCGGATCTCCCCCGGCCCGTCTGGCCCGGGGCCCACTCTGAACGCGTGTTGGCGTGCCCCACAACACAAGAAAACCCCAGTCGAAGACTTGGATCGCCGGCCGCGTGACGGGGAGGGCAGAGGCCCAGTCGTCGTAGCACTCGCTGACGACGAACCCCGTCCCCTCGAGCACCCCTCCGACCCGCACCCCGGCCCGCTTCACGAGCAGGTCCGGCTGAACTCCCTGAGCCCATCCGCATCGCGATCAACGCGGAACCGGAAACGGAAGCCTGTCCCACGGCACCCCGGCCGTGTGACCCGCCATGCCCCGGGCACCACAAAACCCCAGGTCGGCAACTATCTGACCTGGGGTTTCAGTGGAGCCGCTTTCGGGATTCGAACCCGAGACCTACGCATTACGAGTGCGTTGCTCTGGCCATCTGAGCTAAAGCGGCGTGCCAGCCGCACCTATGGTGCGATCAGCGACGTCGGTAAGTCTACACAGTTTCCGGAGGTGCTTCGTACCGGCCCCGGAGCCACCCGCTCCGGGGCCGGGGCGGGGTCAGGTGCAGCGCTTGCCCGCGGGCGGCGGGGTGCCGTGCAGGAGGTAGGTGTCGATCGCCCCGTCGATGCAGGTGCTGCCGCGGCCGAAGGCGGTGTGGCCGTCGCCGACGTAGGTCAGCAGGCGGCCGGAGGCGAGCTGGCCGGCCAGGGAGCGGGCCCAGCGGTAGGGGGTCGCCGGATCGCGGGTGGTGCCGACCACGACGATCGGCGCCGCGCCCTTCGCCTCGATGCGGTGCGGCTCGCCCGTGGCCGCCACCGGCCAGTACGCGCAGTTCAGCGAGGCCCAGGCCAGGCCGTCGCCGAAGACCGGGGACGCCTTCTCGAACTGCGGCAGCGCCGTGCGCACCTGCTCGGGACCGGCGAAGGCGGGCGGCAGGTCCAGGCAGTTCACGGCCGCGTTGGCCATCATCAGGTTGCTGTAGTGGCCGCCGGCGTCCCGTTCGTAGTAGCTGTCGGAGAGGGCGAGCAGGCCCCCGCCGTCGTTGTGCCGCATCGCCGAGGTGAGCGCGTCGCGCAGCTCCTGCCAGGTCCCCTGGTCGTACATCGCCGCGATCACCCCGGTGGTGGCCAGCGCCTCGCCGAGCTTGCGGCCGTCCGCGTCGCCCGCCGGGAGGGGGTGGGCGTCGAGCCTGCGGAAGAACGCCTTGAGGTGGTCGCCGACCTGCGCGGGCGTCGTACCCCTGCCGCCGAGCGGGCAGCCGGTGTGCCGTACGCAGTCCTTCGCGAACGCCTGGAACGCCGTCTCGAAGCCCGCCGTCTGGTCCAGGTTCATCCGGCGCGCGTCGAGCGAGGGGTCCATCGCGCCGTCCAGCACCATCCGGCCGACCCGGTCCGGGAACAGGCCGGCGTAGGTCGCGCCGAGGAACGTGCCGTACGACGCTCCCACGTAGTTCAGTTTCGGATCACCCAGCACCGCGCGCAGGATGTCCATGTCCCGCGCCGCCTCGACGGTCGAGACATGCCGGAGCAGCCGCGCGGAGTGCGCCCCACAGCTCTCCGCGAACCTCTTGTCCGCCGCGACCAGCGCGCTGCGCTCCTTCTGGTCGTCGGGGGTCATGTCGGTCTGCGTGTACGCGTCCATCTGGCGGCCGTCGAGGCACTGGACCGGCTCGCTGCGCGCGACACCCCTCGGGTCCACCGCGACCATGTCGTAGCGGGCACGGACCGCGGCCGGGTAGCCGATGCCCGCGTACTGCTCCAGGTAGCCGACCGCCGACCCGCCGGGGCCGCCCGGGTTGACCAGCAGCGAACCGAGCGGCCTGGCCTTGCCGGTGGCCGGCTTGCGGGCGACGGCGAGCCGGACCTCACCGGCGCCGGGCCTGGTGTAGTCCAGCGGGGCCTTCATCGTCGCGCACTGGAAACCGGGGACGCCGCAGCCGCGCCAGTGCAGCCGCTGGGTGTAGTACGGCGTGAGTCCCGACGGCGTCGCCCGCGGCAGCGCGGCCAGCGCCACCCGCGCGGTATCGCTCGCCGAGGTGACGGAGGCTCCCGAGGAGCAGGCGGAGACGAGCAGGGCGGCCGTGGCGAGCAGGGTGGCGGCGAGACGGGGAGGGGTGCGGCGGGGGGATGGCCTGGTGTGCATCGATCGAGCGTAACGCTGTGCGACCCCGCTGATGCGCTGCGTGCGGATTGTGGCTCGTACGAGGGACATGGGGGCCTCCGGCGGGAGACAGGAGGTAGGGGCGGGCCGGTCAGCCCGCGCGCAGGGCCATCGTCATCGCCTCCACCGCGAGCAGCGGGGCCACATTGCGGTCCAGGGCCTCCCGGCAGGCGCCGATGGCCTCGATGCGGCGGAGCGTGGACTCCGGGGAGCTGCCCCGGGCCAGCCGGTCCAGCGCGTCCTCCGCGTCCGTGTTGGCGATCGCGACCCGCGAGCCGAGCTGGAGGGCGAGGACGTCGCGGTAGAAGGCGGTGAGGTCGCCCAGCGCGACATCGAGGCTGTCCCGCTGGGTACGGGTTCTGCGGCGCTTCTGCATGTCCTCGAGGTCCTTCATCACGCCCGCCGTGCCACGCGGCAGCCGGCCGCCCTGGGCCGCGCCGAGCGCCGCCTTCAGCTCCTCGGTCTCCCTGCCGTCCATCTCCTCGGCGAGCTGCTTGGCGTCCTCGGCGGCCGCGTCGACCAGCTCCTGGGCGGCTCTGAGGCAGGCGCCGACCTCGTCGAGGCGCAGCGGCAGCTTCAGCACGGCCGCGCGGCGCTCGCGGGCCGCCGCGTCGGTGGCCAGGCGCCGGGCCCGGTCCACATGCCCCTGGGTGGCTCGGGCGGCGGCCGCCGCGACCTCCGGCTCGATGCCGTCCCGGCGTACGAGCATGTCGGCGACCGCGTCCACCGACGGCGTGCGCAGGTTCAGGTGGCGGCAGCGGGACCGGATCGTCGGCAGGACGTCCTCGATCGAGGGGGCGCAGAGCAGCCAGACCGTGCGCGGGGCGGGCTCCTCGACGGCCTTCAGGACGGCGTTCGCCGACTTCTCGTTCAGCCGCTCGGCGTCTTCGACCAGGATGATCTGCCAGCGGCCGTTCGCCGGGGCGGTGAACGACTTGCGGACCGTGTCGCGCATGTCCCGCACCAGGATCTCGGCGCCGACCGCGGCGACCGTGGTGACATCCGCGTGCGTGCCGAGCAGCGCGGTGTGGCAGCCGTCGCAGAAGCCGCAGCCGGGGGTGCCGCCGAGGGCACGGTCGGGGCTGACGCATTGCAGGGCCGCGGCGAAGGCCCGCGCCGCCTGGTTGCGGCCCGCTCCGGGCGGGCCCGTGAACAGCCAGGCGTGGGTCATCTTCGACGCCTCGGGCAGCGGCTGGGCCGCCGCGGCGGCCGTGACCAGGGCGTCGGCGTCCCGCGCGGCGGCGTCGAGCACCGCGCTCACCTTGTCCTGCCCGACGAGGTCGTCCCATACGGTCATGGGTCACGCCGCCCTTCCGTCGCACTCCGCGTCCCGCCCTCCATTGTGCGGGTCCCCACTGACAACGCCGACGCCGTCCGACGGCACCACGGCCGCGGGACACGGCCCGGCGCCGACGCGCCGCGGCGCCCGCCGGTCTCCCGACGGGCGCCGCCCGCTTCCGTGCATCCGGCCGGGACCTGAGGTCACGACCTGCTCAGCCGCGCCGCCCCCGGCCACGGCCCGTGCCGCCCCGCTCGTCCCCGGGGTCGGCGTAGTCGCGCTCGTCGTAGGAGCCCAGCAGTTCGTCCGCCAGGCTCGGCAGGTCGTCCAGCGGGGTCTCCTCGGCCCAGTCGGGGCGCGGCCTGCGGCGCGGGATGCCGTCGGCGTCGAGCTGCGGCATCTCGCGCGTACGGTCCTCGGAGCCGTCCGGGTCCGCCGCGGGCCGCTCGTCCCGGAAGAAGCCGGGCGGCACCCGGTCCGCCGGGGCGTCCCGCCGTACGGGCGGCAGGACGGCGGTCTCGTCCGCCGCGCCAGAGGGGACCGGTGGCAGTACGGCGGTCTCGTCCGCCGCACCGGACGGGACCGGCGGCAGTACGGCCGTCTCGTCCGCCGCGCCCTCGGGAGCGGGCACGGGGGGCAGCACCGCCGTCTCGTCCGCCGGTCCGGAGGGCACCGGCGGCTGCGGCAGCTCGGCGGTCACCTCGGGGTCGGCGGGGGAATCCTGCGCCGGCTGCGTGCGGTCCGTCTTCGCTGCCGGGCCGCCACGCTCCTCGCGCACCGGGCGCAGCACCGTCGTCTCGTCGGCCGCCGGTCCGGACGTGTCCGTCTCGCCGGACACCACCGGTGTCGGCACGGTCTCCTCCGTGCCGCGGGGGCCCGGGGACACCACCGGCGTGGGCACGGTCACCGCGTCCGGGGCCACGCCCGGCGCGGCCGGAAGCGGCTTGCCGGGCCGGCCGGCCACCGCGTCGGCCGCCGCGGCTGCCTCGGCCGCCTGCCGGCGCGCCTCCTCGGCCCGCAGCAGCGCCTCCTCGGCCTTGCGCTGGGCCGCCAGCCGACGCGCCTCCTCCTCGGCACGCAGCCTGGCCTGGCGGGCCTCCTCCTCGGCGCGCAGCCGGGCCTCTTCCTCGGCCTGCTTGCGCAGCCGCTCCTGCTCCGCCTTGCGGCGGGCCTCCTCCTCGGCGCGGGCCTTCTCCTCGGCGAGCAGCCGCTGCCGCTCCTCCTCGGCACGCCGGGCCGCTTCCTCGGCCCGGCGCCGGGCCTCCTCGGCCTGGCGTTCGGCCTCGCGGCGCTGCGCCTCTTCCAGCTCGCGGCGCTTGCGCTCCTCCTCCTCGGCGCGCAGCCGGGCGAGCTGCTCCTGGCGCTCGCGCTCCAGACGCTCCTCCTCGGCCTTGCGGGCGGCCTCTTCCTCGGCCTTGCGGCGGGCCTCCTCCTCGGCCTTCTTCCGCGCCTCCTCCTGGGCCTTGATCTCGGCCTCGGAGAGCGGCAGCACGGTGTCCAGCCGGTGCCGGATGACGGTGGTCACGGCCTCCGGTTCCTGGCCGGCGTCCACGACCAGGTAGCGGCCGGGGTCGGCGGCGGCCAGGGTGAGGAACCCGGCACGCACGCGTGCGTGGAACTCGGCGGGCTCGGACTCCAGCCGGTCCGGCGCCTCGGTGAACCGCTCCCGGGCGGTCTCCGGGGGGACGTCCAGCAGGACGGTGAGGTGCGGGACCAGCCCGTCGGTGGCCCAGCGGTTGATCCGGGCGATCTCGGTCGGGGACAGGTCGCGGCCGGCGCCCTGGTAGGCGACGGAGGAGTCGATGTACCGGTCGGAGATGACCACCGCGCCGCGCTCCAGGGCGGGCCGTACGACGGTGTCGACGTGCTCCGCGCGGTCGGCCGCGTACAGCAGCGCCTCCGCGCGGTGCGACAGGCCCGCCGAGGACACGTCCAGCAGGATCGAGCGCAGCCGCTTGCCCACGGGAGTGGCCCCCGGCTCGCGGGTGAGGACGACCTCGTGGCCCTTGCCGCGGATCCACTCGGCGAGCGCCTCGGCCTGGGTGGACTTGCCGGCGCCGTCGCCGCCCTCCAGGGCGATGAAGAAGCCGGTCGCCGCCGGGACGGTGTCCGGGTCGTCACCGCCGAGCAGCGCGTCCCTGAGGTCCTGGCGCAGCGGGATGCCCGAGCGGTCGTCGACCTTGGCGAGGACCAGCACGGCCACCGGCAGCAGCAGCGCGCCGACCAGCATCAGCGTGAAGGAGGCGCCGCCGTGCGCGAAGACGAACCGGCCGTTCTCCAGCCGGTGGCGGCCGATCAGGCCCGCCACGACGGGGGCGACGAGCGCGGCGAGCGCGATGAAGACGCGGACCATCGCGTGCAGGTGCTCGGTGACGCGCGGCCGGCGGAAGTCCTCGGTCTCCTGGTCGAGCAGCGCGTGCCCGGTGTTGGCCGCGATGCCCGCGCCCGCACCGGCCAGCGTGACGATCAGCAGCACGGTGGTGACGTCCGGAACCAGCCCGGCGCCCAGCAGCGCGACCCCGGTGAAGGCGATCGCGAGGGCGAACAGCCGGCGGCGCGAGAACGAGGGCAGCAGCCCGGGCGCCGTACGGATGCCGAGGGCGACGCCGCCGGTCAGACCGAGCACCAGCAGGCCGTAGAGGACCGGGCCGCCGCCCAGGTCGGCGGCGTGCAGCACGCACACGGCGACGGCGGCCGCGATGGCGCCGGCCACGGCGGCGCAGGCCGGGACGAGCAGCGGGATCGCGCCGGTGCGGCCCTTGTCGACGCCGGTGCCGGTGCGCGGGCGGCGCAGGCCCTCCAGCGGGGACCGCGGGCGCGGGGTGCGGGTGCCGGGCAGTTCCAGGGCGGTCAGCAGGGAGAGGGAGGCGGCGAAGAGACCCGCCGCGACATACGACCCGAGGGCCGCGTGGTGCTGGTCGAACCAGGCGACGCCGGTGCCCAGCAGGTTGTTGACGAGGGAGGCGGCGACCAGGGCGGCGGCCGCCAGCGGGACGGCCAGGAAGCCGGTGCGCAGGGAGAGCCGGCGCAGGGCGTCCAGGTGGTCCGGCAGCGGCCGTACGGTCGCGCCCTCGGGCGGCGGAGCGGGCAGCAGCGCGGGGGCCGCGCTCTCCCGGCACACCGTCCACAGCCGCTCGGCGACGCCGGTGACGAAGGCGGTGACCAGCAGGACGGCGAGGGCGTTGTCCGGGGTCCAGTCGATCCACAGGGGCGCGACGATCAGCAGGACGGCCCGCAGGCCGTCGGCGCCGACCATGGTCCAGCGGCGGTCGAGCGGGCCCTCGGGGCCGGTGAGCGTGGTCAGCGGCCCGAGCAGTACCGCGCCGAAGAGCAGCGTGGCGAGGACCCGGCCGGCGAAGACCATCGCCACTGCGAATGCCACACCCCGGTAACCGCCGCCGAAGGCACCCTGGGCGATCGCCGCCTGGAGGACGAGGACGACCAGGACGAGCAGGGCGAGGGTGTCACCGACACCGCTCACCAACTGCGCGCTCCACAGGCGCCGCAGTTGTGGGCGGCGCAGCAGGGATCGGACGGCGCGTTCGCGGGAGTCCGCGACCAGGGCGTCGTCCGGGGCGGTGGTGTGGGCCGTTGGCTGCTCGGCTCGCGTCATGCGTTCAGCCTATCCGCAGCCACCGACAACACACCGCCGCACCCTGACATGTCCATGCCCTGGCGGCCCGGTTCTCCGTCGGGCCGGCCCTCCGGAGAGGTCGGACCGGCGAGGTCGCACAGGCGAGGTCGGACCGGGAAGGTCAGTCCTCCGTGCCGGAAGCCGCCGCCTTGGACGCCGTCGCCTTCGCGGCGGCCGTCTTCTTCGCGGCCGTCGTCTTCTTGGCGGCCGTCGTCGTCTTCTTCGCGGCCGTCTTCTTGGCGGCGGTCTTCTTCGCCGGAGCCGCCTTCTTGGCCGTCGCCTTGGTGGCGGCCTTCTTCGCGGTCTTCTTGGCGGGCCCCTTGGCACGCTTCTCGGCGAGCAGCTCGAAGCCGCGCTCCGGGGTGATCGCCTCGACACTGTCGTCGGAGCGCAGGGTCGCGTTGGTCTCGCCGTCGGTGACGTACGGACCGAAGCGGCCGTCCTTGACCACGACCGGCTTGCCGGAGACCGGGTCCTCGCCCAGTTCCTTCAGCGGCGGCTTGGCGGCGGCCCGGCCACGCTGCTTCGGCTGGGCGTAGATCGCCTGCGCCTCCTCCAGCGTGATCGTGAAGATCTGGTCCTCGGACTGCAACGAGCGCGAGTCCGTGCCCTTCTTCAGATACGGGCCGTAGCGGCCGTTCTGCGCGGTGATCTCCTGGCCGTCGGTGTCGGTGCCGACCGTCCGCGGCAGCGACATCAGCCGCAGCGCGTCGTCCAGGGTGACCGTGTCCAGCGCCATGGACTTGAAGAGCGAGGCCGTACGCGGCTTGACCGCGTTCTTGCCGGTCTTCGGGGTGCCCTCGGGGAGGATCTCGGTGACGTACGGGCCGTAGCGGCCGTCCTTGGCGACGATCGTGTGGCCGGTGGCCGGGTCGGTGCCCAGCTCGAAGTCGCCGCTGGGCCTGGCCAGCAGTTCCTCGGCCAGCTCGACGGTCAGCTCGTCCGGCGCCAGGTCCTCGGGGATGTCGGCGCGCTGGTGCTGCTCGGTGTCCTTCTCGCCGCGCTCGATGTACGGGCCGTAGCGGCCGACACGGAGCACGATGTCGTTGCCCACCGGGAACGACGACACCTCGCGCGCGTCGATCGCGCCCAGGTCGGTCACCAGTTCCTTGAGGCCGCCGAGGTGGTCGCCGTCGCCGTTGCCGGCGTCGGCCGCGCCGCCCGTGGCAGTGCCCTCGCCGAAGTAGAAGCGCTTCAGCCACGGCACGGCCTGGGCCTCACCGGCCGCGATGCGGTCGAGGTCGTCCTCCATCTTCGCGGTGAAGTCGTAGTCGACCAGTCGCCCGAAGTGCTTCTCCAGCAGGTTGACGACGGCGAAGGACAGGAAGGACGGCACCAGGGCCGTGCCCTTCTTGAAGACATAGCCGCGGTCGAGGATCGTGCCGATGATCGACGCGTACGTCGACGGGCGGCCGATCTCCCGCTCTTCCAGCTCCTTGACCAGCGAGGCCTCGGTGTAGCGGGCCGGGGGCTTGGTGGCGTGGCCGTCGGCGGTGATCTCCTCGGCGGACAGCGCGTCGCCCTCGGCGACCTGCGGCAGCCGGCGCTCGCGGTCGTCCAGCTCGGCGTTCGGGTCGTCGGCACCCTCGACGTAGGCCTTCAGGAAGCCGTGGAAGGTGATCGTCTTGCCGGAGGCGCTGAACTCGACGTCCCGGCCGTCGGCCGCGGTGCCGCCGATCTTCACCGTCACGCTGTTGCCGGTCGCGTCCTTCATCTGGGAGGCGACGGTCCGCTTCCAGATCAGCTCGTACAGCTTGAACTGGTCGCCGGTCAGGCCGGTCTCGGCGGGAGTGCGGAAACGATCACCCGAGGGGCGGATCGCCTCGTGGGCCTCCTGCGCGTTCTTCACCTTCGCGGCGTACGTACGCGGCTGCGGCGGCAGGTAGTCGGCGCCGTAGAGCTGCGTGACCTGCGCGCGGGCCGCGGCGATCGCGGTGTCGCTCAGCGTCGTCGAGTCCGTACGCATGTACGTGATGTAGCCGTTCTCGTACAGCTTCTGGGCGACCTGCATGGTCGCCTTCGCGCCGAAGCCGAGCTTGCGGCTCGCCTCCTGCTGGAGCGTCGTCGTGCGGAACGGGGCGTACGGCGAGCGGCGGTACGGCTTGGACTCCACGGACCGGACGGAGAAGCGGGTGTTCTCCAGGGCGGTGGCGAGGGCGCGGGCGGTGGCCTCGTCCAGGTGGAGGATGTTCGCGCTCTTCAGCTGTCCCACGGAGTCGAAGTCGCGGCCCTGCGCGACCCGCCTGCCGTCGACGGTCTGGAGGCGGGCGACCAGCGACGACGGGTCCGACGGATCCCCCGCGCGGCCGGTCGCGAAGGTGCCCGTCAGGTCCCAGTACTCGGCAGAACGAAACGCGATGCGCTCGCGTTCCCGCTCCACGACGAGACGGGTCGCGACGGACTGGACACGGCCGGCCGACAGGCGCGGCATGACCTTCTTCCACAGGACCGGCGAGACCTCGTAGCCGTAGAGGCGGTCGAGGATGCGGCGGGTCTCCTGGGCGTCGACCAGCTTCTGGTTGAGCTGGCGCGGGTTGGCGACGGCCTCCCGGATCGCGTCCTTGGTGATCTCGTGGAACACCATCCGCTTGACCGGGATCTTCGGCTTGAGGACCTCCTGGAGGTGCCAGGCGATCGCCTCGCCCTCCCGGTCCTCATCGGTGGCGAGGAACAGCTCGTCGGATTCCTTCAGCAGGTCCTTGAGCTTCTTGACCTGCGCCTTCTTGTCGGCGTTGACCACATAGATCGGCTGGAAGTCATGTTCGACGTCCACACCGAGGCGGCGGACCTCACCGGTGTACTTCTCCGGCACCTCCGCGGCACCGTTGGGAAGGTCGCGGATGTGCCCGACGCTCGCCTCGACGATGTAGCCGGGGCCGAGGTAGCCCTTGATCGTCTTCGCCTTGGCAGGCGACTCGACGATGACGAGTCGGCGGCCGCCCTGTGCGGTCTCGCTGGTCGGGGACAACTTCGCTCTTCTCTCCGGTCGACGCTGTGGCCTCCCCAGGCCTTCGTCCCGGGGTCGCGGCGTACTGCTGGCTCGTGTGACGCTGCGGAGTGTGACGGTACATCCCGCCCCCGTGTCAAACGGGAAAAGCCCACAACGGCCACTCGAACGGTAACCCGACTACCGCCATTCCTGCCGCCCGGAGTACCGGGTACCCCCTCGGGGCCTGTCCGGAGCGCGTCGCTCCTCTTACTTCCGCGACACCCCCCTCCCCGGCACGCCCGCCGACGTCAGAGCCGGGTGAGGCAGTATCCGCCGAGTGCCAGCGCGACGGTTCCCGCGACGCTCGCGACGACCGCCGATGGGAGGTGCCTCACACCGTCCGCCACCGGCTCCCCGCGCCGCAGCCGGACCCCGGTCCAGGTCAGCAGGGCCGCGCCGAACAGGGCGAACACCGCTCCCGCATAGATCGCCGGCCCGCTCTCCATCGCCCCGCGCCCCTTTCCTGCCGTCCGGCTCCGCCCAGCGCGGGGAGGGTGGCACGCGCGGACGACGGGCGGACGACATCGGGGTGAACGGGGGGCCGGCGCGCCACCGGACGGGCGCCCGGAGACCGCTCGCCCGAACTCCGGAACCCATGCTTTCCGGCCGTTTTCCGGAGCGTACGGCACCGGTCCCCCGCCCGGGTCCTCGGCGCCCCGCCCCTCCCCGCCCCGGCGCTACGCCACCGGCGCCGGCTCCAGGAAGCCCTGTTCCACCAGCAGCCGGATCTGCGCCGGAGTGCGGTCGCGGAGCAGCACCGGGTCCTCGCCGACCAGCTGGGCGATGGCGTCCAGGATGCGGCCCGCGCTCAGCGTGCCGTCGCACACGCCCGCGAAGCCCGCGCCGACCGTGTCCACCTTGGTCGCCCGGCGCATACCGCGGTTCTGGCGCAGCACCACATGCTCGGGGTCCTCGGCGCCGGGCAGCCCGACCTGCTCCTGGACCACCTCCGCAGCGAGCCTGAAGTGGCTTGCGAGCAGGGCCGCGTCGTCGTGCTCACGGAGATAGTCGAGGCGCTCGAAGTGGGCCAGGATGGCGTCCCCGAGCGGCTGTTCGACCGGGTGGGGCCACTCCTCCACGGTGACGGACGGCTCCGCGGCCCCGCTTTTGCGCAGCGTGATCCAGCCGAAGCCGACCGCCTTCACCTTGCGCGCCTCGAACTCGTCGAGCCAGGCGTCGTAGTGCGCCTGGTACTCCGCCGGGTCCCCACGGTGGTCACCGGCGTCCCGCAGCCACAGCTCGGCGTACTGCGTGATGTCCTGCACCTCGCGCTGCACGATCCAGGCATCGCACCCGCTCGGCACCCACGACCTGAGTCTGTCCTGCCAGTCCTCCCCTGCCACGTGCTGCCAGTTGGCGAGGAACTGCGCGAACCCGCCCTCGTTCAGCCGTTCCCCCGCCTGCTGAACGAGCGAGCGGCACAGATCGTCCCCGCCCATGCCGCCGTCCCGGTAGGTCAGCCGGGCGCCCGGCGAGATCACGAACGGCGGGTTGGAGACGATGAGATCGAAGGTCTCGTCGTCCCGGACCGGTGCGAACAGCGAGCCCTCGCGCAGCTCGGCGGCGGGCGCGCCGGAGAGCGCGAGCGTGAGGGCGGTGATGTGCAGCGCGCGCGGGTTGACGTCGGTGGCCGTCACGCGCGTGGCGTGCTGGGCGGCGTGCAGCGCCTGGATGCCGGAACCGGTGCCGAGGTCCAGGGCGGAGGCGACCGGGGTGCGGACGGTGATGCCGGCGAGGGTGGTGGAGGCGCCGCCGACCCCGAGGACGACGCCCTCGTCGCGGCGTCCGATGCCGCCCGCGCCGCCGACCGCGCAGCCGAGGTCGGAGACGATGAACCAGTCCTCGCCGTCGGGGCCGCCGTAGGGCCGTACATCCACCGTCGCGGCGACCTCGTCGCCGCCCACGCGCGTGAGCCACCCGGCTTCCACGGCCTCCTCGACCGGCAGGATCGCCGCCACGCGCGCGTGGGGCACCGGCTGCTGGAGCAGGAACAGCCGTACGAGCGTCTCCAGCGGCGTGTCGCCACGGGTCGCGCGCAGGGCGGGCACGGTCTCGCTGCGGGCCAGCGCCGCGTAGGCGGGGGCGCCGAGCAGCTCGAGCAGACCGTCGGCGGTGAAGGAGGCGGCCAGCAGGGCGTCCCGCAGGCGTGCGGCGATGTCGGGCCGGTCGGCGGCGGGCAGGGGGGCGAGTCCGGTGTCAGTCACGCCCCCATTGTGTCCCGGGGGCGGCCGCGGGGCCGGTCCGCGCGCCCTCCGCACGCCCGGAGCCGGTCCGCCGAGGGCAGTGACATCGTCCCCCGGCGGACCGACGTGTCAGCCCTTCTTGGAGGACGCCGACGCCGACGGGGACGACGCCGGAGACGACGGCGCCGGCGAGGCCGTGGCCGACTCGGCGACCTTCTTGCAGCTGGCCTGCTGCGCGATCGCGTCCTGGACCTCGCCCTGCTGGAGGTTCTTCAGCGCCTCGGTGCCGCTCTGGTGCTTCTTCTCCAGGTCGGTCATCTGCACCGCGACATCGTGCAGCCCGGAGGCGAACTTCGCCTGGTCCTTGGTGTTCAACGCGTCGACCTGCTTCTTCAGGTCGGCGTAGGAGGCGGAGAGGCTGTTGAAGCTCTTCACGACCGCCTGGAGCCGCTTGACGCCGCCCTCGACCCCGGGCGGCGCGCCCGCCTTGCCGACGGCGGTGGCGATCGCCTTGTAGCCGTCGGCCATGTCCTGGAAGGCCTGCGAGTCCGTCTTCTGCAACTCCTGCGGCTTGGCGGTGTCGGCGGCCGTGGTGCTGATCGCCGCGTTGGCCGCCTTGATCTTCGCGTCCTGCGCGGGCACCGCGTCGCACACCGACTTGGCCCAGGAGACGAGCTTGGGGTCGGGGCCCTTGCTGCCGCCGCCGCTGCTGCTGGTGCATCCCGTCAATGCCACCACCAGTACCGCACCGCCGGACAGTGCGGCCGTGAGCTTCTTGTTCACCGGATTGGTCCCTTCCATGGCTCTCGGCCCACGGACCCTACACGGCGGACACACACCCCCCGCAGCGCGAACATCCCCTATGTGTATTTTCGTACGCGTTTGCACCGCCAGAGAGAAGGCTCACGACGTGGGCGTGCCCACAGACGCGGACGGGCGGGCCGCGCGTCAGTAAGCGCCACCCGCCCGCCCGTTGAACAGGGCTTCCCCACGACAGCTACGAAACCACCGCCGTACCCGGCGAGTTGGCCACCCGCTCGGCACTCTCGTCGTCGTCGCCCACGGCGATCCCGCGCCGCTTGGAGACGTACACCGCACCGACGATCACCAGGAGCGCGAGCACCGCGATCGCGATCCGCACGCCGAGGCTCTTGTCGTGGCCGTAGGAGAACTTGATCACCGCGGGTGCGATGAGCAGCGAGACGAGGTTCATCACCTTCAGCAGCGGGTTGATCGCGGGGCCCGCGGTGTCCTTGAAGGGGTCGCCGACCGTGTCGCCGATCACCGTGGCCGCGTGGGCCTCACTGCCCTTGCCGCCGTGGTGGCCGTCCTCCACCAGCTTCTTGGCGTTGTCCCAGGCGCCGCCGGAGTTGGCGAGGAACACCGCCATCAGCGTGCCCGCGCCGATGGCGCCGGCGAGATAGGAGCCGAGCGAGCCGACGCCGAGCGTGAACCCGACGAAGATCGGCGCCATGACGGCCAGCAGACCGGGCGTGGCCAGCTCCCGCAGGGCGTCCTTGGTGCAGATGTCGACGACCTTGCCGTACTCGGGCTTCTGGCTGAAGTCCATGATCCCGGGCTTCTCCCGGAACTGCCGCCGCACCTCGAACACCACCGAACCCGCCGACCGGGACACGGCGTTGATGGCCAGTCCGGAGAAGAGGAACACGACCGCGGCACCCGCGATGAGGCCGACGAGGTTGTTGGGCTGCGAGATGTCCAGGGACAGACTCAGCGGCGCGCCCGGCCCGCTGAGCTTCTCCCCGACGTCCTGCACATTGGTGGTGATCGCGTCACGGTACGACCCGAACAGCGCCGACGCGGCGAGGACGGCCGTCGCGATCGCGATGCCCTTGGTGATGGCCTTGGTGGTGTTGCCGACGGCGTCCAGGTTGGTGAGCACCTGCGCGCCCGCGCCCTGGACGTCACCGGACATCTCGGCGATGCCCTGCGCGTTGTCGGAGACCGGCCCGAAGGTGTCCATGGCGACGATCACACCGACCGTGGTGAGCAGTCCGGTGCCGGCCAGCGCCACCGCGAACAGCGCCAGCATGATCGACGTACCGCCGAGCAGGAACGCGCCGTACACGCCCAGCCCGATGAGCAGCGCGGTGTAGACGGCCGACTCCAGACCCAGGGAGATGCCGGAGAGGACGACGGTGGCGGGGCCGGTGAGGGAGGTCTTGCCGATGTCCCGGACCGGGCGCCGGGTGGTCTCGGTGAAGTAGCCGGTCAGCTGCTGGATGACGGCGGCGAGCAGGATGCCGATGGCGACGGCGACCAGGGCGAGGACCCGGGGGTCGCCGTCCTTGCCCCGGATCGCCGCGTCCGTGACGCCGTGCAGCCCGGAGTACGTCGAGGGCAGGTAGACGAAGACCGCGACCGCCACCAGGGCGAGCGAGATCACCGCGGAGATGAAGAAGCCGCGGTTGATCGCCGTCATGCCGCTGCGGTCGGCGCGGCGCGGGGCGACCGCGAAGATGCCGATCATCGCGGTGATCACTCCGATGGCGGGCACCAGCAGCGGGAAGGCGAGCCCCGAGTCGCCGAAGGCGGCCTTGCCGAGGATCAGCGCGGCCACCAGGGTGACGGCGTACGACTCGAACAGGTCGGCCGCCATGCCGGCGCAGTCGCCGACGTTGTCGCCCACGTTGTCGGCGATGGTCGCGGCATTGCGCGGATCGTCCTCCGGAATGCCCTGCTCGACCTTGCCGACCAGGTCGGCGCCGACGTCGGCGGCCTTGGTGAAGATGCCGCCGCCCACCCGCATGAACATGGCGATCAGGGCGGCGCCGAGGCCGAAGCCCTCCAGCACCTTCGGTGCGTCGGCCGCGTACACCAGCACCACACAGGAGGCGCCCAGCAGGCCGAGCCCCACCGTGAACATGCCGACGACACCGCCCGTGCGAAATGCGATCTTCATCGCCTTGTGCGAAACGGCGGTGAGATCTTTTTCTGGTTCACCGGGCGCCGGAGTCGCTTCCCGGGCCGCCGCGGCGACCCGCACATTGCTGCGTACGGCGAGCCACATGCCGATATAGCCGGTGGCCGCCGAGAACGCCGCGCCGATCAGGAAGAACACCGAACGTCCGGCACGCTGATTCCAGTCGTCCGCCGGCAGCAGCATGAGCAGGAAGAACACGACGACGGCGAATACGCCGAGCGTGCGCAACTGCCGGGCGAGATACGCCTTGGCGCCTTCCTGCACCGCCCCGGCGATCTCTTTCATGCTGTCGGTTCCCTCGTCCGCCGCCAGCACCTGGCGCACCAGGAGCCCCGCGACCACCAGCGCGGCCAGCGCGACCGCGCCGATGACGGCCACGAGGATCCGGTTGTCCTCGGTCAGGACCGCGGCCGCGAGGGATGTGGAACGGCCCCACTGGGGGGTGGCCCACTCAGGGGTAGAAAGCCCCGCCATTCGTCCTCCTTGACGCTTGGGCTGAGCTCAAGATGTGGACGGATTGTAGGTACCCCCGTGTGATCTCAACAGAGCACGGTAAACGGAATTAGCCTCCACTGGCTCATCGCAAATGATCGCCCTCGCGCTACACGCCTCGAATGGCGTAATGCCTTCGAGGCATTCTCGGCCGACGGTGAATGATCGTGAATTACTTCACGAATTACAGGCTTCGCCGGAAACGCCGAAGGGCCCTGCGTCGCAGGGCCCTTCGAGAAGTTCGGCGGGGGCGGTTCAGAGCAGCGCCGTGGCCGGGGGCGCGGTCGGCCAGGTCATGCGGATCAGACCGCCGTCCAGGCCGGTGGTGACCTGGACGTCGTCGACGAGGCCGCTGATCACCGCGAGGCCCATCTCGTCCTCCTCGACCTCCGGCTCGCCGTCCGCTGCGCCGGGCGTGTCGCCGCCCGGCACGGCATGCGGGGCCTTGTCGCCGACCTCGATGGAGAACTGTTTCTCCTCCTCGATCAGCGCCACCTTCACCGGCGCCGTGATGCCGCTGTTCCGATGCAGTCCGACGGCACGGGAGCAGGCCTCGCCCACGGCGAGCCGGACCTCGTCCAGGACGGCCTCGTCCACTCCGGCCCTGCGCGCCACCGCGGCCGCCACCAGCCGGGCGGTCCGGACGTGCTCGGGCAGCGCGCTGAAGCGGAGTTCGACGGTGGCCATGCATCCCCCTCGCGACTACGGGTGTGCGGTCGGGGCGGGGCCGCCGAGGGCCGCACCCCCTGCTGTACTGCTGTGGCCCGGGCCGCTGGCCCGGCCCAGGACAGGACCGCCCCGCACCGGACCGCGCGGGGCGGTCCGGCGCCGGCGAACGGCCCGGATCAGTCGGTGGCCTGCACCGCGTCCTCGACCGAGGTGTGGATGGGGAACACCTTGGTGAGGCCGGTGATGCGGAAGATCTTGAGAATGCGCTCCTGGTTGCAGACCAGGCGCAGCGAGCCCTCGTGGGCACGCACCCGCTTCAGGCCTCCGACCAGCACGCCGAGCCCGGTGGAGTCGAGGAAGTCCACGCCCTCCATGTCGACGACGAGGTGGAAATTCCCGTCGTTCACCAGCTCGACCAGCTGCTCACGCAGCTTGGGCGCGGTATACACGTCGATTTCGCCACCGACTCGGACGACCGTACGATCGCCGATGGTTTCGGTCGACAGGGACAGGTCCACGGATCCTCCAGCACCTTGCTATCGAGCGGTCGCCCCTCGGGTAACTCGGCATGCGGCCCCCGGGACGCATCGCCAGCCGCGATGGCATTCAATCACTTACCGGCAGGCGTGCACGACGCCTTGGCTCCATTGTCCGTCACGCCAGTGACACACTCGGTGCCGATGGCCAAGAATCACCGATCCGACAGAACCCCGGCAGAACAGGCCTTCGGGTTTTCCCCGGGCACGGTCCTGGACCGGCTCGCCTCGGGGCCGAGCCGGTCTGCGCGCATCACTCATACGGAGCACTTGCCCCCGCGCGCGGGCCGCCATGCCGTCTGGCCTCACCGGATTCGGTCCGAGGTGATCGCGGCCGTCCAGCGGTGCGGCATCGAGCATCCCTGGGCCCATCAGGCACTGGCCGCCGAGCACGCCCTGGACGGCGACTCGGTGGTCGTCGCCACCGGCACCGCCTCCGGCAAGTCCCTCGCCTACCTCGTGCCCGTCCTGTCCGCCCTGCTCGACGGAGCCGAGGCCCCGAACGGGCGGGGCGCCACCGCGCTGTACCTGGCGCCCACCAAGGCGCTCGCGGCGGACCAGTGCCGGTCGGTGAAGGAACTTTCACAACCTTTGGCCGGCGCGGTTCGCCCAGCCGTGTACGACGGCGACACTCCGTTCGAAGAACGCGAGTGGATCCGCCAGTACGCCACCTACGTGCTGACCAACCCCGACATGCTGCACCGGGGCATACTCCCGGCCCACCCCCGTTGGTCCTCCTTCCTGAAGTCGCTGAAGTACGTCGTCATCGACGAGTGCCACACCTACCGCGGTGTGTTCGGCTCGCATGTCGCCCAGGTGCTGCGCCGGCTGCGGCGGCTGTGCGCCCGCTACGGTGCCTCGCCCGTCTTCCTGCTGGCCTCGGCGACCGCCGCGGAACCCGCCGTGGCCGCCCGCCGGCTGACCGGGCTGCCGGTGGTCGAGGTCGCCGACGACGCCTCCCCGCGCGGGGAACTGGTCTTCGCCCTCTGGGAGCCCCCGCTCACCGAACTGCACGGCGAGAAGGGTGCCCCCGTACGGCGTACGGCCACCGCCGAGACCGCCGATCTGCTGACCGACCTGACCGTGCAGGGCGTGCGCTCGGTGGCCTTCGTCCGCTCCCGGCGCGGCGCCGAGCTGATCTCGGTGATCGCCCAGGAGAAGCTGGCCGAGGTCGACCGCTCCCTGGTCCGGCGGGTCGCGGCCTACCGGGGCGGCTATCTCCCCGAGGAGCGCCGCGCGCTGGAACGCGCCCTGCACTCCGGCGAACTCCTCGGCCTCGCCGCCACGACCGCCCTGGAGCTGGGCGTGGACGTGTCCGGCCTGGACGCCGTGGTGATCGCCGGGTACCCGGGCACCCGCGCCTCCCTGTGGCAGCAGGCGGGCCGCGCCGGCCGCTCCGGGCAGGGCGCCCTCGCGGTCCTCGTCGCCCGGGACGACCCGCTGGACACCTTCCTCGTGCACCATCCCGAGGCGCTGTTCGACCAGCCGGTGGAATCGACCGTCCTGGACCCCGACAACCCCTACGTCCTCGCGCCGCACCTGTGCGCCGCCGCCGCCGAACTCCCGCTGACCGAGGAGGACCTGGACCTCTTCGGCCCCGCCAGTGCGGAGGTGCTGCCGCAGCTGGAGGCCGCGAAGCTGCTCCGCAGAAGGACGAAGGCCTGGCACTGGACGCGGCGCGAGCGGGCCGCCGACCTGACCGACATCCGCGGTGCGGGCGGCCGCCCGGTGCAGATCGTGGAGGCCGGTACCGGACGTCTGCTCGGCACCGTCGACGCCGGCTCCGCGCACTCCACCGTCCACGAGGGCGCGGTCCATCTGCACCAGGGCCGCACCTACCTGGTGCGCCATCTCGACCTGGAGGACTCCGTCGCCCTGGTCGAGCAGGCCGACCCGCCCTACTCCACGGTCGCCCGCGACACCACGGCGATCTCCGTCCTGGAGACGGACACCGAGATCCCCTGGGGCGCCGGCCGCCTGTGCTACGGCTCGGTCGAGGTCACCAACCAGGTGGTCTCCTACCTGCGCCGCCGTCTCATCACCGGCGAAGTGCTCGGCGAGACGAAACTCGACCTCCCTCCTCGTACGCTGCGCACCCGCGCGGTGTGGTGGACGGTCACCGAGGACCAGCTGGACGAGGCCCGGATCACCCCGGAGATCCTCGGCGGCTCGCTGCACGCCGCCGAACACGCCTCCATCGGCATGCTGCCCCTCTTCGCGACCTGCGACCGCTGGGACATCGGCGGGGTGTCCGTCCCCCTGCACCCCGACACGCTCCTGCCGACGGTCTTCGTCTACGACGGCCACCCCGGCGGCGCGGGGTTCGCCGAGCGCGCCTTCCACACCGCGCGCACCTGGCTCGCCGCGACCCGGGCGGCCATCGCCTCCTGCGAGTGCGAGGCCGGCTGCCCTTCCTGCATCCAGTCCCCCAAGTGCGGCAACGGCAACGAACCGCTGCACAAGAGGGGTGCGGTGCGCCTGCTCACGGTGCTCCTGAGGGACGCACCGGAAGAGAAGCCCGCGGAGGAGCTTGTGGAAGAGCCTCCAGAGGGGCTTCCGGAGGAGCTAGCGGGGGATCCAAAGGAGGAGCTTCCGGAGGAGCTTGCGGGTCAGCCGAAGGAGGAGCTTCCGGAGGGGCCGGAGAGCTGACCGGGGTGCCGGCCGGCCCGGCTCTCGCCCTGACCTCCGCCCGGAACGGCCCGCTGCCCGCGGCCGCCGTCACATCCGAGGTCTCGCCGACGATCGCGCACCGCACCAGCCGCACCCCCTGGGCCGCCGCCAGCCGCCCGGCCCGGGCACAGGCCGCCGTCGCCCCCTCGGCCCAGTGGTCCGCCGCCGCGAGCGCCGCCAGATCGGCACCGCCCGCGGCCCGGTGCCGGACGACCACGGCCTGCCCGAGAGCGAGCACGGCGCCGAACACCGCGCACAGCACGGCGATCACTCCGAGGCTCCACACGGTGGCGGACCCGCGGTCGGAGCCCTCTCGGCGCCGCGCCACGCCCCGCTTCCGCACTACGCCCCGCCTCACAGCCCCTCCTTTCCCGCGCCCACCGTCTCCTCCGCCGCCGCGACGGCCTCTTCCCGCACCTCGAACGGCAGTCCGCTGAGCACCGGCGGCGGGGCCACCACCGTCACCCGCACCCGATCGCCCTCGCGCCGGACCGACACCCGGGCCCCGCGCGGCGCGGCCTCCCGGGTCAGCGCCAGCACCGCGTCCGGCGGGTCCTGGCGGGCGGCGGCCCGGGCGCCGGTGCGGGCGGCGTCCACGCACTGGATCTGCGCGGCGACCACGAGCAGCCCCCACACCAGCGCCATCGTGAACGCCACCAGCACACCGAGCACCACGGCCGTCTCCGCGGTCACGAACCCCCGGTCGGCCTCCCGGTCACATCCGCGCACTGAGGGCCTTCTTCACGATGTCCTGGAGCTCCGCCCTGACCTGGCCGCTGGTGACGACCTCGTAGAGCAGCAGCGCGAACCCGACGGCCGCGATGATGCCCATGGCGTACTCCGAGGTCACCATCCCGTCGTCCCGGCGAACCGCCCCGCACAGCCGCGCCGCCGCCTTCTGGGCCTTCTTCTTCATCCCGACTCGCATGACATTCCCTCCTGTTGTGTCTCTCGGCAGTCCCCGCAGGTCACCCGGTCCCGCTCGGGTCGTCCTCCCTCACCTCCCCGCCAGCACTCCGCCGGCCAGCCCGATCACCACCGGCAGCACACCGACCGCGATGAAGGCGGGCAGGAAGCACAGCCCGACCGGCGCGGAGATCAGGACGGCCGCCCGGCGGGCCCGGGCCGTCGCGGCGCGGGCCCACTCGGCACGCGCGTCCGAGGCGAGACGGGCGACCGGGGCGGCCGCGGGCACCCCGGACTCGCCGGCCCGCTCCAGCAGCCGGGCCAGCGGCCCCGCACCGGGCAGCGCCGCCAACCCGCGCCAGGCGTCCACCGGTTCACCGCCGAGCCGCACTTCCGCCGCACCCCGGGCCAGTGCCGCCCCGACCGGTCCGCCGAGGGCGTCGCCCACCGCCTGGGCGGCGATCACGGGCCCGGCCCCGGCGGCGATGCAGGCCGCCAGCAGATCGGCCGTGAGCGGCAGTTGACGGGCGGCTTCGGCACCGCAGGTCTGCTCCGTCGCGGCCTGTGCCGTCGCCCGGCCCCGCAGGCGCCACAGCACCGCGCCCACCGCGAGCCCCAGCAGGACCCCGGCGATCCCCCCTACCAGCACCCAGGTGCCGCAGGCCGCGCCGGCCGACGGCAGCCCGCCGCGCAGCACCGCCGGCACCGCGAACCGCCGTCCGCCGGGCGGGGCTTCGCGGCCCATCAGTTCCGCGATCAGCCGCCGCGCCCGGCGCCGCCGCCGAACCCGGTCCAGCCACCACACCGCCCAGCCGAGCGCCACCACCACGACCCCGGCCGTCCCCAGCCTGTGCACAACGTCCCCACTCACGGCGCCACTCCTCCCCGCCGACCCGAAACCACTCCGCCCACCCCGCCACTCCACCCGCCGACCCGAAACCACTCCGCCCACCCCGCCACTCCACCCATCTCGCCGCCCCTCGCCGCCCGCCCGGAACCACTCCCCCGACCCCTCCGACCGCTTCTCCCGCGCACCAGCCCCCGTGCGCACCAGCCCCCGTGCGCACCGGGCACCCTCCCGACCCCCGTCCGGCCCACTCCCGTCCGCACCGGTGCTCCCTCCCGACCCCCGTCCGGCGCGTGCACACACCACCCCCTGCACACGCCCGCGTTCACCCCGCCCCCGCCGCCCGCATGATCCGGACCGACCACCACAACCCGAGCGCCTCGAACAGCGCCCCGGCCGCCAGACAGCCAAAACCGGCCCCGGTGTGCAGCAGCACATACAGCGGGTCGGCGCCCATGGCCGCGCCGAGGAGGAGGCCGAGCGCGGGAAGCGCGGCGAGCAGCACCGCGGTCGCCCGCGCGCCCGCCAACTGGGCTTTCAGGTCGGCGCGCCGGTCGCGTTCCGCGCGCAGCGCGCCGTCCAGCCGGTCCAGTCCCGCGGCGAGACCGGCGCCCTGGTCGACGGCCACCCGCCAGCACGCGGCGAGCCCGAGCAGTCCCTCGGCACCCGGTTGCCGGGCCGCCACCGCGAGGGCGCCGGGAACATCCCCGCCGAACCGCGCCGCCGCCACCACGGCCGCCTGCGCCTCGCCGAGCCCGCCGGAGTCCCGCGCGGCCCGCAACAGCGCCTCGCCCGGCTGCCGTCCCGCGCGCACCTCCCCGGCGAGCGCCCCGCACAGGCCGATCACCGCGTCGGCCCGCCGCTCCCGGTCCTGTCCGGCCTGCCGGGCCCGCAGCACCCGGCGCAGCACCGGCACCCCGGCCGCCCCCGCGGCGACCGGCAGCGGGGAGGCGCCCAGCAGTCCGAGCAGCGCCCCGGCGACCAGCGACCACCACTCGGGCCGCCACCGGCCGCGCAGCCGCCGCAGTCCGGCGAGGAGCCGCTCCCCGGGCGGTGGTCCGACGGCCACCGCGCCGCCGCCGGCGAGCAGCAGCCGCGCACGCCGGGCGCCGGAGTGCCCTCCGCCCAGCAGCCACACGGCCGCGCCGAGACAGAACAGCGCGGCGCCCAGGGACGTCTGGGACATCTGGCCGGTCATGTCGGTCCCGCTCGTCATGTCTGGGCCTCGCTTCCGAACCCGTCGGTGCCCGCGAGCAGTCCGCGCAGCCGCTGCCAGCCGCGCTCGCGTGCGAAGGCCCGCTCGCCCCAGCGCAGCGCCGGCACCGTCCGCACCAGGCCCGAGGCATCCCGTTCCAGCACATGGACCTCGGCGATCCGGCGCCGCCCGGACCGGTCCCGTACCAGGTGGAGCACGACGGAGAGGGCGGCCGCCAGCTGGCTGTGCAGTGCCGCCCGGTCCAGCCCGGCGGCCGTGGCCAGCGCTTCCAGACGGGCCGGCACATCTCCGGCCGCGTTGGCATGGACCGTGCAGCAGCCGCCTTCGTGGCCGGTATTGAGTGCCGCGAGCAGGTGCACCACCTCGGGTCCGCGCACCTCTCCGACGACCAGCCGGTCGGGCCGCATCCGCAGCGCCTGCCGGACCAGGTCCTCCAGCGTGACCAGGCCCGCGCCCTCCTGGTTGGCGGGCCGGGTCTCCAGCCGGACCACATGCGGGTGCTCCGGCCGCAGCTCGGCGGAGTCCTCGGCGAGCACGATCCGTTCGCCCTGGCCGACCAGCCCCAGCAGGGCGCTGAGCAGGGTCGTCTTGCCGCTCCCGGTGCCGCCGCTGACCAGGAAGGACAGCCGGGCCCCGACGAGGTCCGCCAGGATGCGGTCACCGCCGGGCGGCACCGTGCCGGCCGCGACGAGTTCCGCGAGGGTGAACGCCCGGGGCCGGGCCACCCGCAGGGCCAGGCAGGTGCAGCCGACGGCGACCGGGGGCAGCACCGCGTGCAGCCGGGTGCCGTCGGGCAGCCTGGCGTCCGCCCAGGGCCGGGCGTCGTCCAGCCGGCGTCCGGCCACCGCGGCCAGGCGCTGCGCGAGGCGTCGTACGGCCGCCGCGTCGGGGAAGGCCACCGGGGTCAGTTCGAGGCCGCCGCCGCGGTCCACCCATACCCGGTCCGGGGCCGACACCAGCACGTCGGTGACGTCCGGGTCGGCGAGCAGCGGCTCCAGCGGGCCGGTGCCGACCAGCTCCGACCTGAGCCGTTCGGCCGCGCCGAGCACCTCCGCGTCGCCGAGCACCCGGCCCTGTTCGCGCAGGGCCTGGGCCACGCGCGCCGGGGTGGGTTCGGCGCCGCTCTCGGCCAGCCGCCGTCGGACGCCGTCGAGCAGGGCGCCGTCCACCGGGCCGGCTCCGGTCAGGCTCACCGGGTGCCTCCCGCCTCGACCAGCGCGCGCTCCCAGAAGTCCGTGCAGAAGCGGGCGAGCGGGCCGCGTCCGGTGGCACCGGGCGGCTTCGCCCCGGCCTGCGGGCGGGACAGCAGGGGTTCGGCCGGCACCTCGCCGGCGAGCGGCAGCCCGAGCAGCCGGGCCACCTCGTGGTCGTCCAGGCCGGGGGCGTACGGGCCGCGGACCGCGACGCGCAGATCGCGGACGACCATGCCGACGGCGGACGCCACCCGGCCGGCCGCCGCGACCGCCCGCAGCTCGGCGGGGACGACGAGCAGCACCAGGTCGAGCTGGGCGAGGGCCTCGGCGACCCCGTCGTCGAGCCGGCGGGGCAGGTCGACCACGACCGTGCCGCCGCGTCGCCGGGCGGCGGCGAGCACCGCCCGCACGGCCTGCGGCGGGATGGCGACGCAGTCGCCGCGGTCCCAGCTCAGCACGCGCAGGGAGTGCAGTTCGGGCAGCGACTCCTCCAGGGCACCGCCGCCGACCCGGCCGCGGGAGGCGGCGAAGGCGGGCCAGCGCAGCCCCTCGGCGGTCTCCCCGCCGAGGAGGACGTCGAGTCCGCCGCCGAGCGGATCGGCGTCCACCAGCAGGGTGCGCAGCCCCTCGCGCGCGGAGGTGACGGCGAGGGCGCAGGCGAGCGTGGAGGCTCCGGCCCCGCCCCGCCCGCCCATCACCCCCACGGTGAGGGCCGGACGGCCGACGCCTTCGACGACGTCGGCGATGCGGTCGACCAGCCACTGCTCTCCGTCGGGCAGCATCAGCACATGGTCGGCGCCGATCTCGACGGCCCGTTTCCACACCCCCGGGTCGTCCTGGTCACGGCCGACCAGCACCACCGCGGGGCGGCGCGCGGCTCCCCGCATCCGGCGGGCGACGTCGTCGCCGATCAGGACGAGCGGGGCCGTCTGCCAGCCGTCGCCGGCGGCCGGGAGAGCGTGGTGGACCTCGGGGGTGGCGCCGGCGGCCGCGCACAGGCGCAGCAGGTCGTCCAGCAGCCAGGTGTCCTCGGTGACGATGAGCGGCCGTCCCGGCCGGCCGCCGGGGTCGGGCGGTGGGTCGTGGGTGACGGTTTTGGACATGTGCGTTCCCCCTTCGCTGTGTGTTCCGCGCGGCCGGTGCGGCCCCGCGATTCCCGGGCGTGCGGAGAACCGGCAAGCGGTCTCCATATGAACGGCCGACAGGAACCGGCCATACGCGCCCCGCAATCGGAATCGGCCATGAACTCGCCGCGGCCGGAGCGCGCTGGAATCACGGTGCAGCGATCCCCGAAATCGTGTGGATCTTGGTCGAAAACGGTGGACAACTTCGGGCCTGTGAATAACTCCGTCACCCATACCGGTGACCCCTGTACTGATCCCTGTACGACTTCCACAGAGCAGCACACCGATTACTCTGGGTAACGGATCATGGCCATGGGGAAGCGGCGGCCACCAGCGGGATCACCCGGGCCGCAACGCCGTACGAGAAGAAGAGGGGAGCAGCAAAACCCACCCGGACATGCGACGACCCCCGCCGGGGGGGAGAGCGGGGGTCGTCCCCACGGCCGACTCGGGGGGGGAGGAGTCGGGCCGGGTTAGCACGGTCGCGAACGATCCGTGACTTCCATGGTGTACCCGAGAGCCCTCTCAGGCAAACCCACGCGCCCCACCTTACGCCGAATGGTGGGCGCCTATGCTCAGGGGCGTGGAAAACCACTCCTTGCCTCGCACAGCAGCCTTCTTTGACCTGGACAAGACGGTCATTGCGAAGTCGAGCACGCTCACCTTCAGCAAGTCCTTCTACCAAGGCGGACTGATCAACCGCAGGGCCGCCTTGCGGACCGCATACGCCCAGTTCGTCTTCCTGGCCGGCGGCCTGGACCACGATCAGATGGAGCGGATGCGCGAGTACCTCTCCGCGCTGTGCCGCGGCTGGAATGTGCAGCAGGTGCGGGAGATCGTGGCCGAGACCCTGCACGAACTGATCGACCCGATCATCTACGACGAGGCCGCCTCCCTCATCGAGGAACACCACGCGGCCGGGCGGGACGTCGTGATCGTCTCCACCTCGGGCGCCGAGGTGGTCGAGCCGATCGGCGAGCTGCTGGGCGCGGACCGCGTGGTCGCCACCCGCATGGTCGTCGGCGAGGACGGCTGCTTCACCGGCGAGGTGGAGTACTACGCGTACGGCCCGACCAAGGCCGAGGCGATCAGGGAGCTGGCCGCGGCCGAGGGCTACGACCTCGACCGCTGCTACGCCTACAGCGACTCGGCGACCGACCTGCCGATGCTCCAGGAGGTCGGGAACCCGCACGCCGTGAACCCGGACCGGGCACTGCGGCGCGAGGCGCTCGCCCGCGGCTGGCCGGTTCTGGAGTTCCGCCGGCCGGTCCCGCTCAAGAAGCGGCTGCCCACGCTGTCCGTCCCGCCCCGCCCGGCGCTGGTCGCGGCGGCGGCCATAGGTGCGGCGGCCGCGACGGCGGGCCTGGTCTGGTACGCCAACCGGCGGCGCGGCACCGCCTGAGCCGCACCCGTGGCCGCACCCGTTTCACCCGGTTTGATCGCGCAAGTAAATAAGTGCCACGAAGGGTTCCGGTTACCACCGGTACGGGGTAGAAAGAAGTCAGGCCCGCGAGACCAAGGACATCCGAGAGGATCCCCTGTCACTACGCACTGGCCCCACGGACCTCGCATGAACACCGGGCACCCACGCGACGTCGACCCGTCGATTACGGGCCAGCCGCACCAGGTGACGGGCAAAGACCCCGACCTGATGGGCACATATCGAGGACGCTTGGTAACCCGGTGAGCATGCCAGCGGCGGTACGAGTCTCTCGTACCGCCGCAACCCTTCCCGGGCCCTGCCGTGACCCTTCCCGGGCCCTTCCGTCAGGCGGCGCCGCGCTGGAGCGCCTCGCACACCGCGGTCGACTCGCGCATCCCCAGCTCCACGGCCTTGCCGCAGTGCGCGATCCAGGCCGCCATGCCCTCGGGCGTACCGGAGACATAGCCGTCCAGGGCCCCCAGATAGGCCGCGCGGCCCAGCTCGGCATGGCCGACCTCGGCCGGGCAGATCGCCTTGGGGTCCAGGCCGCTGCCGATCAGCACGATCCGCTCGGCCGCGCGCGCGACCAGGCCGTTGTGGGACGTGAAGGGACGCAGCGCGAGCAGTTCGCCGTGCACCACGGCGGCCGTCACCAGCGCGGGCGCGGAGGTCCCGGCGACGATCAGCTCGGCCAGTCCCTCCAGCCGGCCGGCGACCTCGTCGGCATCCGGCAGCGGCAGCTCGACCAGCGGCTCGTCCACCGCCTCGCCGGCCTGCCGCGGCCTGCCGACCCGCTCGTCCTGCTCCGCGGCGGCCACCAGATGCAGCCGCGCCAGCACCCGCAGCGGCGACTGCCGCCAGATGGACAGCAGCTGCCCTGCCTCGGCCGACAGCCGCAGGGCCGCGCCCACGGTGCGCGCCTCGGCGTCGGCGCTGAAGTCGGTGCGCCGCCGGACCTCCTCCAGGGCCCAGTCCGCGCCGGACAGCGCCGCCGAGCCGCGAGCCGCGCGCAGCGCCGCCTCGGACGTGACCGCGGTACTGCGCCGACGCATGATCCGGTGCCCGTAGACCCGGTCCACGGCCTTGCGTACGGACTCCACAGAGTCGGCCACCCCGGGCAGCGCGCCCAGGGCCGCGAGGGGGTCGGCGTTCGCGCCTGTCGTACTCATGAGTACGACCCTACGCACCCGACCCGCCCACCCCACGAAGGAGTGGTCTTCTTCACTTCCACCTGACACCCACAGCTATCACCCGACTACCGTTGGTGAACATGAAAATTGCTTTCGTCGGGAAGGGCGGCAGCGGCAAGACCACGCTCTCCTCCCTCTTCATCCGCCATCTCGCGGCCGCCGGTGCACCGGTGGTCGCCATCGACGCGGACATCAACCAGCACCTCGGCCCCGCGCTCGGCCTCGAGGAGGAAGAGGCGGCCGCACTGCCCGCCATGGGCAGCCGGCTCACCCTGATCAAGGACTACCTGCGCGGCACCAACCCGCGCATCGCCTCCGCCGCGACGATGATCAAGACCACGCCGCCCGGCGAGGGCTCCCGTCTGGTCCGGGTGCGGGAGCCCAACCCGGTCTACGACGCCTGCGCCCGCCCGGTGGAACTCGACGGCGGCGCCGTCCGTTTGATGGTCACGGGCCCCTTCACGGACGCCGACCTGGGGGTCGCCTGCTACCACTCCAAGACGGGAGCGGTGGAGCTGTTCCTGAACCACCTCGTCGACGGCCCCGACGAATACGTCGTGGTCGACATGACGGCGGGCTCCGACTCCTTCGCCTCCGGCATGTTCACCCGCTTCGACATGACGTTCCTCGTCGCCGAGCCGACCCGGAAGGGGGTCTCCGTCTACCGCCAGTACAAGGAGTACGCCCGCGACTTCGGGGTGGCCCTGAAGGTCGTCGGCAACAAGGTCCAGGAACAGGACGACATCGACTTCCTGCGCGCGGAGGTCGGGGACGACCTGCTCGTGACGGTCGGGCGCTCGGACTGGGTGCGCGCCATGGAGAAGGGCCGCCCGCCCCGGTTCGATCTCCTGGAGGAGGCCAACGCCCGTGCGCTGCACACCCTGAAGGCCGCGGCGGACGCCCGGTACGAGCTGCGCGACTGGGAGCACTACACCCGTCAGATGGTGCACTTCCACCTGAAGAACGCCGAGTCGTGGGGCAACGAGCGCACCGGGGCCGACCTGGCGGCGCAGGTCGACCCCTCCTTCGTGCTCGGCGAGCACCTCGGCGCGGGCGATCACATGGGGGCGGGCGACCGCATCGGCGCGGGCGCGGCGGCACCTGTCTGAGCCGGCCGCCGCACCCGCCGCCCGCATCCCCATCCGCGTCCGCTGCTGACGCCTACCGCTTGTCCGCCGGCGCCCCCGGCACCCCCTTGGGCGCCGGAGCCGGGCGGCCGGACAGGAAGGACGCCCAGCCCTGCCTGGGAGCCTCGCCCACCTTCAGGGTGCGCAGCTTCTGAAGGGTCTTCGGGTCCTGGGCGTCCAGCCAGTCGGCCAGCTGATGGAAGGAGACACAGCGCACGTCGGGCTTGTTGCAGACCTCCTTCACCGTGTCCTCGACGGCACGCATATAGGTGCCGCCGTTCCAGGACTCGAAGTGGTTGCCGATGATCAGGGGCGCGCGGTTGCCGTCGTAGGCGCGGTAGAAGCCCTTGATCAGGCCGTCTCGCATCTGGTCGCCCCAGTAGTCGAACTTGTCGGGGTCGCCCTGGGTCTCGGTGCCGGACTGGTTGACCATGAAGTTGTAGTCCATGGTCAGCTGTTCGTAGGTGTGGCCGGGGAAGGGCACCAGCTGCATCGACAGGTCCCAGAGACCTTCCTTCCGCTTCGGCCACACCTGGTCGTTGACCCCGCTGGAGTCATAGCGGAAGCCCATCTGGCGGGCGGCCTTCATGAAGTTCTTCTGCCCTTCCAGGCAGGGGGTGCGGGCGCCGATCAGCTCCTTGTCGTAGTCGAAGGGCAGCGGCGCCGAGCGCTTCATGCCCGCGTTGGTCTTCCAGCTCTTCACGAACTGCTTGGCCTGGTTGATCTCGCTCTTCCACTCGTCCACCGACCAGGTGCCGACGCCACCGTCGGGGCCGCAGAAGTGGCCGTTGAAGTGGGTGCCGATCTCATTGCCCTCCAGCCAGGCCAGCCGTACCTGCCTGGCGGTGTCGGCGATCCCCTGGGCGTCGTTGAAGCCGATGTCGGAGCGGCCCGGGGCGTGCTGCGGCGGCTTGTACAGGTCGCGCTTCTCCTCCGGCAGCATGTACACGCCGCTGAGGAAGTACGTCATGGTCGCGTGGTTCTCCTGGGAGACCTTGCGGAAGTGCGAGAACAGCTTCTGGCTGTCCTCGCCCGCGCCGTCCCAGGAGAAGACGACGAACTGCGGGGGCTTCTGACCGGGCTTCAGCCGCTCCGGCCGGGGCAGATGCGGCTGGGCACCGGTGTACGCGGTGGATCCGTCGCCGATCAGCCGGAGCACACTCCCCGGTGCGGGGGCCGGCGCCTGCTTCTGCGGGCCGGACGCCCCTTGCTTCGTACTGCTGGAGTCGCTCGAGCATCCGGCGAGCGACGCGGCGCAGGCCGCGGCGACCATGGCACCGACGGCGATCCTCTGGGTGGCGGCCATGTTCCGCCCACCTTCTTCCTTCTCTCGGGCACACGCTGCCGGCTGGGCTGTTTCTGGTGATGTGCCGGGCTTGTACCGACAGCGCCGTCAAGGTCGCACGAGGCGCGGAAGGAATTAATACGACAAGCCGATGAAATGCTCGCTTCACGCCCACGGGTGAACGCAGAGGCCGTGCGAGAGGCCATTTCGGCCAGGGCGGAAGAGGCCGCCCGACAGGTCTAAACCAATTTAGCCGTCGGCTCTTGTCATCGGCCCCCCGCGTCTGATGAGCTGTGGCCTGGGACACAACGGACACCCTTCGAGAGGGAGATGTCGTGAGCAACGAGAGCCTGGCCAACCTGCTCAGGGAAGAGCGCAGGTTCGCACCCCCCGCCGACCTGGCCGCACACGCCAACGTCACGGGGGAGGCGTATGAACAGGCCAAGGCTGACAGGCTCGGCTTCTGGGCCGAGCAGGCCCGGCGGCTGACCTGGGCCAAGGAGCCGACGGAGACGCTGGACTGGTCGAACCCCCCGTTCGCGAAGTGGTTCAAGGACGGCGAGCTGAACGTCGCCTACAACTGCGTGGACCGCCATGTGGAGGCCGGACACGGGGACCGGGTCGCGATCCACTTCGAGGGTGAGCCCGGCGACAGCCGCTCGATCACCTACGCCGAGCTGAAGGACGAGGTGTCCAAGGCGGCGAACGCGCTGCTGGAACTGGGTGTCCGCAAGGGCGACCGGGTCGCCGTCTACATGCCGATGATCCCCGAGACCGCGATCGCCATGCTGGCCACGGCCCGCATCGGCGCCACCCACTCGGTGGTCTTCGGCGGCTTCTCGGCGGACGCGCTCGCGACCCGCATCCAGGACGCCGACGCGCGGGTCGTCATCACCTCCGACGGCGGCTACCGGCGCGGCAAGGCGTCCGCGCTCAAGCCCGCCGTGGACGAGGCGATCGCCAAGGTCGACAGCGTCGAGCACGTGCTCGTGGTGCGTCGTACCGGGCAGGAGGTCGCCTGGAACGAGGAGCGGGACCACTGGTGGCACGAGCTGGTCGACCGCCAGTCGGCCGAGCACACCCCGGAAGCGTTCGAGGCCGAGCACCCGCTGTTCATCCTCTACACCTCCGGCACCACCGGGAAGCCGAAGGGCATCCTGCACACCTCCGGCGGCTATCTGACCCAGACCGCGTACACCCACTGGGCGGTGTTCGACCTCAAGCCGGAGACCGACGTCTACTGGTGCACGGCCGACGTCGGCTGGGTCACCGGGCACTCCTACATCGTGTACGGCCCGCTGGCCAACGGCGCCACCCAGGTCATGTACGAGGGCACCCCGGACACCCCGCACCAGGGCCGGTTCTGGGAGATCGTGCAGAAGTACAAGGTCTCGATCCTCTACACCGCGCCGACGGCGATCCGGACGTTCATGAAGTGGGGCGACGACGTCCCCGCCAAGTTCGACCTGTCCAGCCTGCGCGTGCTCGGCTCGGTGGGCGAGCCGATCAACCCCGAGGCCTGGATCTGGTACCGCAAGCACATCGGTGCCGACCGGACTCCGGTCGTGGACACCTGGTGGCAGACCGAGACCGGCGCGATGATGATCTCGCCGCTGCCCGGCGTCACCGAGGCCAAGCCCGGCTCCGCGCAGCGCCCGCTGCCCGGCATCAGCGCGACCGTCGTCGACGACGAGGGCCACGAGGTGCCGAACGGCGGCGGTGGCTACCTGGTGCTGACCGAGCCGTGGCCGTCGATGCTGCGCACCATCTGGGGCGACGACCAGCGGTTCCTCGACACCTACTGGTCCCGCTTCGAGGGCCGGTACTTCGCCGGGGACGGCGCCAAGAAGGACGACGACGGGGACATCTGGCTGCTGGGCCGGGTGGACGACGTGATGCTGGTGTCCGGGCACAACATCTCCACCACCGAGGTGGAGTCGGCGCTCGTCTCGCACCCCTCGGTCGCCGAGGCGGCCGTCGTCGGCGCCGCCGACGAGACCACCGGGCAGGCCATCGTCGCCTTCGTGATCCTGCGCGGTACGGCCGCCGAGACCGACACGCTCGTGGGCGAGCTGCGCGACCACGTGGGCGCCACGCTCGGACCGATCGCCAAGCCCAAGCGGATCCTGCCGGTGGCCGAGCTGCCCAAGACCCGCTCCGGCAAGATCATGCGCCGGCTGCTGCGCGACGTGGCCGAGAACCGCCAGCTCGGTGACGTCACCACGCTGACGGACTCCACGGTCATGGACCTCATCCAGACCAAGCTCCCGGCCGCCCCCAGCGAGGACTGAGCGGCACCCGGCCGGCACTGATCCACCCCGAAGGGGCACCCGTCGCACAACGCGCCGGGTGCCCCTTCCGCGTCTACCGTGAGGATCACCGGTCCCGGTCGCCCACGGCCCGGGAAGAAGAGCTTGGACAGACGCAAGATCTTAGGTAAGCTAAGTAAAGCGTCAAGGACGCGTCATGGGTGCGCCGGGAAGTCTGGTCGGCAAGTGAGCCGACCCTGCCCACCCACCGGAGGTCTCCCGTGACCGCGCTCCGCACCCCGGCCGCCCCGCGCAAGCTCCTGGGCCGGCTGTCCCTGCCGGAGCGCACCTTCGTCGCGGACGCGCTGCGCACCGAGACCGTCGGCGGCATCCTGCTCCTCCTCGCCGCCGTGGCCGCGCTGATCTGGGCGAACATCCCGGCGCTCCACCATGGCTACGAGACCGTCAGCCACTTCCACTTCGGCCCCGCCGCGCTCGGCCTGCACCTGTCCGTCGCCCACTGGGCGGCCGACGGCCTGCTCGCGGTGTTCTTCTTCGTCGCCGGCATCGAGCTGAAGCGCGAGCTGGTCGCCGGGGACCTGCGCGACCCGAAGGCGGCCGCGCTGCCCGTGGTGGCCGCGCTGTGCGGCATGGCCGTACCGGCTCTCGTGTACACCGTCGCCAACCTCACCGCGGGCGGCTCCACCCAGGGCTGGGCGGTGCCCACCGCCACCGACATCGCCTTCGCGCTCGCCGTCCTCGCGGTCATCGGCACCTCGCTGCCCAGCGCCCTGCGCGCCTTCCTGCTCACCCTCGCGGTCGTCGACGACCTGTTCGCGATCCTGATCATCGCGGTCTTCTTCACCGACCGGCTGAACTTCGCCGCGCTCGGCGGGGCGGCCGCCGCCCTGGCCGTCTTCTGGCTGCTGCTGCGCAGGGGCGTCCGCGGCTGGTACGTGTACGTCCCGCTCGCCGTCGTGATCTGGGCGCTGATGTACAACAGCGGGGTGCACGCCACCATCGCCGGCGTGGCGATGGGCCTGATGCTGCGCTGCACGGCCCGGGAGGGGGAGGACCGCTCGCCCGGCGAGCACGTCGAGCATCTGGTGCGCCCCCTGTCGGCCGGGCTCGCCGTGCCCCTGTTCGCGCTGTTCAGCGCCGGGGTGTCGATCTCGGGCGGGGCGCTGCGGGACGTCTTCACCAGGCCGGAGACGCTCGGGGTGGTGCTCGGGCTGGTCGCCGGCAAGACGCTCGGCATCTTCGGCGGCACCTGGCTGACCGCCCGCTTCACCCGTGCCTCGCTCAGCGAGGACCTCGCCTGGGCCGACGTCTTCGCGCTGGCCTCGCTCTCCGGCATCGGCTTCACCGTCTCACTGCTCATCGGCGAACTCGCCTTCGCCGGCGACAGCGCCCTCACCAACGAGGTCAAGGCGGCCGTGCTCACCGGCTCGCTGCTCGCCGCCGTGTGCGCCACGGTGCTGCTGAAGATACGCAACGCCAAGTACCGCAGGCTGTGCGCGGAGGAGGAGCGCGACGAGGACCTCGACGGCATCCCGGACATCTACGAACAGGACAACCCGGAGTACCACCTGCGGCTGGCCGCGATCTACGAGCGCAAGGCCGCCGAACACCGGCGGATCGCCGCCGAGCGGGCGGCCGCGGCGCGCCACGGGCTTTCGGAAGTGGCGGGCGGGGCAGGCGAGGAGGGCGACCGTCCGGCATGATCTGACGAGACGGTACAAAACAAGACGGCCGTACGACGCCCGGAACGGCCGCCCAGGACGGCACCTGAGCGGCCCGCGTACGGCGGTACGGCACATCAGACCTCTGAGGGAGAACGCGATGAGCGCACCCGACGGCAGCCCGGTCGGCGCCGAACGCAGCATCGGCCAGCTGTTCGCCTCGGCGACGACCGAATTGTCGGCGCTGGTGCACGACGAGATCGCGCTGGCCAAGGCCCAGCTGAAGCAGGACGTCAAGCGCGGCGCGGTGAGCGGCGGCGCCTTCTCGCTGGCCGGCGCGGTGCTGGTGTTCTCCCTGCCGATGCTCAACTTCGCCCTGGCCTACGGCATCCGCACCTGGAGCCACTGGAACCTGGCGGTCTGCTTCCTGCTGTCCTTCGCGGCGAACGTGCTCGTCGCCGGTGTCCTCGCCCTGGTCGGCGTGGCGATGGCGAAGAAGGCCAAGAAGGGGCAGGGTCCGCAGAAGGTGGCCGCGTCGGTGAAGGAGACGGCGGGCGTCCTCCAGAACGCCAAGCCGCACCCGCGACCGGAACTGCGACCGGAACTGCCGGGGGACAAAGCACCCGCGGCCATTGAGGCTGTGGCACGCTCGTCGTCATGACGGACCCCGCACCCTCGGCCGTACGCATGGACGGCCCCTGGAGCCATCGGGACGTCGCCGCGAACGGCGCCCGCTTCCACATCGCCGAACTCGGCGACGGCCCCCTGGTGCTGCTGCTGCACGGCTTCCCGCAGTTCTGGTGGACCTGGCGGCACCAGCTGGTGGCGCTCGCGGACGCCGGCTACCGGGCGGTGGCCATGGACCTGCGGGGCGTCGGCGGCAGCGACCGCACCCCCCGCGGGTACGACCCGGCCAACCTCGCCCTCGACGTCACCGGGGTGATCCGCTCGCTCGGCGAGCCGGACGCCGCCCTGGTCGGCCATGACCTGGGCGGCTATCTGGCGTGGACGGCGGCCGCGATGCGGCCCAAGCTCGTCCGGCGCCTCGCCGTGGTGTCGATGCCGCACCCGCGGCGCTGGCGCGCGGCGATGCTCCGGGACGCCCGGCAGTCGGCCGCCAACTCCTGTGTCTGGGGCTTCCAGCGGCCGTGGCTGCCGGAGCGTCAACTCACCGCCGACGACGGGGCGCTGGTGGGCCGGCTGCTCCGGGACTGGTCCGGGCCGCGGCTGCCGGAGGACGAGACCGTCGAGACCTACCAGCGGGCCATGTGCATCCCGTCCACCGCGCACTGCTCCATCGAGCCGTACCGCTGGCTGGTGCGCTCGCTGGCCCGCCCGGACGGCATCCAGTTCTACCGCCGGATGAAGCGGCCGGTGCGGGTGCCCACGCTGCATCTGCACGGCTCCCTGGACCCCGTCATGCGCACGCGCAGCGCGGCCGGTTCGGGCGAGTACGTCGAAGCGCCGTACCGCTGGCGGCTGTTCGACGGGCTCGGCCACTTCCCGCACGAGGAGGACCCGGTCGCGTTCTCCACCGAACTGGTCAACTGGCTGAAGGACCCCGAGCCCGACCGGTGAGGTACGCGGCGACCGTTCGGTGACGAAATCGGTGCGTGGAGTATCCGTTTGGTGAACAGATGTCCCTCGAACGGCCACATGCCTGCCGCATAGGCCAATTGGGGGCCACGGAGGCGGTTATCGACCTTCGGGCAGGGGCACACGTCGGGGTATGGGCTGGACGCACGACTACAGTGACGCACCCCGCAACCGCCGCTCGGCCACGGGCCTGAGCACGCCTCAGCGCGGTACCCCGCAGGACGGGGAGGGGGACCTGAGGGTGGGGATCCCGCGCATCCTGCGCCGCCGGGCCCGCTGGGTCTCGGTACGGCTGCGTCACCCGCGCGGCTGAACCCCCGACCCCTTGAGGACCGGGTTCACAGCGCGCAGCTGTCGGTGTCCACCTGTTCGTTCGCCGTACGTCCCCGGGCGATGTCGGGCCTGATCTCGTCCGCCGTGAGGGCGTACCCGGTCTCGGCGTCGTCCAGCGACTTGGCGAAGACCACGCCGTACACCCGGCCGGCGGGCGTGAGCAGCGGGCCGCCGGAGTTGCCCTGGCGGACGGTCGCGTACAGCGAGTAGACATCGCGGCGGACCGTGCCCCGGTGGTAGATGTCCGGGCCGTTGGCCGTGATGCGCCCGCGCACGCGCGCGGCGCGCACGTCGTACGAGCCGTTCTCCGGGAAGCCCGCGACGATCGCGCCGTCACCGCCGGCCGCGTCCCGCGCGGAGAACGTCAGGGACTTCGCCTTCAGGTCCGGTACGTCGAGGACGGCGATGTCGCGCTTCCAGTCGTACAGGACGACCTTCGCGTCGTACCGGCGGCCCACACCGCCTATCTGGACGGTCGGCGCGTCGACCCCGCCGACCACGTGCGCGTTGGTCATGACCCGGCGGTCGGCGAAGACGAAGCCGGTGCCCTCCAGGACCTTGCCGCAGCTCTGCGCGGTGCCGGTGATCTTGACGATGGAGCGCTGGGCCCTGGCGGCCACCGGGCTGCCGGCGAGGGCCGGGTCGGGCGGCTCGACGTCCTTGATCGGCTCGTTGGCGAAGGGGCTGAAGACCTGCGGGAAGCCGTTCTGCGCGAGGACGGAGGAGAAGTCCGCGAACCACGTGTCGGCCTGCGCCGGCAGCGCCCGGGAGACCCCGAGCAGCACCTTGGAGCCGCGCACCTCCTTGCCCAGGGTCGGCAGCGAGGTGCCGGCCAGGGCGGAGCCGATCAGCCAGGCGACCAGCAGCATCGCGACGACGTTGACCAGCGCGCCGCCGGTGGCGTCCAGGGCGCGGGCCGGGGACCAGGTGATGTACCGGCGCAGCTTGTTGCCCAGGTGGGTGGTGAGCGCCTGGCCGATGGAGGCGCAGACGATGACGACGACCACGGCGACCACGGCGGCCGTGGTGCTGACGTCCGCGTTGTCGGTCGCGGCGTCCCAGATGACGGGCAGCGTGTACACGGCGACGAGACCGCCGCCCAGGAACCCGATCACCGACAGGATGCCGACGACGAATCCCTGGCGGTAGCCCACCACCGCGAACCACACGGCCGCGACCAGCAACAGGATGTCCAGCACGTTCACAGACGACACCCTGTCATGAGCGCCAGTCGAGCGGGACGTGCTTGTCTCTGTCCCAGGGCCGCTCCCAGCCCGCGAAGTGCAGCAGCCGGTCGATCACCCCGGCGGTGAAGCCCCAGACCAGGGTCGATTCGACCAGGAATGCCGGGCCGCGGTGACCGCTGGGGTGGATGGCGGTGGCGCGGTTCGCGGGGTCCGTGAGATCCGCCACGGGGACCGTGAAGACCCGCGCGGTCTCGTTCGGGTCGACGACACCGACCGGGCTGGGCTCGCGCCACCAGCCCAGCACCGGGGTGACGACAAAGCCGCTGACCGGGATGTAGAGCGCGGGCAGCAGCCCGAAGAGCTGCACGCCGGCAGGGTCGAGCCCGGTCTCCTCCTCGGCCTCGCGCAGCGCCGCCCGCAGCGGCCCCTCGCCGCGCGGATCGCCGTCCTCCGGGTCGAGCGCGCCGCCCGGGAAGGACGGCTGCCCGGCGTGCGAGCGCAGCGAGCCGGAGCGCTCCATGAGCAGCAGCTCGGGGCCCTGCTCGCCCTCGCCGAACAGGATGAGCACCGCCGACTGCCGGCCCGCGCCGTCCTCGGGCGGCAGGAAGCGGCTGAGCTGGCGCGGCTGGACCGTCCCGGCGGCCCGGACGACCGGGTCGAGCCAGTCCGGCAGCCCCTCCGTGCTGAGCGCCACCGCACCGCCCCGCGTCTCACTGGCCCTCGTCATCGCCACCCCCGTCGCCGCTCTGCCTGTCCAACGCCCGAAGCCCCCGGGATCGTTCCGTCACGCGGCCCCCAGTGGCGGCGCCGGCCTGCCGCCCGCGTCCAGGTAGGCCTGCGGGGGGTTGAGCCGCTGGCCGGGGAGGCCGCCCTTCTCGTACTTCAGCAGCTTCTTCGCCTTCTCCGGGTCGGTCTCGCCCTCGCCGTAGGCCGGGCAGAGCGGCGCGATCGGGCAGGCGCCGCAGGCGGGCTTGCGGGCGTGGCAGATCCGCCTGCCGTGCCAGATGACGTGGTGAGACAGATCGGTCCAGTCGCTCTTCGGGAAGAGCGCGCCGACGGCGGCCTCGATCTTGTCGGGGTCGGTCTCGTCCGTCCACTTCCAGCGCCGCACCAGCCGCTGGAAGTGCGTGTCCACGGTGATCCCGGGCCGGCCGAAGGCGTTGCCGAGCACCACGAAGGCGGTCTTGCGGCCGACGCCGGGCAGCTTGACGAGGTCCTCCAGCCGGCCGGGGACCTCGCCGCCGAAGTCGGCCACCAGGGCCTGGGAGAGCCCTATGACCGACTTCGTCTTCATACGGAAGAACCCGCACGGGCGCAGGATCTCCTCGACCGCCTCCGGATCGGCCGCGGCGAGGTCCTCGGGGGTGGGGTAGCGGGCGAAGAGCGCGGGGGTCGTCTGGTTGACGCGCAGGTCGGTGGTCTGGGCCGACAGGACGGTGGCGACCAGCAGATGGAAGGGGTTGGCGAAGTCCAGCTCGGGGTGGGCGTACGGATACACCTCGGCCAGTTCGCGGTTGATCCGGCGGGCCCGGCGGACCAGCACGGTCCGGGACTCGCCCGCCGGGGTCCGCACGGCCACGGTCCGCACGGGCGCGGCCTTCCCGGCGGTCACCGTCTCGCCGACGGCCAGGACCTCGGCGGCGGCCGCCGCCCTCTTCACCGGCGTGGTCTTCCTGGCGGCGCTCTTCTTCACTGCGGGGCCCTTGGCGGCCTTCTTGTCCGCCGCCGTCTTCTTGGCTGCTGCCGTCTTCTTGGCCGGGGCGACCTTCTTCGCTGCCGCTGTCTTCTTGGCGGCCGCCGTCCTCTTGGCCGGGGCGCTCTTCTTGGCCGGGGCGGCCTTTTCAGCCGGTACAGCCTTTTTGCCGGACGCAGCCTTCTTAGCCGATGCGCTCTTCTTCGCGCCCTTCTCGACATCTACAGACTTTTCAGCCGATTTGCCGGTTTTCCTACTACCGCCAGGACCCTGTTCGCCCACAGCGGAATCGCGACGTACAACCACCCGCCCAGCCCCCTTGGCCTGTGCTCTCACCGGCGATTTGGACACCCGGCCAGCCTAGAGCCCGGCACCGACATCCGCCCCGGACCCGGAAGATCAGCCCCCGATTGGACCCCTGACGCTTACCCCGGGACACCTGTGCGGCATCCTTGTGACAGATCACACTGTTTGGACCGTCCGGCAAAATGGGGAACACGGTCCCCTGGCACACGGGGGAGCAAGATCCCCTGAGCAGGTCGACAAGGAGAGAACTCGTGGACGACGTTCTGCGGCGCAACCCGCTCTTCGCGGCTCTGGACGACGAGCAGTCCGCGGAGCTTCGCGCCTCCATGAGTGAGGTGACCCTCGCGCGTGGCGACTCCCTGTTCCACGAGGGCGACCCGGGCGACCGGCTCTACGTCGTCACCGAGGGCAAGGTCAAGCTGCACCGCACCTCCCCCGACGGCCGCGAGAACATGCTCGCCGTCGTCGGCCCCGGCGAGCTGATCGGCGAGCTGTCCCTCTTCGACCCCGGCCCGCGCACGGCGACCGCCACCGCGCTGACCGAGGTCAAGCTGCTCGGCCTCGGCCACGGCGACCTCCAGCCCTGGCTGAACGCCCGCCCCGAGGTGGCCACCGCCCTGCTGCGCGCGGTCGCCCGCCGGCTGCGCAAGACCAACGACGCCATGTCCGACCTGGTCTTCTCCGACGTCCCCGGCCGTGTGGCGCGCGCCCTGCTGGACCTGTCCCGCCGCTTCGGCGTGCAGTCCGAGGAGGGCATCCACGTCGTCCACGACCTCACCCAGGAGGAGCTGGCCCAGCTGGTCGGCGCCTCGCGCGAGACGGTGAACAAGGCCCTGGCGGACTTCGCCCAGCGCGGCTGGCTCCGCCTGGAGGCGCGGGCGGTCATCCTGCTGGACGTGGAGCGGCTCGCCAAGCGCTCCCGCTGACACCGGCCTCGGCCGTACGACCACCGGGTCCCGCCGTCCGACGGGGGCCCGGTGGCAGCGTGAGCGCTCCTCCTCCCCGGCCTACGGCGCCTCCGGCGCTCGAAAAACAGCTGCTCAGGAGCGGCGGAGACGGCACAGTTGCGGCATGTCCGCACCGCATCGCCGTCCCGGCCTCGACGCCCATGGCCACATCGCCCGCGAAGGCTCCCTCGCGCGCGTGCCCGACGCCTTCCGCCCGGTCGTGGACGCGGCCCGCGACCGGTTGCCTGCGGCCCTCGGCGCGCGGCTGCACAGCGCGTACCTCTACGGCTCGATTCCGCGCGGTACCGCGCGCGTGGGCCACAGCGACCTGGACCTGTTCGTCGTGCTCCAGGAGGAACCCGGGGACGGCGACCGGGATGCCGTACGGGCGCTGGGGGAGGCGCTCGACCGGGAGTTCCCGCAGATCGACGGCGTCGGCACGCTGCTGTACGGCCGGGAGCGGCTGCTGAGCGAGCTGGAGCGGCACGACCTGGCCTGGTTCGTCGCCTGCCTGTGCACCCCGCTGCTCGGTGAGGATCTCGCCGAGCGGCTGCCCCGGTACCGCCCGGACTCCCTGCTCGCCCGCGAGACCAACGGCGATCTCGCACTGTGGCTGCCGCGCTGGCGGGAGCGCATCGCGGGCGCGGAGGACACCGAGGCGGCGCGGCGGCCGCTGGTGCGGTTCATGTCCCGGCATCTGGTCCGCACCGCCTTCACGCTCGTCATGCCCCGCTGGAACGGCTGGACGAGCGATCTGGGCGAGATGGCCGAGGCGTTCGCCGCGTACTACCCGGAGCGCGCCGCCCGGGTGCGTACGGCGGCGCGGTACGGCCATGAGCCCGTCGGCGACGCGGAGTTGCTGCGGTCGTACGTGGACGACCTCGGCCCCTGGCTCGCCGACGAGTACGCGCGCGTGCACGGCGTGAAGGCCCCGCGGCCGGAGAACTAGCCACGGCGCGGGATACGGCCCCGCTAGATCAGCCCGTGCTCGCTGAGATAGTCCAGCTGGGCCCGTACCGACAGCTCCGCCGCCGGCCACAGGGAACGGTCCACGTCGGCGTACACATGGGCGACGACCTCGGCCGCGGTGCGATGACCGTCCTCGACCGCGGTCTCCACCTGGGCGAGCCGGTGGGCGCGGTGGGCCAGATAGAACTCGACGGCGCCCTGCGCGTCCTCCAGGACCGGTCCGTGGCCCGGCAGCACGGTGTGCACGCCGTCGTCCACCGTCAGGGACCGCAGCCGGCGCAGGGAGTCCAGATAGTCGCCGAGACGGCCGTCCGGATGGGCCACCATCGTCGTACCGCGCCCCAGGATGGTGTCACCGGTCAGCACCGCCTGGTCGGCCGGCAGATGGAAGCACAGCGAGTCCGAGGTGTGCCCCGGGGTGGGTACGACCCTCAGCTCCAGGCCGCCCACGGTGATCACGTCCCCCGCGGCCAGGCCCTCGTCCCCCAGCCGGAGCGCCGGATCGAGCGCACGCACGCGCGTACCGGTCAGCTCGGCGAAGCGGGCGGCGCCCTCGGCGTGGTCGGCATGGCCGTGGGTGAGCAGGGTCAGGGCTATGCGCCGGCCGGCCCTCTCGGCCGTGTCCACGACGGCGCGCAGATGGCCGTCGTCCAGCGGTCCCGGGTCGATCACCACGGCCAGGTCGGAGTCCGGTTCGGCGACGATCCAGGTGTTGGTGCCGTCCAGGGTCATCGCGGAGGCGTTGGGCGCGAGGACGTTCACCGCCCGTGCGGTGGCGGGGCCCGAGACCACCGCGCCCCGGGGTTGTCCGGGCAGAGCTGCTGCGTCGGTCATGCGGAGCCTCCACCGGTCGTTCCGGCCTGCGTGGCGGTCGTCGGGGCGGGCGCCGGGGCGGTGGGGACGTGCTTGGTGAACTCGTCGTGCCCCGGCCAGGACAGCACGATCTCGCCGTCCACGAGACGGGCCCGGGCCAGCACCGGTGTCAGATCGCGCGCGGGGGCCGCCGCGAGCGTCTCCGCGGCGGTGGCGTACGGCAGCAGCTGGCGCAGGGTGGCGATGGTGGGCGGCATCATCAGCAGCTCGCCCTTGTCGTAGCCGGCGGCGGCATCGGCGGGGCGGATCCACACCGTGCGGTCGGCCTCCGTGGAGGCGTTGCGCGTGCGCTGGCCTTCCGGCAGGACGGCCACGAAGAACCAGGTGTCGTAGCGGCGGGCCTCGAACTCCGGGGTGATCCAACGGGCCCAGGCACCCAGCAGGTCCGCGCGCAGCACCAGGCCGCGCCGGTCCAGGAACTCGGCGAAGGACAGCTCACGGGCCACCAGGGCGGCCCGGTCGGCCTCCCAGTCCTCGCCCGTGGTGTCCCCGACGACCGAGTCCGCGTCCGGCCCGGCGAGCAGGACGCCCGCCTCCTCGTACGTCTCCCGTACGGCCGCGCAGACGATCGCCTGGGCGCTGTTCTCGTCGACGCCGAGCCGCTGTGCCCACCACGCGCGCGTGGGGCCCGCCCAGCCGATCTGACGGTCGTCGTCGCGCGGGTCGACACCGCCCCCGGGATAGGCGTACGCGCCTCCGGCGAAGGCCATGGAGGCGCGTCTGCGCAGCATGTGGACGGCCGGGCCGCTCTCGGTGTCCTTCAGGAGCAGCACCGTGGCCGCCCGCCTGGGGGACACCGGGGTGAGGGTGCCGGCCGCGAGCGCACGTATGCGGTCCGGCCACTCCGGTGGATACCACTGACCGTTCGCCATGGCCGGAGGCTATCCCGTATAGGGCGAATGTTCGAGAGGTGCCCGGGGGAGGCGGGGCGAGGGTGAGGGGTGGGGCTGCGGGGGGGGGCGGCTGCTGGGTGCGGGGCCCGCCGTGCTGCTGACCGTCGGGGGCGGCCGGGGACCGAGTGCCGGCTGCCGACTGTCGGGGGCGGGATGCGGCGGACTGCCGGGCCCGGCCAGCTGCCGGTTGCCGGTTGCCGTGGGCCGAGATCCGGCGGCTGCTCACTCCGGCCGACTGCCGACTACCGGCTGCCGTGGGCCGGAGGGCGGGATCCGGCCGACGGCCAGGCCGGGCCGGCTACCGACTACCGGGGGCGGGATCCGGTGGACTGCCGACTGCGGAGCGCCGGGATCCCGCGGACCGCTGCTGGCTGCCGGGCCCGGTCGGCTACCGACTACCGGGGACCCGGGGGCGAGGGCAGGACCCGGCGAACTACCGACTGCCAGGTCCGGCCAGCGGCGGACTACCCGGGGCCGAGGCCGAGATCAGGCGGACTATCGACTGCCCGGCCCGGCCGATTGCCAGGCCGGGCCGGCTACCGACTACTGGGGGCGGGATCGGCGGACTGCCGGGGGCGGCAGGCTGCGACTACCGGGCGCCGAGGGCCAGGGTGCGGACTGCCGCTGCCGGGGTCGCCGGACTGCCGGCCGCCGAGGGCCGGCGGGCTCCCGGGCCCCGGCGGACGGCCTACCCCGGCGTCGACGGACCCAGCCCGGCACCGACGGACCTCGCCCCGACCGGGCCCCGGCACGGACGCACCCCGGCACGGACAGGCCCCCGCGTCGACGCCCCCGCGCCGGCCGGCCCCCGTGGGCTACTGAGCCAGCTCGACCTGGATCTCGATTTCGACCGGCGCGTCCAGCGGGAGCACCGCGACGCCCACCGCGCTGCGTGCGTGCACGCCCTTGTCGCCGAGGACCTCTCCGAGCAGTTCGCTGGCGCCGTTGACGACACCGGGCTGGCCGGTGAAGTCGGACGCGGAGGCGACGAAGCCGACGACCTTCACCACGCGCGCGATGCGGTCCAGGTCGCCGGTGACGGACTTCACGGCGGCCAGCGCGTTCAGCGCGCAGATACGGGCCAGGTCCTTGGCCTCCTCCGGCGTGACCTCGGCGCCCACCTTGCCGGTGACCGGCAGCTTGCCCTGCACCATGGGCAGCTGGCCGGCGGTGTACACGTACACACCGGACTGCACGGCCGGCTGGTAGGCGGCCAGCGGCGGTACGACCTCCGGCAGCGTCAGGCCCAGTTCGGCCAGCTTCTCCTCGACCGCGCTCACGCCTGCTTCTCCCGCTTCAGGTAGGCCACGAGCTGCTCGGCGTTGGGCCCGGGCACGACCTGGACGAGCTCCCAGCCGTCCTCGCCCCAGGTGTCCAGAATCTGCTTCGTGGCATGGACGAGCAGCGGCACGGTTGCGTATTCCCACTTGGTCATGGGCCGACTGTAGCCGCTGTGACCGGGGGGACCGTGACCTGAGGCCGGGAGGGCGGTGACGTGCGTTATCCACAGCCTCCCGCGTGAGTGTCGGCCGGAATGGTTAGGCTCGAAGACGTGAGCAGGCTCCAGGTCGTCAGCGGCAAGGGCGGGACCGGAAAGACGACGGTCGCCGCCGCCCTCGCGCTGGCCCTCGCGACCGAGGGGAAGCGGACGCTTCTCGTGGAGGTCGAGGGCCGGCAGGGCATCGCACAGCTCTTCGAAACGGAGGCGCTGCCCTATGAGGAAAGGAAGATCGCGGTCGCACCGGGCGGCGGCGAGGTGTATGCCCTCGCCATCGATCCCGAACTGGCCCTTCTGGACTACCTCCAGATGTTCTACAAACTCGGCGGCGCCGGCCGGGCCCTGAAGAAGCTCGGCGCCATCGACTTCGCCACCACCATCGCCCCCGGCCTGCGCGACGTCCTGCTCACCGGCAAGGCGTGCGAAGCGGTGCGCCGCAAGGACAAGCGCGGGCGGTTCGCCTACGACTACGTCGTGATGGACGCCCCGCCGACCGGCCGCGTCACCCGCTTCCTGAACGTGAACGACGAGGTGGCGGGCCTGGCGAAGATCGGCCCGATACACAATCAGGCCCAGGCCGTCATGCGTGTGCTGAAGTCGCCGGAGACGGCGGTGCACCTGGTGACGCTGCTGGAGGAGATGCCGGTCCAGGAGACCGCCGACGGCATCGCGGAACTCCGCGCGGCGCGGCTGCCGGTGGGCCGGGTCATCGTGAACATGGTCCGGCCGCAGGTGTTGGACGGGGCCGATCTGGAACTCGTCCGGAGCGTGGAGCGTTCTTCTGTCGCACAGGCGTTGTCGGCGGCCGGGCTGGGCGGGGCCCGGCGCGGTGGCAACGCCGCGAAGCTGGTGGACCCGCTGCTGGAACAGGCCGCGGAGTACGCCGAGCGGTACGCGCTGGAGCAGGACCAGCGTGCGGTCCTGACCGAGCTGGGCCTGCCGCTGCACGAACTGCCGCTGCTCGCCGAGGGCATGGACCTGGCGGGCCTGTACGAACTCGCCACCGAGCTGCGGAAGCAGGGGTTGTCATGAGTCCGGACCCGGCCGAGGCATCCGAAGCACCCGAAACCCCCGACGCGGCCGAAGCCGGGGAGCCGGCCGACGGCTGGGAGAAGGGCCGCCGCCTCTCCCCCGCACGCGTGCTGGACATCGACCCGCTGCTGGACGACCCCGGCACCCGGATCGTGGTGTGCTGCGGCTCGGGCGGGGTCGGCAAGACGACGACCGCCGCGGCGCTCGGTCTGCGGGCGGCCGAGCGGGGCCGCAAGGTGGTCGTGCTCACCATCGACCCGGCCAAGCGGCTGGCCCAGTCGATGGGTATCGACTCGCTCGACAACGTCCCGCGCCGGGTCAAGGGCACCGAGGGCGACGGCGAACTGCACGCCATGATGCTCGACATGAAGCGCACCTTCGACGAGGTCGTGGAGGCGCACGCCGACTCGGAGCGGGCGGCCGCGATCCTGGCGAACCCTTTCTACCAGTCGCTTTCGGCGGGCTTCGCGGGCACGCAGGAGTACATGGCGATGGAGAAGCTGGGCCAGCTGCGCGCCAAGGACGAGTGGGACCTGATCATCGTGGACACCCCGCCGTCCCGCTCGGCGCTCGACTTCCTGGACGCGCCGAAGCGGCTCGGCTCCTTCCTGGACGGCCGCCTGATCCGCCTCCTCACCGCGCCGGCGAAGCTGGGCGGCCGCGCGGGCCTGGCCTTCCTCAACGTCGGCATGTCGATGATGACCGGCACCCTGGGCAAGCTGCTGGGCGGCCAGCTGCTGAAGGACGTGCAGACGTTCGTCGCCGCCATGGACACCACCTTCGGCGGGTTCCGCACGCGCGCGGACGCCACGTACAAACTGCTCCAGGCGCCCGGTACGGCGTTTCTGGTGGTCGCCGCCCCGGAGCGGGACGCGCTGCGCGAGGCGGCGTACTTCGTGGAGCGGCTGGCCGCGGAGGACATGCCGCTGGTGGGGCTGGTGCTCAACCGGGTGCACGGCAGCGGCGCCGTCCGGCTGTCGGCCGAGCGGGCGCTCGCCGCCGCGGAAAATCTTGAGGAGTCCCGCATTGTGGATCAGGGGGGCGGGAAAGCTGGTCTTCGTAACTCTCCTGACACGTACGGCAGTTCAACATCTCCCGCATCCGAGCCCGGGACCGGCACCCCTGCTTCCGAGGAAGGCTCCCCCGCCGACGCGGAACGCCCCGTCGACCGGCTCACCGCGGGACTGCTGAGACTGCACGCCGACCGTATGCATCTCCTCGCACGCGAGCAGCGCACGCGTGACCGCTTCACCGCGCGCCATCCCGAGGTGGCGGTGGTGGAGGTCGCCGCGCTGCCCGGTGACGTCCACGACCTCGCGGGCCTGCGCGACATCGGCGCCCGGCTCGCCGCCGGGGCGACAGGGCGCACGGAGCCGCCGTAGCGAACCGTCACGAGCGGCGGGCGCGGCGCGAGAGAGATGCCCGACGTACGCGCTGTCCGTGGCGTCCATCCGGGGCGATGCGCGCCCAGGACGAGACGGACGAGGGCCACCCGTGGTGGCATACACCACGGGAATGCGAGGCAGGCGAGGGATATGAGGGGCGCGAGAGATCCCCTCAGCTCACCGCCGCGTAGTTCTCGTACACCTCGTCGCTGTCGAGCGACACGATGCCCGCGCCCCGCTCGTACTCCGAGCGGGCGGTCTCCAGCAGCCTGCGCCAGGAGGTCACGGTGGGCCGCCGGCGCAGCAGTGCGCGGCGTTCCCGCTCCGTCATGCCTCCCCACACGCCGAATTCGACGCGGTTGTCCAGCGCATCGGCCAGGCATTCGGTGCGTACCGGACATCCGGTGCACACCGCCTTGGCCCTGTTCTGCGCTGCTCCTTGAACGAACAGTTCATCCGGATCAGTAGTGCGGCAGGCAGCCTGCGCACTCCAGTCGGTTACCCAGCCCATACCGGCGCCGTCCTCTCCCGAATCGAGGCTCCCCCACGGCGGCAGCGGCATATTCACCGCCGCCAGTTGAGGACGTTACGGAAGGCGGGGACAGCGCAACACCCCCTTCGGGCCCAATCTTGAATGGCCCGAACGGACTATGGGTAAGCGGCAGATCACCCGCGGGAGTGAGCTGGCGACATGCGCGACGATTCCGGCAAACCGGGACAGTTATGATGCACCACACCGGACGCCGGATGACACACAAGGCGGATTCGGACACGCCCCCACCAAGAAGCCGGGGTACTTCCGGAACGATTCGGGGCTGCCGGACGTATTGATACGTGACCGCACTGCTGTGACAGTTGAGAGCAGCTTAGGCCAAGGCCTGCGCGCGTGTCCGGGAAATGGAAACGTAGGCAGGTCAGGGTGGGGCCAGGTTGCGCTGCCGTCACGATCCCGCATGCGAAACATCCCGGGGGGAGCCGCTCCCTCGGAACGCTCATGACTACGGATTAGGCTGCCCCCATGCCAAAGAAGCGCTCGGGCGGTGGTCTGTCGCCGATGCAACAGGCCGCCACGTTCCTCGGTGTCAGTGTGCTCGCCGGAGCCGTGATGGCGGGCATCGCACTGCCCGCGGCCGGCGCGCTCGGCCTCGCGGCCAAGGGGTCGGTCCAGAGCTTCGACGAGATCCCGGCCAACCTGAAGAGCCCCCAGCTGAGTCAGCGCACCACCATCCTGGACAACCAGGGCGGCCAGATCGCGACCGTCTACTCCCGCGACCGCACGGTGGTCGACCTCAAGGACATGTCGCCGTACATGCAGAAGGCGATCGTCGCGATCGAGGACTCGCGCTTCTACAAGCACGGCGCGATCGACCTCAAGGGCGTGCTGCGCGCCCTGAACAAGAACGCGCAGAGCGGCGGGGTCGCCCAGGGCGCCTCCACGCTCACCCAGCAGCTGGTGAAGAACTACTTCATCGAGGAGGCCGGCGACGACCCGACGAAGGTCGCCGAGGCCACCCAGCAGACCCTCGGCCGGAAGATCCGCGAGCTGAAGTACGCGATCCAGATCGAGGAGAAGCTCGGCAAGAAGAAGATCCTCGAGAACTACCTGAACATCACCTTCTTCGGTGAGCAGGCCTACGGCGTCGAGGCCGCCGCCCAGCGGTACTTCTCCAAGCACGCCAAGGACCTGAACCTCCAGGAAGCGGCGCTGCTGGCCGGCATCGTGCAGTCCCCGAGCCGCTACGACCCGGTGAACGACGAGGCGGAGGCCACCAAGCGCCGCAACACCGTGCTCCAGCGGATGGCAGAGGTCGGCGACATCTCCCAGCAGGAGGCCGACCAGGCCAAGGAGAAGCCGCTCGGCCTGAACCCCAGCCGCCCCAAGAACGGCTGCATCACCGCGGTCAAGGGCGCCGGTTTCTTCTGTGACTACGTCCGCGACATCGTGCTGACCGACCCCTCCTTCGGCAAGACCAAGGAGGCGCGGGCCCAGCTGTGGAACCGCGGCGGCCTGACGATCCGCACCACCCTGGACCCGCAGTCCCAGCAGTCCCTCCAGGCGTCCGTCAAGCAGCACGTCTACAAGAGCGACTCCGTGGCGACGGCCGCGACCATCGTGCAGCCCGGCACCGGCAAGATCCTCGCGATGGGCCAGTCCCGGCCGTACGGCTTCGGCAAGAACGAGACGCAGATCAACCTCTCGGTGAACTCGGACATGGGCGGCGGCGCCGGCTACCAGCCCGGTTCGACGTTCAAGCCGATCGTCGCGGCGGCCGCGATCGAGGGCGGGAAGCCGCCGACGCAGCAGTACTCGTCGCCGTACGAGATGCCGTACCCGAGCCCCGTACAGGCCTGTGACGGGAAGGTCTGGCGGAACGACCCGAACAACCCGGCGAAGCTGACCAACGAGAGCAGGTCGGAGCACGGGCCGTACGGCATGAAGGAGGCGACCGCCAAGTCGGTCAACACCTACTACGTGCAGCTGATCAGCGACATCGGCATCTGCCCGGTCATCGACATGGCCAAGAAGATGGGCGTGGCGCGGGCGGACGGCCGGCCCATCGACCAGGCGCCGTCGATCGCGCTCGGCAGCCAGGAGATGTCCCCGCTGACGATGGCGAACGCGTACGCCACCTTCGCCGCGCGCGGGACGTACTGCACCCCGGTCGCGATCGAGTCGATCACCCAGAAGGTCGGCAGCATGCAGAAGTCGCTGCCGGTGCCGAAGTCGACCTGCTCGCGCGCGATGTCGGAGAAGACCGCCGACAGCATCAGCACGATCCTCAAGGGCGTGGTCGAGGACGGCACGGGTGAGGAGGCCGGTCTCGGCAGCCGTCCGAGCGCGGGCAAGACCGGTACGACGGACGAGCGCTTCGCGGCCTGGTTCGTCGGCTACACCCCGAACATGGCGGGCGCGGTCTGGGTCGGCGACCCGGCCCACAAGCGCCACATGATCAACATCACCATCGGCGGCATCCCGTACGACAAGGTCTACGGCGGCAAGGTCCCGGGCCCGATCTGGCGCGACATGATGACCGGCGCGCTGGACGGCAAGCCCGTGGAGGACTTCCACCTGATCGACATCCCCGACGACACCGGCAAGGGCACCGGTGGTCAGGGAAAAGGCCCCGGGGGGACGGACGGGGGGAAGAACGGGGACACCACCGGTCAGGTGATCGGCGGACTCATCGGTGACCTGACGGACGGCGGCACGTCGACCGGCGGGACCACGGGTGACACCACCACCGGCACGGCCGGCGGCGCTCTTCCCACCCCGACGTTCTCCCTGCCCGGCAACTTCATCCAGGGCCAGACGAACGGCGGCTCCAACGGCAACGGCAACGGCAACGGCAACGGAATCGGCGGCAACCGAGGCTGATGCCGTACGACGACGGGGCCGGCCCTTGCGGAAAGGGCCGGCCCCGCTCTGTCTGTGCCTGTACCTGTGCGGCGCTTCAGCACTGTGGCTGTGCGGCGATTCAGCGCTGCGCCTGCGCGGGGATTCAGCCCTGAAGGTGCTTCTTCACCACGGCGGCGACGCGGCCGCCCTCGGCCAGGCCGGCCACCTTCGGGTTCACGATCTTCATGACGGCACCCATGGCCCGCGGCCCCTCGGCACCGGCCTCCCTGGCCTCCGCCACGGCCTGGGTGACGATCGCGTCCAGCTCCTCGTCGGACAGCTGCTTGGGCAGGTACTCGGCGAGCACCTCGCCCTCCGCCTTCTCCCGCTCGGCCGACTCGGCCCGGCCACCCTGCGCGAAGGCCTCGGCCGCCTCGCGGCGCTTCTTCGCCTCCCGGGTGATCACCTTGAGGATCTCGTCGTCGGACAGCTCGCGCTTCTCCTTGCCGGCGACCTCCTCCTTGGTGATCGCGGTGAGGGTCAGCCGGAGCGTCGAGGAGCGCAGCTCATCGCGCTCCTTGATCGCGGCGTTGAGGTCGTCCTGGAGCTTCGACTTGAGCGTGGTGGTCATGGCTCGATTGTCGCAGGTATGGGCCGCCGGACGCCCGCGGATTTGCGGCCGCCCGGTCTTCCGCGGGCTCCGGGGTCTGACACGATGGGCGCATGCGCGCGCGATACGGAATTCCCATGGGAATCATGGCGGCAGGCGCCGCCGGCCTGGTGTACGCCGCGGGCTTCGAGGCCCGCTCCTTCCGCCTCCGCCGGGTGACGGTCCCGGTGCTCCCGCCGGGCATGCGCCCGCTGCGCGTGCTTCAGGTGTCCGACATCCACATGGTGAGCGGCCAGCGGAAGAAGCAGCGCTGGCTCCAGTCGCTGGCGGGGCTGCGCCCGGACTTCGTGATCAACACCGGTGACAACCTCTCGGACCCCGAGGGTGTGCCGGAGACCCTGGACGCGCTCGGCCCCCTGATGGAGTTCCCGGGCGCGTACGTCTTCGGCTCCAACGACTACTACGGCCCCAAACTCCGCAACCCCGCCCGCTATCTGCTGGAGAAGGCGAGCGGCCGGCACGGCCTGAACGGCAACCCGCCGGCGGTCGGTGCGATCCACAACCCGTGGGAGGAGCTGCGGGACGGCTTCGACGCGGCGGGCTGGCTGAACCTGACGAACACCCGGGGCGTGCTGAAGGTCGACGACGTGTCGATCGAGCTGACCGGCCTGGACGACCCGCACATCAAGCGCGACCGGTACGCCCGGGTGGCGGGCGGCCCCTCGGCGGCGTACGACTTCTCCGTCGGCGTGGTCCACGCGCCCTACCTGCGCGTCCTGGACTCCTTCACGGCCGACGACTATCCGCTGATCCTGGCCGGCCACACCCACGGCGGACAGCTGTGCATCCCCTTCTACGGCGCCCTGGTCACCAACTGCGACCTGGACACGGACCGGGTGAAGGGCCTCTCCACACACACCGCCGAGGGCCGCACCTCCTACCTCCACGTCTCGGCGGGCTGCGGCACCAACCGCTACACCCCGCTCCGCTTCGCCTGCCCGCCGGAGGCGACGCTGCTGACGCTGGTGGAGCGGCGGTAGGGGCCGGCGAACTCCGGTCGGCCACTCAAAGGCGACGGCGAGGGCGGGGGGACGTCGGCAAGAACGCCACTCCACCCCCGCCCTGGAACGCCCTACCACCCCACTGGGCGCATGAGGCGCATCCCAAATAGCCCCTTTTGTCCCGCACCCCTAGCGTGAGGGCATGACCGCCCCCATACCCAGGGAGATCCCGGACCTGCCCGCGGTCCCGGGCCCGCCCCTGCTCCTGCCCTCCCCGGTCCCGGCCACGGCGGTGGTGGGCCCGATCCGCCGCCCCGCGGCCGCGGTGTTCCGGCTGCTGACCGCCCTGGTGGCCGCCGCGGGCGTCGCCCTCCAGCTCCTGCTGGGCACCCCGGCCCGGACGCTGAGCTACTTCGGCGTCCAGGCGGCCGTACTGCTGGCCGTGACGATGCTGCTCTCGGCGTCGCGGGCCTGGCGCGCCCGCCGCCCCCTCCCCTCCGGCGTGACCGGCGCAGCACTGCTGTACGTCGTGATCTCGGCGCTCGTCTACCACCTGCTGCTGGCCCACACGACGCCCCCGTTCTCCATGACCGGCGCGACCAAGGCCCCGGAGCGCTGGCACGCCCAGTGGGCGGCTCTCCAGCTGCTGCACACGGTGGCCCCGGCGGCGGCCCTGCTGGACTGGCTCTGCCTCACCCCCGCGGCCCGCCTGCACCTGCGCCAGGCCGCGAGCTGGCTCCTGTACCCCCTGGCCTACCTGGCCTTCACCTTCGCCCGGGCGACCGTGATCCCGCCGACCCGCCCGTCCCGCTACCTCTACCCCTTCCTGGACGTCACCGCCCACGGCTACCGCAGCACCCTGGCCAACACCCTCCTCATCGGCCTCGCGATCTACGCCGTCGGAGTCCTCCTGGTCGCCCTGGACCACGCCCGCCCGACCCCGGTCCGCCGCCCCCTCTGAATCGGATTTCGTCTCTGGGCCACCCGTGGGCTAAAGTAAACGACGTCGCCGCGGGAAGCAGCGACACCGGGGTGTAGCGCAGCTTGGCAGCGCGCTTCGTTCGGGACGAAGAGGTCGTGGGTTCAAATCCCGCCACCCCGACGCCGTAGTACCAGGTCAGGGGCCTGATCCACCTAGTGGATCAGGCCCCTGACGGGTTTCCGGAGACTGTTTGGGGGAAATCCGGAGAAGATCTTGGGCCGTTTCTCCTAGGGGGTGCCCGGCGAAGGCTGCTTGGGGTACGGCAGCTGAGGGCACTCGGACCTGCGCGTTCGCGCATCCGGCCCGGCGACTGGCCGGGAACGCCATGCCCGCCCGCCTCAATCGCCATTAGGATCACGACACATGGCAGGCCATCACTCAGCGCGTCCTCACGACCACGCTCGCGCGCTCGCCCAGCGAGTGCGGGTTCTGCGGGAAGCCCGGGGGTGGTCGCGGGAGCGGCTCGCCAAAGAAGCCGGCATCAGCGCCAGGACGCTGGCCCGCCTGGAGGGCGAGGGAGCGATCCAGCCAGGTTTCTTCACCGTCGGCGCGGTCGCAGAGGCTCTTGAGGTCTCCCTGGATGATCTGTTCCGCGAGACCCACGTCACCCCCGGCCTGTGGTCCGCCGGATACGAAGGGCGGGACATCGACTCCTTCGTCACCTCGCTCCTCGACAGCCGTATCGATGTAGTGGCGGACGTCCGGCTGACGCCGATCAGCCGCAAGAAAGGCTTCAGCAAGACCCGCCTCGGGCAGGCACTCGCCGAGGCCGGCATCGAGTACACCCACCTGCGCGGCCTGGGGAATCCCAAGGAGAACCGGGCGCCGTTCTGGGACGGCCGCCTGGACGTGGGCCAGGCCCGCTTCCGTGACGTGCTGCGGTCAGAGGAGGCGCAGGCCGATCTCGGCCGCCTGACAGAGCACGCCCAGCAGTCACGGGTTGCGGTGCTGTGCTTCGAGAAGGACGAGAGCCGCTGCCACCGGCAGGTCGTCCTGGAGACGGTCCGCGAGCGGGCCGCCGTGCCCGTGATCCCCCTGGCCTGACTTCACCCCTCGACCCCGCACTCGCCCTTGCCAGTGGCGCATGCCTCTCCTCCAATCGGATCGGGGAGATCTGTGGGGGGCAACCATGGGATCGGGGAATCGTCAGCGCGCACGGATCATGATCACGGTCAAGACCTATCCGGAGCTGTCCAACAAATACCGCGAGACCAGCTGCGTGGCAGGCATACGGTTGGACCAGGGCGCACCACAGCACGTACGGCTCTTTCCGGTGCCGTTTCGGCTCCTCGCGGAGGAGGCTCAGTTCTCCAAGTACTCGATCATCGAGGTCGACGTCGAGCCGCACGGCAAGCGTGACTCGCGGCCCGAAAGTCTGCGGCCAGACCTCGACACCCTCAAGATCGTAGGCGAGGTGCCGGCGGACGGCGACTGGAAGCAGCGGTACAAGTACGTCGAACCACTCGTCTCGCCGTCCCTGTGTGCGATCAAGAGGGACCAGGAGGAGCACGGGACCTCACTCGGCGTGTTCCGGCCCACGGAGGTCAGCTTCCGGCTGACGGCGGCAGAACCCTGGCCTGAGTCCAAGGCCGCACTGGCCGACCAACTCGACCTCTTCGAACAGGACCTGGCCCGGCTTGAGTGGGTACCGCTGGAATTCCGCTACAAGTTCCGCTGTGCGGACGCCGGCTGTCCCACGCACGACATGGCGCTGAAGGACTGGGAGGCCGGCGCCTCGTACCGCAAGTTCCTGCGCAAGTACGGCGAGCACGCCGTGCAGGACAAGCTGCGAGAGCGCTGGTACGACTCGATGTTCACTCCCGACCGTGCCGTCCACTTCTTCGTCGGCAACATCGCGGCCCACCCCAAGACCTTCATGCTGCTGGGCCTGTTCCGTCCGAAGGCCAATGTTGTCGAGTACGTCCAGGAGAGTCTGTTTGGTGACTGACTGGCGCGCCTGACGGCCACCATGCGCCGCCGGATTGCCGACACCGGCGAGCAGGGCGCGTAAGCCTCGCTCGATAGCGTCCCGGGGCGGCCGGACGGCTTCGACACCGACCAGCAGGGCCGTCGGACCGTCAGGACGGTCGGGAGGCAGCCCCGCCTTCACGTCTCAGGTGCTCGTTGATGTGTCGCAGGCGTTGCCAGGCGGCGGGGTCGGTGCCGTCGCCGAGCGCGTAGTGCAGGGCGGGGCGACCGGTCGGGCCGAGTTGGGTCGGGATGCAGTCCGGCAGGGCGTTGCGGGCATGGCCGATGCCGAGGTCGGCCACGGCGTCGGGGCCGAGAGTGAGAGAGACCGGGATCGACGGCGGTTCGTAGTGGGCCGGAGTGGTCAGGTCCGCGCGCGCCGCCCGCACTTCGCTGATCATGGTGGCGAGGCTGTACCGGGCCGCGAGGGACTCGGCGAGCTGGGGCAGCAGCTCGATCGGCGCTCGCTCGTCGGCGGCGTAGCCAAGAGCCAGGGTGATGTGCTCCTCTACGCCCTCTCGCGTGTGAGCGATGTGCAAGGTGGCGATCGCAGGGCGGTCGGCGGTTCCTACGGCGACAGTCCAGGTGGGCTGGGCCTGGCGGGCGCGGCTGCGGGCCAGGTCGGTCAGTTGCCTAGGCGACCAAGGGACGTTGACAGGCTCAGCGGTGGCCCATCCGGCCGGCGGCGATCCGGTGAGGGTCTGCCAGGCATCCTCCAGAGCGCCACCGAGTACGAGGTGCTCGTGGGCGGGGTGGATGGTGCGGATGGACAGCAGCAGCTGCCGTTCACCGCCCTTGCCGAGCGGGGGCTGGAAGGCGTCCGCGATCCGAGGGCCGTTGTGGGCAGCGGGGGTGAAACGTCCGTCGTGCCAGCGCAGTACGGCTCCGGAGAGGCCGTCGTAGTAGCCGTTCTCAGGGTGGCGTACGACCCAGCGTGCGGGCATGTGCTCCAGCACGGTGCGGGTGGGCAGGCTCAGCCGGGTGTTGGGGGACGTCACGAGATACAGCTCCCGTCGGCCCTGTGCCACCGTTCGCACTGCCTCGGTCAGCCATGTCGTGGCGGCAACGACCGGGCGGTCGTAGATGACGATGACGCTCTTGTCAGTCAGCACATCCGCATCGGTCAGTACGTCCACGTCAGCGGGCGGGACCGTCACCTCACCCGTGGCCGGGACGGTCACGACATCGGTGTGGGCGGCTTCAGGCGGCCAGGTGATGCCGCCGAGCAGCGTTGTCAGCCGTCCCGCGACCGAGCCGGCGAGCAGCCTGGCTTCTGCGATGGAGGTGGACGCCCGCACCTCGGTCCACCACACCGATCCCTCTGTACGAACGCCAGCTCCCAGCAGCCGCTCCGTCTCGCCCGGCACTTGCAGGTAGCGGGGGGCCTCCACGGAGACCAGGAGCTTTCCGTCGTCCGTGCACAACTGGGCCACGGATCCCCCAGCTGATCGGTTCACGCGCAGGTCCGGGCCGCCGGCGTGCAGTGCGGCCAGCAACGTCTTGATGTCCGGCATCTGCGGGGTGAGGGCGATGACGTCCTGGGGCATGTGCTGCTTTCGGCGGAAGGTTCCTGACGGGGGATGGAAGGGCTGGAGCCTCGGCGCGTCAGTAGCGTCCTGACAGTTCTTCCAAGGCGTCCAGGGATTCGGCTTCCTGGAGGCTGCCCTCGGTGATCAGGCCGAGTTCCGGATGCGGCGGCCCCTGAGCCAGCCAGTCCAGTGCGGCGAGCGGGGAGAGTCCTTGGCTGTGGGCTTCCCGTAGGCGCAGCAGCCATCCCGCTCCCACGTCGAATGCCTCGTCACCGGCTGCCGTTCGAGGTACGCAACCGGCGGCGGCATCGTCGGCGGACGCCCAGACGAAGCCGAGCGTCCTCGCTTCCCGCTGAACGGCGAAGTAACGCACCGGGTGCTCGGTGTACGACTCGTACTCATCCTCGGACCGCGGAATGCGGGCGTTCAGCAGGCTCGCCCGGTTGAGCCCTTCGAACGTCCCCCAGGAATCGACGTAAGCAGGGCCTTCACTCCTCAGGTCCTTGAACCCGGTCGCGCTCGGCGCCGCGTAACGGTTCTCGTCGCCTGGTGTAGGGGCGCCGCCCAGCACGGCCGAGATGCTCTCCAACGCGGCGGCGAGCCTGGGCGCGTTTGCCGCATACACCTCGGGCTGCTCCCGGTCGCGCGTGTCCATCGTCAGCCACGCGTCGCTGTACGTTTCCAGCGTCACGACAAGAAGGCTGCTTTGCCAGATGTCCACCTGGACGACGAACAGCTTCTCGACGCGATGTTTGACCCCTGATTCCAGCCAGCAGCCGGGGCATTCAATGCGGACGCCGACGAGGAGGTCGCCCTCAAGGGAGTCGACCTGGGCCATCGCACGCGACAGGGCCGTTTCAGGAGACAGGGGCTGCGGCTCCAGGGGCACACCATCGACTGCCACAAGGGCGTCTCTTCTGTCGCCCACGGCTCGGGCTGACACGCTGACCCTGCCTTTAGGGAGCGCCAGTTCGTGTGCGGCCAGAACATTCCAGACCGCTATCGCAGCTTCCGCTGTCCGAAGGGGGCGGACTCCTTCAGCGCCCGGCGTAACTTCCCAAGTCCAGTCGCCGACAGGGGTAGAGGTAATCACCGGAACTCTCACTCCCGTCCGGACAAGTCCTGCACTTCCTCCGGCGACGAGGCTTCGCGTAGCGATCCGGGTACTACGGTTCCAGATCGCTCCGTTCCCTTCCAGTGTGTGGCTTCATGCAAAGCATCAAGCGAGGACAAACCGCGCTCCTTGGCCTTACTCAAGTACACCAACCAGTCTGCCGCAGCGTCGACTGCGATGTGACCCGCCGCTGTTCGTGGCTCGTAACCTGCGGCATCGTCGCTCTCAGATGCCCACAGATAGCCGATGATCCGGCCGTTGATCGACACATCAACGAAAACGACGGGCGCCGAGGTCTCCGTTTCATAGCGTGGTGCGTCTTGGGGGATCTTTTTCCCTAGCTGCTCGGTGCGCCGCGGAATCTCGAACATGTACCACGAATCGAGAAGGTCTGGATCATCGTCGGGGAAATCCTCGAATCCGTACTCTGTCGGTGCGCCGTGAGAGCCGGGGTCCCATGGCTGGACTGGTGCCCCGATCAGCTCCGTGATGGCGGCAAGAGCGGCCTTGAGGCGAGGTGCATTCTCCTTTTGCACGTCAGGCTGCCTATGGCCACGCAAGTCATGCGACAGCCAGGCATCGGAGAACGTGTGCAGAGTCGCCGTCATGGCACCGCTAGGCCACATGTCGATCGATACGATGAAGAGTTGTTCAACTGGGTGAGGTACTCCACTGCGCAATGGCGCCCCGGGAAGCGACAGGTCAATCGTCACGCACCCAACGTTCTGTCCGCTCAGTGGGCTCAACGCATCCAGGAGCGTGCTTTCGGCTCCGGCCTCAGGTGATTCCACCGGAGCCTTTTCCACTTGCAGCACTGCTGCACTGCCGCTTGCAGCGCCAACGGTGATGTCCGCCTGTGCCCTCGATCCGGCAAGGCCGAGTGACTGAAGAGTCGCCCACACATCGAGCACCTGTCGCGTGCATCGTACGAACAGGGCGCTCCCCGGGATGGCAACCTTGGTCTCCCAGGACCAACTGCCCACAGGATCAATCGTCGTAATCACAGAACTCCTCGTGGATCAACCTTGGCCCCAGGCGGAATCACGATCGTCCCGTCCTCGAGCCGGATCACGAACAGGATGCCACGTCCCTTGTCACTCTTGAACGGGTGCTCACCACGGTGAACCTGGAGAAGTTCCTCCGGGATTCCCCTCTGCTCCCACTCGGCAACAGTGCCCTGGCCGTCCACGAGCATGATCTTGTGGTCGGCTTCCGACTTGGAAAGCTGACCAAGGTGGTCGGGCTTGGAGATGGAGTTGAACGGGTTCTTCGGGTTGTTGAGTCGCTTCAACTGGTAGCCCCAACTATGGCCCGAATCGTCCGTTACTCGCACATCGAGATCAGCCTTGATTGATTGGTTCTTCACCTCGAACTCAATTTTTCGGAGTCCGCGCTGATACAACTGTTCACCGAGACGAAGCTGATCAATAGCCCGAGGGAATTGATCCGGCTTACTCGATCCGAGCATCGAAATTGCGTCCCTAAACCCGGGACTCTTGGCAAAGTGACCAGAGCTGATGATGTCGGCCACCTCTCGCCCGGAAGCAGATTCCGCCAACCGACTGATGGCCGTCTCGAGCACCTTCGGCTTGATGTTGTTCTTGGGTATGTTGTCCAGCGCCTCGCGGAGCCGCTGCTCCGCTTCGCCGCCGAGCTCAAGAGGACCTGGAACCGGTTCTGGGGTCTGCCCATGTCCCACGGGGCCGCCGTCTGAGTTCCCTCCGCCACCCCCGCCGCCGGCCTCGGACTGACCGAAATGGTGGTGTTCCGAGGCCGAACCACCAGAGCCGTGTTGGTGCTCGGCGTGTGGATCCGCCCCGGCGATGTGAGAGTCTCCCGCGCGACTGCCATCAGCTGAGGCTTCATGACTATGACCGCCACCAACCGGATCAAGACTCCCGCGCGGCGAAAGGTGGCCACCCCCTTGGGAGGCGGCTTCGGGAGCGCGGCCTCCGACGCCAGCGAGTTCTCGATCATCTGGCCCGGAAGGAGACACGCGGTCACCGGCGGCAGGCTCATGCCTGACCGGGCTGATGTCAGGCATGCCGTCGGGTTTGAGGGCGATGAAGTTGCCGTTCTTGTCGACCCTGTAGCGGTTGCTGAGGTCGTCCAGGGCGCCGTCGGGGAACCTCGTCTTCGGCAGCCGCAGGTGTTCGCTGACGTTGGTCATCACCTCGGAGACCTTCGGCAGATCGGACAGGGCCCTCGCCGCCCTCGCGGCGCCGGAGATCGGATCCAGGGCACCGCCGACCTTGGCCACCGTGCCGGCGGCTTCGACGAATCTGGCTCCCTTGCCCAGCCTCGCGAGCGCCCCGCCCGCACCCCCCATGACGGTGAGAAGGTTGAAGGTGGTGACGGCGTGGGCACGAGCCGGATCCTTGTGCCACTCGTCGTAGGCGATGAACTGCTTGCCGAACTCCTTGGCGTACGCCTTGCTGTCCCGCTGCCAGTCCGAGAGGTGGTCGCCCTCGCCGACCGCGTCCATGCCGTAGGCGTAGGCGCCGACGACGGTGCGCCTGAGGCCGTCCCAGGTCTGGTGCTGTGCGTCGGAGCCGTTGACGCCCAGGAGGTTGTCCTCGAAGGTGCCCAGGCCGACGAAGCCCCCCCAGACGCTGTCTTTGACGATGCCGTCCCAGGCCCAGCTCTTGATGCCGTGGCCCCACCAGTCCATGCTCCAGCGGTCGTAGGTGCGGGCAACGGGAGTGCCCCACGGCAGGTCGGGCATGGACTCGAGCTTTTCGACGCTGATGCCGTACGTGCCGCCCTCGTCGCCGACGGGGCGGCAGAGCGCCGGGCTGATGGCGCCGATCTTGACCGCCGCGTTGTGCTCCGCCTTCTGAAAGCCCACGACGGCTTCCGCCACGCCGTGCATGAGGGCGTTGTGCTTGTCGACCTTCTGCTGGTCCTTCGTCCAGCCGTCGTCGCCCTCAACGCTGTCGACGAAGGCGATCGCCTTCTCCTTCAGATGCTTCAAGCGGTCCGCGAAGGGCTTCGCTTCGGCGGCGAAGGTGTCCAGGGCGTCGGCGAGGGACTCGATATGGCCGGCGAACTCGTCCGCCGTGTCCATCACCGGCTGGGTGGAGGAGAAGAGCTGGTCCGCCTCCGGCGCCTTGTAGAACGCGGCCGTCGCCTGGAAGCGTGAGTGAACGTCCTGGCCGGCGTTGCGTATGCCGATCGCGTGGGTGCGCAGCGCGCTGACTGCTTTGGACAAGGTGCCGAAGTCGCCGGTGTACTGGGGTATACCCCCCGGCTCGATCATGTCCACTATGCCCCGCCCCCGTGGTGCTTCGTCTTCTCGCCCACAGCCTGAAGCTCGGCCGGCGTGGGCGCCTTGGCCGCCTCACGCTGGGCCCGGGCGGCCATGGCCAGATCACCATCGATGTAGGCACCGGTCGCCTTGACGGTCCCGTCCATCGTCTTCTTGATACGGGCCGCCATGAACTTGATCGAGCCCTCGGTGTCGGACACGAAGTTTGCGACCGCGGCACCCACCGGCCCCACCGGCGGGCTACCGCAGTACGGGCCGCTGATCGTGCCCGCGGACTCCGCCGCGTCCTGGACGCTCGTCGCGTAGCCCTTGATGTCCTTGCTCAAGTCGTCGGCCGCAAGACCCACCAAGGACAGAATGGACTCCACTCCGCTGGGACTGATGTCCCACCCCGTCACGTCAACCCCCGCTGTGTCACCGGCAGATATGTCACTCAGCGCTGCTCAGCATCGCACGCGCTACTGACAACAGGACATTCATCCCTATCAGATCGGTTGTTGCAGCAGCCACACGCTTCTGGCCAAAGGCACGCCGAACCCCTCAATGGGTCACGTCCCGGATGCAAGGGCGGTCTGGATCAGCTGGTGGCGGCGGCCGCGGCGCACCAGGGTGCCGCGGCCGGGCGGCTGGGCGGAGGCGTACAGGCCGGGGAAGAGCTGGCCTTCGGTGCGGTCACCGGTCATCACCAGGGCCGTGGCGCCGGTTTCGCGCAGTGCCGTCAGGAACGGCTCGTACAGGGCCCGCGAGGCCCCGGCGACCCGGCGGGTGACGACGAAGTGCAGGCCGATGTCGCGGGCGGAGGCCATGTACGGCAGGAACGGGGTGAGGGGCTGCTGGCCGGCGGCGGTGAGGATGTCGTAGTCGTCTACGAGGATCACGATGCGCGGACCGGTGAACGACGGCTCATCGGTCAGGGCGTCGGGGTCGGGGGCCTCCGGAAGGCGTTTTGCCAGCTCGGTGGCGATGCCGGTGGCGAGTGCCTGGGAGAGCGCGGCGTTGTGCGCGTAGCCGCCGCGATACGGCTCGGGGATCACTCCCCGCAGGCCACGCCGCGGGTCGAACACGCCGTAGACCAGCTCGTCCTTGTTGTAGCGGTCGATGAGGGAGCGGGAGACGAGCCTGAGCAGGTTCGTCTTGCCGCACTCGTTGTCGCCGAGGACCAGCAGGTGCTGGTCAGCGCCGAACAGATCCAGGACGGTCGCGGAGAGGGTCTCCTGGTCGACGCCGATCGGGATCGCACGCGGTTCCGCCACGCTGGAGGGCAGGCGCTCCGCGGGCAGCCTGGTCGGCAGCACTCGCACGGGCGCGGCGGTCTCACCGTGCCAGGCGGCGCGCAGCGTGGCCGCCGCCTGCTCCAGGGCCGGGCCGAGGCCGTCCGTCGTGGCGTGCGCGTCGATGCGAGGGAGTGCGGTCTGGGCGAACAGTTTGCCGTCTGTCAGGGCCCGGCCGGGCGTGTCCGCCGAGAGGGTCTCGGAGAGCTTGCGGTCGACGGTGGAGTCGGCGGGGTCGTTCAGACGCAGTTCGATGCGGCTGCCGAAAAGCGACTGGGTGGCGAGGCGCACGTCGTTCCAGCGCAGCATGCCCGCCACGACGTGGATGCCATAGCCGCTGCCGCGCTTGAGCAGGTCGGCCACATCGTCGTCCAGGTGGGCGAACTCGTCGCGCAGGGCTCCGAATCCGTCGATGAGCAGGACGATGTCGGTGGAGCCGAGCCGGGGAAGTTCACCTCGTCCGCGCAAGGCCCGCAGCTGATCGACCGAGTCGATGCCTCGTCCGCGGAAGATCCCCTCGCGCTCGGCGAGCATGGCTCGCACTTCGGCGACGGTGCGGGTGGCGCGTTCGTGGTCGGCGCGGGTCGCGATGCCACCGACGTGCGGCAGGTCCGCCAGGGTACTCAGTCCGCCGCCGGCCAGGTCCAGGCCGTAGACGGCGACCTCGCGGGGGGTGTGGGTGAGGGCGAGGGAGAGTGCGAGGGTGCGCAGCAGGGTCGTCTTGCCGGAGGCGGGGCCGCCGATGACGGCGGTGTGTCCGCCCGCGGTGTTCAGGTCGTGCACCCACGGGCCCTGCCACTGCCGGGCCGGATCGTCGAGCACACCCAGCGGCACCCGCAACGGGCCGTCGGGGTAGGTGAGCCGGAGGCCGTCGGCGGATGCCTGTATCGGGCCGGCGGCCGTGTCGAGGGTGACGGCCTCGGGCAGCGGGGGCAACCAGATCCGGCGCACCGGTTCGGCGGCGTCGGTGAGCCGGTCGACCGCGACGCCGAGGACCGTCGGTCCGGTCTCGCGCTCACGCGGCACCGGCTCCTCCTCGCCCGGCGCGGCAGCGGGCGCGTTGAAGGCGGGATATGGCCAGGCGAGTGGTTCGGCGTCGGTGGTGCTCTCGGGTACGACGGGGCCGCGGTACGCGCCGGAGACGAAGCCGGCCTTGAAGCGGGTGTAGGTGGAGGTGTCGACCTTCAGGTAACCGAAGCCGGGCAGGGGCGGCAGGTGGAAGGCGTCGGTGGTCTCCAGGACCGTACGCGACTCGTCCGCCGAGAAGGTGCGCAGACCGAGCCGGTACGACAGGTACGTCTCCAGCCCTTTGAGCTTGCCGCTCTCGATGCGCTGGCTGGACAGCAACAAATGGACACCGATGGAGCGGCCGATGCGGCCGATCGATAGGAACAGGTCGATGAAGTCCGGTTTCGCGGTGAGGAGTTCACCGAACTCGTCTATGACGACGAAGAGATGCGGCAGCGGTTCGAGGTCGGGCCGGGTGGTGGCGCGCATGGTGCGGTAGTGCCCGATGTCGGCGACGTTGCCCGCGTCCTTGAGGACCTGCTGGCGGCGCTTGATCTCACCGGCGAGGGATGTGTGCACCCGCTCGACCAGTCCGGCCTGGTTCTCCAGGTTGGTGATGACGCCGGCCACGTGCGGCAGAGCAGCGAAGGGGGCGAACGTGGCACCGCCCTTGTAGTCGACGAGGACCATCGCCAGGTCCTCTGGCGCGTGCGTCGTCACCAGGGCCAGTACGAGGGTGCGGAGCAGTTCGCTCTTTCCGGAGCCGGTGGCGCCGATACACAACCCGTGTGGACCCATGCCGAGTTCGGCAGACTCCTTCAGGTCCAGCAGCACCGGTCGATGCCGGTCGTCCAGACCGATCGGCACCCGCAGGAAGTCCCGATTCCCGCGCGGCGCCCACGTCCGGACCGGGTCGAGGGCGGCCATGTCGTCGATGCCGAGCAGCTGCGGGAAGTCGACGGGCCCGGAGACGGGGGTGCCGTCGACAGCGGACTCGGCGGACAGCCGCAGCGGCGCGAGGGCCCGGGCGAGGCCCTCGGCCTCGGAGAGTCCGGTGCGGTCGACGACCCCGTCCGTCCGTACGACCTGCTCTCCGCGCAGATCCTCCAAGGTGACCTGGTCGCCGTCGACGGTGATCCGTAGGGAGACGTGATCAGGCTCGTGAACCTGTTCGGTGAGCAGGTGCAGGACCGTGACGCCCATGTCGTCCAGAGCGACGGCGGCGTCCGGACGCGGTAGCTCGATGGCGTTCTCCCCGTACGCGTCGCTGAGGACCAGCAGCCGGTCGGTCAGGGCGAGCGCCTTGTTGTCGGACAGCCCGCGGCGCACTTCGGCCGCGTAAGAGGCGCGCCGCCCCAGATCCGTGCCGATCACCTGGGCCAGCTGAGCCATGCCGGGGGCGATACGGCGCGCGGCGAGGGCGCCGTCATGGCTTTGCGGGTCAAGGACGTGAGGGAGCCACTTCGCCCACTCCCACTCCTCGATACGGTCCCCGGGGGCGGCGAGCGCGATGGCGACGTCGTCCGGTGCGTGGGTCACGGCAGCCTGCACGAGCAGGGACCGGGCGATGCGCAGCACTCCTGCGCGGTCACCGACAATGCTGACGTTGCCTGCCCGGTCCAGGGGCACGGTCAGCGGATAGTCGGACACGGTGGTGTACCGGGCCTCCAGGGCGCGCGCCTCGTTCAGCATGAACGGGTCGGGGGGGGTGAGCACGCCTCCGACTGCCTGCCGGCCGATGGTCAGCTCCTGCACGGGTACGTCACCGACACCCACCCGCAGGTGCAGGAAGTCCGCGTCCGTGCGACGCCGCTCCCACAGCCGCGCGGGATCACGTAGCACGTCGTACAGGGCCGCGGGCGCGGGGTGCAGCAGCCGAGCGGCACGACGACGCTCACGCTCCTCCGCTCCCAACTCAGCGCGCAGCTCTTCCAGATACTCCAGGTACCGCTCACGCTGAACGCGCCGCTGTCGCTGGGCCTTGCCACGCTGTGACAGGAACAGCGCGAGCGCACCGAGCAGCGCGATGACGAGCACGACAGCGCCCAGGCCCGCGAACTGGCTGGAGCGGATCACCGTCATCATCACGACCGAGCTCATGACGCCGGCCATCGGCAGCAGCGCGGTTGCCGGGCTGCCGGTCTTGCCCTCCGGCAGGTTCGGCGGCGGCTCGATCGTGCGAGCCGCAGGCGGGAGCAGCGGACGCGTCGAGCGGGCGGGGCGATGGACCTGTTGCTGGGTCAACGCACCCGCACCGCCCTCTGCAGGGTCTCGGCGGCGAGCTGGGTGGCCGCGCGGCGCGTGGCCGCACCCAGCCGATCGGGCATGATCGGTCCGCCACCGGCCAGGTGCCGGTCGTAGGGCAGATGCACGAGGGTGACTCCGGTTTCCCGCAAATGGGCCGTGGCCGCCTTGAGGTCGAGGTTCGCATCGGGAGTGTTCGAGGTGAGGGCCACCACCGTGGAGGCGAGCGCGGCGTGCGGCAGCCCACCGAGCCAGTCCAGGACGATGCGGGTACCGCCCACCCCTTCGGCCGTGAGCGGGGCGACGACCACACGTGCGTGCGCGGTGTCCATCGCCGTTCTGGCCACCTCGCCGGGCAACGTCTCGCAGTCAACGACCGTGACGGCGAAGTAACGCCGCAGGGCGAGCGTCACGGTGCGGTAGGTCGCAACGTCCAGAGGGGCGCCCACCCGCCCTTGGCTCGCGGGCAGCAGCCAGCCACCATCCGCTACCGGCACCAAGTACCCGGTGACATCGGTCAGTTGCATCGATGGAGTAAGGATCTGAGACAGTTCGACGCACGACCAGCGTACGGATTGCGCGCCCATGCGCACCGGCAGCGTGCCCAGGGCCGCGTCCGCCTCCAGAGCGAGCACGGGGTCGTGCCGGTAGTGGCTGAACGCCCGCGACAGCAGCGCGGCGGTCGTGGTCTTGCCCACTCCACCACGGATCGACGTCACCGCGATCACCCGGCCCGTGGTCACCGGCTGCTGCACCATGCTGCCCAGCCGGCTCTCCACGGCGACCTCCTGCGCGGCCGACGAGGTCAGCCTGCGCAGCGACCGACCCGAACGCCGGACCAGCGAATCACCGTGCGGGGGCGAACCGAGCGCTATGGCGAGGCGCGGGTCGAGTGTCGGCACGGGCTCGGGCGCCACCATGGGCAGCCGCACCTGGCGGGGCGGCCGTTCAGCGGGGGAGGCGTTCGGTGGCGTCGCCGGGGGCTGCGGGACTGCCCCGGCGCCGGGAGCAGGGGATCCGGTACCGGGATGGGGCTGGGCCGGCGGCGCCGGTGAAACCTCGGTCACGGGGCGCGGGGATACCTGAGCCGGGGTCTGCGGGGCGGACCGCTCCTCGTCCCCGCGCGAAACCGGCCCCGTGGTGTGGTGTTCGCGGGACGGCCGCCCCGGGTTGGGACGCTCCTCGTCCGTGTGGCGCACGGGCAAGGGCGGCCTGGCGTCACCCGGCGCAGACTGCTCGCGCGCCTCGTCGGCCGGGCCCGCGGTCAGCTCACGCAGCACCTCGTCCTGCCAACGGCCGGAAGTCGTCATCACCACCACCTCACGCGAAGGTGCCCAGCAGCCGCCCGTAGACTCCGAACACCCCGAGGACCAACGGGAACAGAGCGACCACACCAGCCGACTCCAGCACGTCGCCAACCTTGCGCAGCCGAACCCGGACATGCTCGGCGGGCTGCACGGCCAGCACACCCAGGGACACCACGACCAGTACGCCGAGAACGGCGAGCGGTGCCGGGGCTCCCGAGTGCTCCCGCCACAACCACGCCAGCCGCAGCGCCACCACCATGGATGCCGCGAGCAGTACGGCCACTTCCGCCACCAGCGGATAGGCACGCGCCCGCAGCGCGAGGACGAACGCCACGGCGACAGCCAGCCACACCGTCCACACCGTCACCGTACGCACCGCCAGCACTCCGGCGACCGCACCGCAGACCGCGGTGACGACCGTCGCCAGCGCCAGCCCCCGATGCGTGGCAGCCAACGCGGTGGCCACCTGGTAGCGACCGACGGACGAGCCCGCGGAGCGCCGATCGTCCAGCCCGGACAGACCGGACGCCGCCAGCGCCAGCCGGGGCAGCACGCCCAGCGCGACGACGGACACGACGGCGAGCAGAGCCCCGGCGCGTGCCGAACCGACCGTGCCGGCTCCGCCGGGCTGGAACGCGAGCGCCACCTCCCAGCACGCACCGGCTCCGGCCAGTGCCGCTGCCCCGACCAGCGCACCCCGCCCGAACGGCGAGAACCACCCGAGGAGCAACAGCGCCGCCACCAGGACGGAGAGCACGGCGGCCAACCGCACCGCTCCCGGCCAGCCCTGTGCGTCGGCAACCGACCAGGCGCCCTGCACGCCCACAGCGGCGCTCACCACGACCAGAGCGGCGGCAAGCCCCTTGTGCCCGGCCCGCCCCAGCAGTGCACCGGCCACCGCGGCCACCGCCGCGATTACCAAAAGCGACCATCCCGCAGTCTCGGCTTCGAACCCCTGGCGCGCCATGAAACCGACGGCCGACGCCCAGACCACACCCGCGCCCGCGGCCGTGATCCGCCGCGCTTGCGCGTTCCACCGCCAGGCCCGCACATCCAGATCGCCGGCAGCCTCGTCACTCACGTCATGGACCACCGGCGCGGATGGCGCGTCCTCGACCCTGACCAGCCGGAGTACAGCACCGTCGGGCACTCCCGCCGACTCCAGCGTGGCATCCGGCTCCAGAGCACTTCCGTCGGCCGTCACCAGGTGCCGGGCCTGCGGATGCTCGGCCACCCGGTCGTCGAGCAGCCGCATCACCTCGGGCAACAGCAGCCCGACAGGTTCCCGGGCCGGCAGCACCAGATCCACCCGACGCCGCTCACCGACCAATGTGACTCGACTCAGTGCCGTACGGCTCACAGTCCCCCGGGATATCACGCTTTCGAACCTATCATCGGGCCGATTTCCCAGGCTGTGGTGAAGCGGTGGATTGACCGGAGGGCGTGGACACAGGCACAGAGGTCCCGTACGGAGCCTTTCCGATCACGCGATGTGCGATGAAGGACCACCCCACACACCCGGCACACACCACGGCGGCGATCACCACCCCCGCGAAGGCCTTCCCGAGCCGCTCGTCCACGGTCCGCCGCTGCCGCTGCGCCCCGAACAACACGGCATCACGCAACCGCCGACGCCGCACCGCCACGGACTCAAGAAGCTGACTGTCGTAATCCTGGGCTGACATCACTCAAATCCGGTTCACTGGACACGCGGGTGCTCGTCGGACATCTTCTCGCGGACCTATGACGGCCAGACGACTGTGCCGTCACGCACCACCAAAGGCGCAGGCAGGCGCTCTTCGTGGAACCGAATCCACCCCAGACGGATCTCGCCGTCGGAGCCTCCGTGCCGCTCGCCGGCCCTGGCTGCCAGCCAGCTGAGGAGTTCTCCCATGCGCTCGAAATCGTCCGGATGGATCTCCTGCCGGCTGGTCAGCGCCCAGCCCTCCTGCCCCGTGTCCCGCAGACGCAGCAGCACGGAGACGAGTGCGCCTCCAATCTTGTAGCCACCACCCTGCTGTCCGAGAAGGGGCTCGGGTTGATCCTCGATGACGAACTCTCCGTCTTCGTCCTCCACCACGACCGGAAATTCGGTGACGATACGGAATGTGTCCGGCTGGGGGCCGGCTCCCAGATGCCATCGCAGCTCCGTGATTTCCCCCGCCGACAACTCGTCACGCAGGTCCAACGCGAGCATCAGCTCGAACATGTCAGCCATGGTCGCGCAGGCTACAGATGCATAGCCTGCTCGGGCGAGCGGCCGAGGGGAGCGGAGAGGGACACCGCCAACCGCCGGTCAGCCGATGTTGTCGACCGCAGCCTTCGCCTTGGCGAGGGTGGCCTGAGCGGTGCCGTCGTTCTGTTCCAGCGTGTTGCGGACCAGACGGATGATCTCGCGCACCTCTGCCGCGGCCTTGTGCCAGCGGACCTCCTTGCCGTGGTACTCGTCCGAGACACCGTCGGCCTGGAAGTCGGCCATCGCAGCCTTGACCGCCCGGTCGCGGTCGGTCAGCACGCGCTCCAACTGGCCGATGATTCCGGACAGGCTGGTCTGTACGTCGGCGGAGGCACCGGTGTCGTACGAGCGGCGGTCCTGATTCTGAGCCATGATCGAGTCCCCCTTGAAAAAGGTGACGATAGCGGTGAGTTCCTCTTCAACGTCGGTTACCGCGCGCCGAAGCGGGCGGCGTCGAAGTTGGCAGCGCCCATGTTCTGGTGCGCGTTGTCACCCAACTCCATGTCACCACTGCCGAATGCCGTGTCCATACCGGACTGACCGCCAAGGATCGCGCCCAGCGAGCTGTTCAGGTCCGCTGTGATCTCGTCGGCATGCACCTTGAAGGCGTCGAACGCGGCCTTGCCGGCGCCGTTGAACTTGCCCTCCAGCGGTTCGGCCGCCTGGATCAGCAACCTGATCAGCGTGCCCAGGTCATCGCTTGAGCCGACGGTGCTCTTCCCGAGCTGCGACAGGGTCGTCGACCCCATGTCGAACTTCATCCACCCACCCCGTAAGCGTGTTGTGTGCCGGGACTACTCGATCGCCGCTGCTTCACCTCGCGACGCCACAGCCCACAGTGCGCTGGACATCCTCTCGCACCCCAAGTTGCAGGCGCAACGCGAAAGGGGCCGAAGTGGCGTGATCTGGTGCATGCGATAGAGCGAGGCTGAGGACCATCTGGTCATGCCGGACGAGCTTGTGTCGCTGAACGGTCGATGCAACCTGGAGGCTGCACTGTCACAACGCGTACGGCGAGGCCGGGGTGATGGCGCTGCCGGCGTGCAGCCGGTAGCTCCGGACGCGTCCGGGCCGGTCAGCCGTTCAGTGCCCGCAGCTGTTCCAGCAGGCGGTGCAGGTCGTGGGCGGCTTCCGCGACGGAGCAGGTGGCTGCGGCCAGGACGAGGGCCGTGGCCAGGGCCGGCAGCAGGCGGTGGGTCACGGGTGGGGCGAGGAGGGCGGCCACCCGGCGCGGGACCGGGCCCGCGCCGCGGAGCGGGTTGCGCCGGCGTCCCAGCAGGCCGAGGGCGGCGGGCGGGAGGCCGCCGCGGGCCCGGGAGTGCCGGGTGGCCAGGGCTGCCCGGCCCACGGCGCGGGCGACGCGGCGCCGGTCGCCGGTGGCCGTGGCCGCGTGCTCGTCGGCCCAGCGTTCGAGGGTGTAGGTGACGGCGTGGGCCAGGGGGCGCAGCAACGGGTTGGCGGCGGCGCCGAGTTGGGCGAGGGCGACGAAGAGGTAGTGGTGGCCGGTGAGATGGGCGCGTTCGTGGGCCAGCAGGATCTCGTGTTCGGCGCGGTCCAGGGTGCGGAGCATGCCGGTGGAGACGACGATGCGGCCCGGCAGCCCGGGCAGGGCGAACGCGTCGGGTGCCGGGTCGTCGACGATCACCGTCCCGTCCCGTGTGGGCATGCAGGCCGCGTCCAGGGTGGCGGCGGCCAGCGCGCGCACGCGTCGTACGAGCAGCCGCAGCACACCGACCGCCGCGACGGCGAGCAGCGCCGCGGCGGCGACGGCCACCGGCAGCCGGGCGGGGAGGTGCTGCCCGGCCGGCCCGAGCGGCCGGTGTCCGAGGAACGCCGGCAGCGGGCTGCGGACCAGCCAGGTGGAGGCGAGCAGGGCGAGCGAGAGGGTGCTCGCGGCACCCAGGACGAGGGCGGAGCCGGCCGACAGCCAGCTGGCAAGCCGGGGTTCGCAGTGCTCGGTCAGCATCCGCGCGCCCGGGAACGCGAGCAGGGGAAGCAGCAGGGGGAGATAGACGGCCAGGTGCATGGGGGCCTGGCCTACCGTCCGGGTCCCTGGTCGAGCAGCTGGCGCAGCAGTTCCTCGTCCGAGCTGGACAGGCCGTCCACGAACCGGGACAGCACCGCCTCCCGGTCGCGGCCGCGCTCGTCCAGGACGCCCTGCATTCGGCGGGCGGCGAGGCCGGCCTCGTCGGCGACGGGGGCGTAGACATAGGCGCGGCCGTGGCGGGTGCGGCTGAGGACCTGCTTGTCGTACAGCCGGTTCAGTACGGTGATCACGGTGCTGTACGTCAGGTCGTCGTCCAGCCGGTCCATGACCTGTCCGGCGCTCAGCGCGCTCCCGGACCGCTGGAGCACAGTGAGGATCTCCGCCTCCAGCTGCCCGTTGGGGCGACGGCCGGCCGACCGGTCATCGATGGCCATGGGTTTGCGTTCGCCTCCCTTCGCCTTTTACAGTCGCGTAAAAGTTTTACAGTCGCGTAAAAGCTGCTGTTCCGAGTGTGCCATGCGAGGCCGGGCACCGGCCCTCTCTCCCGAAGTGGATCCCATGAGCGCGATCAGTGTGAGTCAGGCCGTCGTCCTCGGCATCGTCGAGGGGGTGACCGAGTTCCTCCCCGTGTCCTCCACCGGCCATCTCAAGATCGCCGAAGGGCTCATGGACATCCCGGTGGACGACAAGTCCGTCGTCGGGTTCTCCGCCGTCATCCAGGTCGGCGCCATCGCCGCCGTACTCCTGTACTTCTTCAAGGACATCAGGCGGATCGTCACCGCGTGGTTCCGCGGGCTGACCAACAAGGAGGAGCGCTACCACCACGACTACAAGTTCGCCTGGTGGGTCATCGCGGCCACCATCCCGATCGTGGTCGTGGGCCTGGCGGCGAAGCCGCTGATCGACGGCCCGCTCGCCTCGCTGTGGGTGGTAGCCGGTTCGCTGATCGCCGGCTCCGTGGTGATGTGGTGCGCGGACCAGATGGGCCGGCACAAGCGCGGTGAGGACGACACGTCCTTCAAGGACGCGATGTGGGTCGGCTGCTCGCAGATCCTCGCGCTGCTCTTCCCCGGCTTCTCCCGCTCCGGCGCCACCATGTCCACCGCGCTCATCCTGGACCTGGACCGGGTCGCCGCCACCCGGCTGTCGTTCTTCCTCGGCATCCCGGCCCTGACCGGCGCCGGCATCTACGAGCTGAAGGACGCCCTCGGCGCGGGCGTGGGCGCCGTCCCGCTGGCCGTCGGCACCGTGGTGTCCTTCGTCGTCGCCTACGCCTCCATCGCCTGGCTGCTGAAGTTCGTCGCCAAGCACTCCTTCAACGCCTTCGTGATCTACCGGATCGTCATCGGCGCCGTCCTGATCGGCCTGCTGGCCACCGGCACGCTCAGCGCCTGACGACCAGGCGGGAGGGCCGGTCAGGCGCGGGCCGTCGCGCCCGTGCCGAGGCCGGCCTGCTCCTCGTACGACCGGAAGCCGTCCTCCACGCCCATGAAGACGTCGTTCATGACCAGGTAGCCCTGCGCGATCAGCGGGGAGTCGCGCAGCTCCTCGATCAGGAAGTAGTACGCCCGCAGGTCCTCCGTCTCCAGCAGCGCGAAGTCGGAGAAGGCGGCGGTGAAGGCCTCCGCGTCGAAGAAGCGGGCCGAGACGCGGTCGGCGTACCGGGCGAAGAGCGGCTGGACATGGGCGGCCGTCAGCGCGTTCCGCTCCTCGCGGGACAGGGCCAGCCAGGCCGGTGTGACGGTGTAGGTCAGAACGATCGTGGTCCGCATGACAATGACTCCCCCTGCGTGTACGCCACTCAGTAAACGGCGTTAGCTAACGGCGTTTACTAGAGCTGATCGGCGTTAACATTGTCAAGGGCGGGCCGGTCGGCGGCGCCGCAGACGAACCAGGAGACGCAGCCGTGAGCAGCGAGATCGCCTCGGCGACCACCCGCAGGGCCCGGCAGCGGGACGAGGCCCGGGAGCGGCAGCGCGCCGAGACGAAGGCCGAGATCCTGGGCCATGCGCGCCGGCTGCTGGTGGCCGAGGGACCGGCCGCGGTCTCGCTGCGCGCCATCGCGCGCGAGATGGGCATGACCGCTCCGGGCCTGTACCGCTACTACGCCGACCACCGCGAACTGGTCCAGGCGCTGACCGCCGCGGTCTACGACGAACTCGCCGCCGCCCTGGAGCACGCCCGCGACCAGGCCCCCGACCAGTCCCTCCAGGGCCGCTTCAGCGCCACGGCCCGGGCGCTGCGCTCCTGGGCGCTGAGTCACGAGGCGGAGTTCGCGCTTGTGTTCAGCAAGCCGCTGCCCGACTCCGGCAACGGACCCGAGGACCCCAGTCATGCCGCCGCCTGGCGCTTCGGCGGGGTCTTCCTCGAACTGATGCTGGACTTCTGGCGGGCGGGCACGCTGCCGCTGCCCGAGCCCGGCACCCTGGACGCACAGTGGCTGCGCCAGCTGGCGGAGGTGCGGGAGCACATCGACTCCGAACAGCCGCCCCTGGAGGCGCTGTACGTCGTCGTGCTCTGCTGGTCGCGTCTGTACGGCATGGTGTCCATCGAGGTGTTCGGGCACTTGGACTTCGCGCTGACGGACTCGGAGCCGGTCTTCGAGCACACCCTCCGGGATGTGCTGCGGCTGCTCGGCGGAGACCCGGCCGGCGACTTGCGCAACACCTAAACTGTCCGGTGTGGAGACCACCGACGTGACCACCGACCGCGCCGCCGAGGGCGCCTGGGAGACCGCCGTGCTCGCCGGCGGGCCGGCCGACGGCATGCGGATGAAGGTGGCCCATCGGCCGCGGGTGATCCAGGTGACGTATCCGTGCCCCGCCGAGGCGGCACCGCCGGGCGTGCCGCCGGGGGTGCGCGCGGAGAGCGTGTACGTCTACCGCCTGGACTACGGCGTCACCGAGGAACCCCTCCGGTACGGCTTCGACGTCGCCAGCCCCTGAGCAGGGCCGGCGCTCAGGAGTCGGAGTCGGGGATCTTGGTCGCGGCCGCGTAGGCCTGGGCCGGGGTCATCGGCACCCCGTTCAGCTCCACCGTCCGGTACGGGCTGACCTTGGCGCACGTCTTGGCCTGGTCGGCGGTGGAGGCATGGGCGTTGGACACCGCGGCCTTGGTGTCCGCGG